>CAZRQE010000171.1:0-105304 GCA_964602175.1 uncultured Gemmatimonadaceae bacterium | reverse complement strand
CCGGACCTGGTCGAGAGTGCGAATCTGTGCGGTGCGAAGCGTCACGATCATCCTCCAATGATCTCTTCGCCCCCCACTTCAGGCTCATCCCCCGTTGGAAACCGATCTCCCGTTCAGGCTCATCTGCCGTTGGACAAGACTCGCGGTTGTGTGCCCGTTGGGCATCGGCTATGTTAAAAGGCTGTCCGAGAAATGTCGAAGAGACGGGAAGCGAAGACACGGGAACGAAATGGGCATCGACAAACAAGAGATCGTAGGCAAGTACCAGCCCCACGAGAACGGGGCCGGCAGTACCCAGGTCCAGGTCGCCCTTCTCACTGCCAGGATCAATCACCTGCGCAGCCACTTCGACGCCCACAAGCACGACCATCACAGCCGCCGCGGCCTCCTGAAGATGGTGGGTCGCCGCCGCCGGCTCCTCGAGTACCTCAAGCGGACCGATCTTGACGGATACCGCGAATTGATCAAAGACCTCGGGCTGCGCCATTGACCGGCGCGCGCACGGAGGCGTCCTGCCGCCGTTGGCGCGACCCGGCGCCACAGCGGACAGCCGCGCTCCGGTAGTGCTGCAGCCCCCCTTCGCCGCAGGCTCTCTGCGGCAATCCCGGAAGAGAAAATGACAGACAGAATCGAACGACAGTTCGCCGGTCGGCGGCTGGTCCTCGAGGTGGGCCGCATGGCCCGGCTCGCACACGGGGCCTGCCTCGTCCAGTTTGGCGAAACGGTAGTACTGGTGACGGCCACGGTGCAGGACAGGCCGACCCATCTCCCCTTTTTCCCGCTCACGGTGGAATACCGCGAGAAGGCATACGCGGCCGGAAAGATCCCCGGCGGCTTCTTCAAGCGCGAGGGCGCTCCCCAGGAGAAGGAGGTCCTGTCCTCCAGGCTGACGGATCGCACCCTTCGCCCGCTCTTTCCGAACGGGTTCTTTCACGAGACCCAGATCCACGCCCAGGTCCTGAGCGCCGACCAGGAAAACGACGCCGACGTGCTTACGCTGATCGGTGCCTCGGTGGCGCTCAACACGTCGGTCATCCCCTTCCGCACGCCCGTGGCGTCGGTGCGCATCGGCAGGATCCAGGGCAACTGGGTGGTGAATCCCACCTTCCTGCAACTCGAGTATGCCGATGTCGACATCGTCGTAGCGGGCTCGGCCAGCGCGATCGTCATGGTGGAGGGGGGAGCCATCCAGGTTCCCGAGACCGAAATCCTCGAGGGTCTGAAGGTGGCGCACGAGGCGATCAGGGAGCTGATCGAGATCCAGGAGGTACTCATCGCGCCCCGTCGCGTGCCCGCGATGGAATGGGAGCCCAAGGAGGTGAATCCAGAGCTTCGCAGCCGTGTCGAGAAGGAAGCCGCGGCGGGTGTTGCCGATGCAGTGAAAATCACCGGCAAGACGGAGCGGTTGGCGGCGCTGACGGCAGTCGCGAAGGACATCTCGGATCGACTGGCCGAGGAGAACCCGGATGCCCCGTCACCGGATGGGGACGTTCGGGATGTCGTTCGGTCGCTGGAGAAGAAGAGTGTGCGCGCCCGCATCCTCGACGAGGGCCTGCGGGCCGACGGCCGGGGCGCCGACGATGTGCGCCAGATCGACTGTGAAGTCGGCCTGCTGCCCAGAACGCACGGCTCGGCCCTGTTCACGCGCGGGGAGACCCAGTCGCTCGGTGTCGTGACCCTGGGGACGTCAAGGGACGAGCAGCGGATCGACTCGATCGACAGCAGCGAGCAGATCACCAAGTCGTTCATGCTCCACTACAACTTCCCGCCCTTCTCGGTGGGAGAGGCGCGCCCCATCCGGTCGACGTCACGGCGCGAGAAGGGTCACGGCGCTCTGGCCGAGCGCGCCATTCAGCCCCTGCTTCCCGACTACGACGACTTCCCGTACACGATCCGGATCGTTTCCGACATTCTGGAGTCCAACGGATCGTCGTCGATGGCGTCGGTGTGCTCCGCGTCGCTTTCGCTGATGGATGCGGGCGTGCCGCTGCAGGCCGCTTGCGCGGGCGTGGCGATGGGCCTGGTCTCCGAGGGTGACCGCGTAGCCGTCCTCACGGACATTCTGGGCCTCGAGGATGCGCTGGGAGACATGGACTTCAAGGTGGCCGGCACGCGCAGGGGGGTCACGTCCATACAGATGGACATCAAGATCGAGGGGTTGACCTTCGAGCTGCTGGGTGAAGCGCTGGAGCGGGCCCGCAGGGGCCGCATGCACATTCTCGATTGCATGGACTCGGCGATCGCGGCGCCTCGCGAGGACCTCTCGGACTATGCTCCGAGGATCGAGTCGATCAGGATCAATCCTGAGAAGATAGGTGACATAATCGGTCCCAAGGGCAAGACCATTCGTGCGATACAGGACGAATCGGGTGCCACGATCGAAGTGGACGACGACGGCGTGGTCAAGATTGCCGCCGTGTCCTCGGAAGCCGGCGCCAGAGCCCGTGAGATGATCGAGGCCATCGTGCAGGAGCCGGAGGTGGGCAGGATCTACGAGGGGCCGGTCAAGAACACGACGACGTTCGGCGCGTTCATAGAGATCATGCCCGGCGTCGAGGGGCTGTGCCACATTTCGGAGCTGGCCGACTACCGGGTCGGGAAGACGGAAGACGTCGTGAACCGCGGAGACGTCATACGCGTCAAGCTTCTGTCCATCGACGAAAAGGGACGCATGCGCCTCTCCAAGAAGGCCGCGGCCGCCGAGGAGAGAACTCCGGTCGCGGAAGAGGCCGGAGCGCGCAGCTAGCGAGCGAACCCGGACCGGGCGCGGAAGCGGGATGGGACTCGATCCCGGCGCGGCGAGCTATCGTGGCGACCGGCTGGGAAACGCGGTTCATGTCCTGACCGAGTGCATGCCGGGCGTGCGCTCGGTCGCCGTAGGAGCGTGGGTGCGGCAGGGGGCGGCCCTCGATGGACCAGGCCAGGCCGGTGCCAGCCATCTGTTGGAGCACCTGGTCTTTCGGGGCACCGGATCACGCTCGCGCCGCCAGATCGCGCGCTCGCTGGAGAGTGTGGGAGGCTCGCTGAACGCGTACACCTCGCGGGAACACACCGGCTACGAAGCCCGGGTGTTGGCAAGCCATCTGCCGCAGGCGGTGGACGTCATTTCGGACCTGGTACGCGACCCGCGGCTCGCCGAGCGGGATCTCGAGCAGGAGAAGATGGTGGTGGGCGAGGAGATCGCGGCGGTGGAGGACACGCCCGACGACCTGGTGTTCGAGCTTCACGGCGAGCGCCTGTGGAGGGGCCATCCCTACGGCCGGTCGATCCTGGGAACCCGTGATTCGGTAGCCGCCATCTCGCGCGACGACCTGGCCAGTCTGCACCAGGACCGCTACGTGGGGGTCAACCTTGTCGTGGCAGCCGCCGGCGCCGTGGAGCACGACGAGTTCCTGGGGCTGGCCGACCAGTGGTTCGGAGAGATCGAACCGGGCAGCGAGGCGCCCTGCGTCCCGGAGCCTCCCGCGCCCGCGGAGGGCATCGACACAGTGGCGCGCGAGGCCTCCCAGACGCATATCGTGCTTGGCCGCACGACCCCGGGCCACTCGCACCGGGACCGGCACGCGCTGATCCTGCTGGCAGCGGCCCTGGGCGGCGGAATGAGTTCCCGGCTCTTCCAGCGGGTCCGGGAGGAACTGGCGTTGGCGTACGCGGTGTTTTCCTACCAGTCGTTCTACACCCGGGGCGGCGTTTCCGGCGTGTACGCGGGTACCCGTCCCGGCAAGGCCCCGGAGGCCCTGGACGCGATTCGAGACGTCTATCGGCATGTTGCGGCCGAAGGCCTCCCTCGTGACGAACTGGACAGGGTCAAGGAGCAGGTGAAGGGCCAGGTCATGCTATCGCAGGAGTCCCCCGGCGCCCGGCTGCATCGCCTCGCGGGCTTCGCACTGTACCGCGAGCCCTTTGTGACCCTGGACGAATTGACCGGTCGGATCGATTCCCTATCCAGTTGCGACATTGCCAGGGTGGCCGCCGACGTTTTCGAGCCCGAGCGCCAGTACGCCCTGTGCCTCGGCCCGCATTGACCCGTATCGTGCCCCGGAAGACACCGCCGGTATTCGAGCGAATCTCCGCGACACGAAACCAGAACGGATTCCGAATATGGTCGTTGGGGTTCCTTCCGAGATCAAGCAGAACGAATACAGGGTTGCGCTGACCCCGGCCGGTGCCGAAGCCATGACCAGGGCGGGGCACGATGTCCTGGTCCAGGCCGGAGCCGGGCGGCACAGCGGATTCACCGACGACTTCTACGCCGGGGTGGGCGCCGAGATCGTCGATACGGCCGCGGAGGTCTGGGGGCGCGCCGGGATGATCATGAAGGTGAAGGAGCCGGTGGCCTCCGAATGGCCCCGGATCCGCGAGGGACAGATCGTCTTCACCTACTTCCACTTCGCGGCCTCGGCGGAGTTGACGCGGGCCGTGATCGACAGCGGGGCGATTGCGATCGCCTACGAGACCGTGGGGCCGGAGGACGGCGACCTGCCGCTCCTCACGCCGATGAGCGAGGTGGCGGGGCGCATGGCGGTGCAGGAAGGCGCCAAGTACCTTGGCCGTCCCTCGGGCGGCTCGGGGATTCTGCTGGGCGGCGTCCCGGGCGTTCTACCCGCCAAGGTCCTGGTTCTGGGCGGGGGAGTCGTGGGAACGCAGGCGGCGAAGATGGCGGCGGGCCTGGGCGCCCGCGTCTCGATGATGGACATCTCCCTGCCGCGGCTACGGCAACTGGCCGACATCATGCCGGCCAACGTGAACCTCCTGTATAGCACCCGGTACGCGGTGCGGAAACAGCTCAGGGACTCGGACCTGGTCATCGGGGCGGTGCTGGTTCCGGGTGGAAGAGCACCGAACCTGGTCAAGCGGAACGACCTCGCCACGATGCGTCCGGGATCGGTCATCGTCGATGTCGCGGTGGACCAGGGAGGATGCGTCGAGACCATCCGGCCGACGACCCACGAGGATCCTGTATACGAGGTCGACGGGGTGATCCACTACGGAGTGTCGAACATCCCCGGCGCTGTGCCGCGCACGTCCACGCTGGCGCTGACCAACGCAACGCTACCGTACGCGATGCGCCTGGCGCGGTCCGGTTGGCGGCAGGCGTGCGCCGAGGATCCGGACCTTGCCCGCGGAATCAACGTTGCGGAGGGCAGGGTCCGTCACCGGGGAGTCGCCGAGGCGTTCGGGATGAAGATGGAGCCGCTTCTCGCGCTGGGGACCGTGGACCAGCGGGACGAGCCCAGGGTGCGGTTCAAGCGCCTGGCGGCAAACCCGGATCTCCCGCTGCCCGCCCGCGCGTCGGCCGAGGCAGCCGGGTTCGACGTCCGCAGCTGCGAGGCCTTCCGGCTCGAGCCGGGCCGCATCCACGCGGCGGCGACGGGATTGATCATGGAGATGCCCGCAGGGCTCGAGTGTCAGGTCCGCCCTCGCTCCGGGCTGGCGGCGCGCCATGGGATCACCCTACCGAACAGTCCCGGCACGATCGATTCCGACTATCGCGGTGAACTCCGGATTCTGATGCAGAACACGGGTGCCGAAGCCGTCACGATCAATCGCGGTGACCGGGTCGCACAACTCGTGTTCAGCCACTGTCTCTCCCCCCGCGTCGACGAGGCGCCGGGAGTCACCGAAACCGAGCGCGGCTCTGGCGGCTTCGGCAGTACGGGCGTGAAATGAGCGCGGGAATTCGATAGCTTTAGGTCAGGTCCCCACTCTCTGCGGAGGCGAATCCCCCAATATCGGAGCCGCTCCGGCCTGCGTTGACCGT
Source organism: uncultured Gemmatimonadaceae bacterium (assembly GCA_964602175.1). Taxonomy (GTDB): domain Bacteria; phylum Gemmatimonadota; class Gemmatimonadetes; order Longimicrobiales; family Gaopeijiaceae; genus Bin94. The sequence goes on along the minus strand of CAZRQE010000171.1, from coordinate 99,543 downwards.
TGCCCCCAATCTCCAGTTGGTTCAGTTCGAAGCGGTTGGTCCCTACAAGCGATATCGGCGTGGACCTGGGGACGGCCAATACGCTCGTGTGCGTACGTGGCGAGGGGGTCGTTCTGAGCGAACCCTCGGTCGTTGCGGTAGAGCGCGGGACGAAGCGGATCATGAGCGTGGGCCTGGAGGCCAAGCGAATGCTCGGCCGCACGCCCGAAGGGATCGAGGCCGTCCGTCCCCTGAAGGACGGCGTCATCGCGGATGTGGACGTGACCGAACTCATGCTCCGGCATTTCCTGAAACAGGTCATGTCCAAGCGGATCTTCCGCATCAAGCCCAGGGTCGTGGTGGGTGTGCCATCGGGAATCACCGAACTCGAACGCAGGGCGGTGCGCTCTTCGGCCCAGGCCGCCGGCGCGAACGAGGTGTACATGGTGGCGGAACCCATGGCGGCGGCCATCGGAGTCGGGCTCCCGATCGAAACCCCGCGCGGGAACATGGTGATCGATATCGGGGGCGGGACGACCGAGATCGCGGTCATCGCGCTTTCGGGCATCGTCGCCGACACGTCGATTCGGATCGGGGGCGACGAACTGGATCAGTCGATCGTCGCGTTCCTCCGGAAGAACTACAATCTGCTGATCGGTGAACCGACCGCCGAGGCGATCAAGATGCAGATCGGGTCGGCGATCGAGACGGACGGCGAACGGGAGATGGAAGTGAAGGGCAGGGACCTGGTGTCCGGCATTCCGAAGATGGTGCTCATCCATTCCCAGGAGATCCGGGAGTGCATTCAGGAGCCGCTGCGCTCGATCGTCGAAGCGGTCCGGTCGGCTCTGGAGATCACTCCGCCGGAACTGGCGTCCGACATCGTGGATTACGGAATCGTCATGACGGGCGGCGGGGCGCTCATTCGTGGCCTCGACCGGCTGATCGCCCTCGAGACCAACCTCCCGATACACGTCGACGAGGAGCCGATGACCTGCGTGGTGCGGGGGTCCGGCAGGATTCTCGACGAATTCACGAAATACCGCTCCGTGCTTACAACCTAGAACCTCCGGCGGCACGAACGGCGGGGTATCCGCCAACAGGAGGCAAGAACGAGAATTGGCTGGTCAGTCCACGCGGAATCGGGCAGGGAGCAAGCGCGACTTCCCTGTGATCATCGGCCTCGTGCTTGCCTCGCTGATCCTGCTGAACCTTCCCGAGGCCGCGCAGCGTTCGCTCGCGCATTCGGTGCGGCAGATGGCCCTGAGCCCGTTCATCGAAGTCAACGGGATGCTCACCCGGGCCGAGGCGCGCGCCCGCGATTTCGACGTGCTGCGGGCCCAGATGGACTCCTCGATGGCACTGATCGCCCGTCAGCGCACGCTCGCGGAAGAGAACCGGCTATTGCGCGGGGTGTTGTCGCTGCGACAACGCATGCCGAGTCGCTTCGTGGCGGTCACGGTCATCCGCGCCGGGACCTCCGGTTCTGAGAGCGTCTTTCAGATCGACGCCGGCGAGGACCTGGGCATCCAGCCCTTCAACGCCGTGGTCACGGAAGGCGGATTGCTGGGCCAGGTCCAGGTGGTCTTCCCCGGCTATGCCCTGGCCTACGACTGGTCGCATCCGGATTTTCGAGTGTCGGCCATGACAGTTGACGGCCAGGAGCACGGAATCGTGGAAGTGGCGCGAGGGGCTTTCCGGGCCCAGGATCGGCTTGTGCTGCGAGGCGCGTCCTTTCTGTCGGACCTGCCGGACGGCGTCGAACTGGTGACGTCGGGACGGGGAGGGGCGTTTCCGAGGGGTATTCGGATCGGACACGTGTCCGGGGTCGCCGAGACTTCGGCGGGCTGGAGCAAGAGCTATTACGTAGTCCCCTCCGTGTACCCCGGCGAGGCGACGCATGCGGTCGTCGACCTGGGGATTGACAGGAACCTGATCGCGGCCGGAGCGGACACGCCTGCTGCCGCGCCGCTGGATCGCCGTCCTTGACGATGCGGGTCGCGGTCCTGACGGTGGGCCTGATCCTCATGCATCTCGTGCTCCATGTGGCCCTCGGCTTCGGCAAGGGAGCGCCGGACCTCTTCGTCGTGGCACTGCTTCTCGCCAGCCGGTCGATGAACGTCCGCTCCGGCGCCGCGCTCGGCATGCTGCTGGGTTTGCTCGAGGACGCGTATTCGATGACCTCGTTCGGGTCGAATGTCCTGGCCATGACATTGCTGGGCATGGCGGGAGCGAAGTCCCGCGACCTCTTCGTGGGGGATTCGAAGAGCTTCCTGGCCACCTTTTTCCTTCTGGGCGCGTGGGTTCGCATTGCTCTCGTATGGGCTGTGACCGAGTCGGCCATCCGCCCCGACCTCGACCAGCGCCTCCTCGTGGAGTCCGCGCTCATGGCCCTGTACGCCGCGTCGTTCGGGATCCTGCTCAGGCTGCTGTTCCTGCGTGCCGGGGCGTCGTCATGAGCCGTCGCCGCAACCGGCATTCCGTTCTCGCGAACCGCGCGCGCATGGCGGTCGTGGTCCTCCTGGGCATCCTTGCCGCCGTGCTCTTCCGGGCCCAGGTGCTGCGAGCCACGGACTGGCTTCTGCAATCGGAACGGAATCGGTTGCGGCCGCTGACGGTTCCGGCCCCGCGCGGGATCATCCGGGATCGGGACGGGAGGGTCCTGGCGGACAACATTCCCGGGTATTCCATCTCCATTGTTCCGGACCAGCCGGACTCGATGCGGGCGACGCTGCGGCGGCTGCGAGAGCACCTCGACATTCCCGCCGGACGTCTCGACGCCCTGTCCCAGCAGGTCCGGGCCGGGGGCCCGCGACCCCTGCTGGTCACGGGTGACGCGCCATTCGACGCCGTCGCGGCCCTCGAGGAACGGCGCTCGGGGTTTCCGCGTCTGCTGATCGAACCCAGGCCCAAGCGGCGCTACCCCGCAGGGCAGCTGGGCGCGCACGTGATCGGATACGTGGGCGAGATCAACGAGGCCGAGCTGGGACGGCCCGAGTTCGAGGATGCCGAGCCCGGGTGGATCGTGGGCCGGTCCGGAGTGGAATCGCACTATGAGTCCCTGCTGCGGGGCAGTGCGGGGACGCGATACGTGGAGGTGGATGCCGCGGGGCGGATCGTTGGGAGTTTCGGCGGCGTCCAGGGGGTAGCCGCGGACCCTGGCCAGGATGTCGACCTCAATCTCGACCTGGAGCTCATGGAGTGGATTCACCAGGTGTTTCCAGCCGGAATGAACGGTGCCGTCGTGGCCCTCGATGTCGAGACCGGTGGGGTCCTGGCGCTCTATTCGGCGCCGGCCTACGATCCCAACGTGTTCGCGGGAGTGGTCGATGCCGAGGAATGGAGTCGGCTGGTCGCCAACCCCCAGAGTCCGCTCTATCACCGGGCCGTCACGGGGACCTACCCGCCGGGATCGCCATGGAAGCTCGTCACGGCGGCGATCGCGCTCGATCTCGGCGTGGTGACCCCGGACGAGCACATGCCGGTTCCGTGTCGCGGGGCCTATGCCTACGGCAATCGTGTCGCACGCTGCTGGGATTCAGAGGGGCACGGATCGCTGGATCTGCCCGGCGCCATCCAGCACTCCTGCAATGTGTACTTCTATCAGCTCGGACTTCGCATCGGCCTGGCCCGCATGCTCGGAGTGGGCAACCGCATGGGGTTCGGCAACCAGTGCGGGATCGATCTGCCGCAGGAAGCCGGAGGGATCTTCCCGGAGAGCGTCGACTTCTGGGAGCGGCGCTTCGGCTACCGGGCACAGGAAGGCGAAGTGTTGAGCCTCGCCATCGGACAGGGTCCCAACGACCAGACGCCCCTGAAAATGGCCCAGTTCCTGCTTGCGATCGCCCGCGACGGCTCGGCACCCGCCCCCACCCTGTACCGAGAGGCCGTACCGGCGGAGGGTTGGCGCCTCGACATCCGGGCGGAGCATCTGGAGGAAATCCGTGAGGGCATGCGCAGGGTCATGCAGCCCGGGGGTACGGCGCACCTGTCGTCGCTCGAGCACTTCGACCTGCTGGGGAAGACGGGCACTGTCGAACACAGCGGGGACGGCCCGGAACATGCCTGGTTCACCGGCGTCGCCGGGCCGTTCGGCGGTCCGCCGGAGATCGTGCTCGTGGCGATGGTCGAACTCGGGGGCAGCGGTTCGGCGGTGGCGGCGCCCCTTGTGGCCAAGGCGGCCGACTTCTATCTGCGTGGCAAACACGGCATGCCGCGCGATACCATTCAGACCCTGAGGGAGTACCTCGTCGCCGGCCGCAATACGGCCTGGGCCAACGCGCGGGAACCGGGATGACCGGGACCAGGCCCGCCTGGCTGAGGCAGCTTCCGTTCACGGCCACCGTCCTTTTGCTCTCGCTGTTCGGCGTGGCCATGATCTACTCTGCCGGCGTGCTCGAGGTCCCGAGCCCGGTCACACAGGGCCTCTGGCTCCGTCAGGCCGTCATTCTCGCCGCGGCGGTCGTCGGGCTGTTGATCCTGTCGCGCGTACCGCTCAGATGGTTCGAGTGGTTCGCGATGCCCGTGTACATTGTCGGTGTCGCCGTCCTCGCGATCACGCTGGTCGCGGGCACCGGCTCGGGTACGGCGGAGGGCGTAAACAGCTTCCTGTCGATTGCGGGATTCCGGTTTCAGCCCGCCGAGGCGGCCAAGTTGACGACGGCGCTGGCGCTCGCGCTGCTGCTGGCACGCCGCGAGGAGCCGCCGCGCTACCTGCGCGACCTTCTGACACCCGCGCTCCTGGTGGCCGTTCCACTGGGACTCGTTCTGCTGCAGCCGGATCTGGGCACCGCCCTGGCATTCGTTGGGATGTTCTTCGCGATCATCTATTGGGCCCGGACGCCCTGGCCCCTCATCCTGTTCGCAGCGTCCCCCGGGCTCGGACTCCTGCTCGCGTTCAGCGCCCGCGTCTGGTCGGTGTACATCATCGTGCTCGTCGTCGCGCTCTATCTCTACCGGTTCCGGCTCTATCTCGTCGAGTCGGTCACCGTAATTCTGGGCAATGTCGCCGCGGGCGCGGTCGCGCAGCCGCTCTGGAACTCCCTGGCACAGTACCAGCGCAACCGCCTGCTCGTCTTCCTCGACCCGAGCCTCGACCCGCGCAACGCCGGCTGGCAGCTCATCCAGTCGAAGGTGGCGGTAGGGAGCGGTGGATTGATGGGCAAGGGCTTTACCGCCGGCACGCAGAAGCGCCTGGCCTTTCTCCCGGAGCAACATACGGATTTCATTTTCAGCGTCGTCGGCGAGGAGTTGGGCTTCATCGGCACGTCGCTGACGCTGTTGCTGTTCTGCCACCTGTTTCTTCGCATGATCCGGATGGCGGAAACCGCGAGCACCCCCTTTGCCGGCCTGTTCATCTTCGGTATTATGGGCGTCTGGCTTACACATGTGTTTGTCAACGTGGGGATGACCATCGGCGTGGTCCCCATCACCGGGATTCCTCTCCCGTTCATCAGCTACGGAGGGTCCTTCCTTCTGATGTCCTGGACGGCCGCGGCGATTGCCGTCGCCCTCGCCAGCGAAGATCCCTGACCCGGGCGCCGCCCTACCGACAAGAGGCTTCCAGCTTTGGCCTGGTTCCAGAAGAAGAAGAAGCGGCTCACGGCCGAGGACCGCCGCGACCTTCCGTCCGACGTGTTCGAGAAGTGCGACGGCTGCGGCGAAATCCTGTACGGCGAGCGCCTCGCGCGGAACCTCGGCGTGTGTCCCGAATGCGGAAACCACTTCCGCATCTCCGCGCCGCGCTACGTCGAGTTGCTCATCGACTCCGGCTCCTTCGAAGAGGAGGACGGGGGCATGACGAGCGGCGATCCCCTCGGGTTTTCCGATCTCAAACCGTACCCGGGCCGGTTGGAAGCGGCTCGGCAAAAGACGGGGCGCAACGAGGCCGTCATGACCGGCCGAGGCCGTATCGAGGGAATCCCGGTCGTGCTGGCGGTGATGGACTTCAGCTTCATCGGCGGATCGATGGGGTCCGTCGTCGGGGAGAAGATCGCCCGTGCCGGCCGGGACGCCCTGGAAAGGGATCTCCCGCTGGTTGTCGTCAGCGCTTCCGGCGGCGCGCGCATGATGGAAGGGATCTTCTCCCTCATGCAGATGGCCAAGACCTCCGCCGTGCTCGCGCGGCTCCACGAGCGCGGCCTGCCGTACATCTCGGTCCTCACGGACCCGACGACGGGAGGCGTGACTGCGTCCTACGGCATGCTCGGCGACGTCAATCTGGCCGAACCCGGTGCCCTGATCGGCTTTGCCGGTCCCCGCGTGATCGGCGAAACCATCAAGCAGGCGCTTCCGCCGGGATTCCAGAGCGCCGAATTCCTGGAAGAGCATGGGATGGTGGACCGCGTGATCGACCGGCGGGAACTCAAGAGCGCGATCGCCCAGCTGCTGCGGCACATGCGCGAAGGGTGGCGGCCCTGGGGCTGAACGGGCGCGACCCAACGCTGGACTCGCTCTTCCCGGGAGCCTCGAGCGCGGTCGAGTGGGGGCTTGGCCGCATGGAGGCAGCGCTGGCGGAGGTGGGCAACCCTCATCTCGCCTACCGCTGCCTGCACGTGGGAGGCACGAACGGCAAGGGGTCCGTCGCGTCGACCTGGGCCTCGGTGCTGCAGCGGAGCGGCGAGCGGGTCGGCCTCTACACGTCGCCCCACCTGTGCTCCTTCAGGGAGCGCATCATGGTCGATGGCGCCCCTCTCGCGGTGGCTCGTCTCGAGGAGGGCGCCCGTCGCCTGAGGCCTCTGTCCGGAGATCTGGGAATGTCCCTGTTCGAGGCCTGCACGCTTCTCGCCCTGGTCGTGTTCGCCGAGGAGGAGGTCACCTGCGCGAGCATCGAAGTGGGGCTCGGCGGGCGCCTCGACGCCACCAACGTGATCGTTCCCGAAGTCACCGCCATCACCAACGTCGCGCTCGATCACCAGGACTACCTTGGTGACTCGCTCGCGGACATCGCGCGCGAAAAGGCGGGAATCATCAAGCCCGGGGTGCCCCTGGTGACCGCCGAGGGACGGCCCGCCGTTCTGGGTGTGCTGCGCGAGCGGGCTCGCGCGGTGGGCGCCCCGGTCCACCTCGTCGAGCCCTGGAGGCACTTGTCCGATCTGCGTCTCGGACGGGGAGGCACGCGCTTCACGCTCCATTCCCGCCGGTGGGGGCCCGTGGAACTGGAGACCCCGCTGCCCGGGGCGCATCAGGCCACCAACGCCGCCCTCGCCATACGGGCGCTCGAACTGATCGGCCGTCCCCCTCCGCTCGACGCCGCGCGCGAAGGCGTTGCCGGGGTGCGGTGGCCCGGCCGGGGTCAGATTCACCGGATCGGCGAACGCCTCTTCGTGTTCGATGTCGCGCACAACCGGGCCGCCGTGGCCGCGCTCGTCCGCACGCTCGCCGACCTCGCGCCTCCCCGGCCGCTGGTGGTCCTTGCCGGCATACTCGGCGACAAGGACTGGTCGCGCATGTTGCCGCCCCTGGTCGATCTCGCGGATCGTGTCGTCTTCACGATTCCCGCCTCGGCCCCGCGCGAGAGGCTCTGGGACCCCCGCGCGGTGGCGAGGGTCGTGCGCGGCGGCGTGCCCATCGAGACCGAAGAGGACCTGACCCTTGCGGTACGGCGGGCGGAGTCGCTTGCCCGTGGCGGCACGGTCGTCGTCACCGGATCATGTCATACGGTGGGCGACGTCCTCGAGACGCTCGGCGTCGATCCCTTCGCCGACGGGCGGGACCCTGCGGAACGTTCGTGGGCGCGCGTTCAGGATTGAATTCCCGACCTTGCCGATTAGATTCGCAAACCATGCCCCCCCAGTCCTTCTCCCGGCTTCCCGGCTTCCGTGATTTCGCACCCGGCGAACTCGCGCTGCGCAACCATATCTTCGAGACGTGGCGCCGCGTTTCCACGCGGTACGGCTTTCACGAGTACGACGGCCCGCCGCTGGAGCCCCTGGGCCTCTATGTCGAGAAGAGCGGAGCGGAGATCGTGGAGCAGCTCTACAACTTCGACGACAAGGGTGGGCGGCGGGTGGCGCTCCGGCCCGAAATGACCCCGACGCTGGCCAGAATCCTGGCCGAGCGCAGCCGGGGAATGCCCAAGCCGATTCGCTGGTTTTCGCTGCCCCAGCTCTTCCGGTACGAGAGGAGCCAGCGCGGCCGCCTGAGAGAGCACTTCCAGCTCAACGTGGACATCGTGGGCGAGAGCGGGGTGGCCGCGGACGCCGAGGTCCTGGCCGTGGCCGTGGACGCGGTCCGGGGTCTCGGGCTGGGGGAGGACGACTTCCTGGCGCGCGTCAACGACAGGCGGCTGGTGACCCGCGTGCTGACCGCCCTCGAGGTTGCGGACGATCGGCATCAGGATTGCCTTGCGGTCATCGACAAGGCCGGCCGTGCCGGAGCGGATGTGACGGATGCGAGGTTGCGGGGGCTCGGGCTGGACGCGGTCGCCGCGGAGACGCTGCGCGGCCTGATCGCGGACGGCACGTGGGAACACATGAGACAACGTTTCGCCGACGACCCCTCGGTGCTCGAGGCCATGCGGCCGCTGGCAGAGCATCGCGCGATCCTCGATGCGATGGGGCTGGGGGGGTACGTGCAGTTCGACTTCACGGTGGTGCGGGGCCTGGCCTACTACACGGGCATCGTCTTCGAGCTGTTCGACCGCGCCGGAGAACTTCGCGCGATCTGCGGCGGAGGACGCTACGACAGGCTCCTGGAGCTGGTGGGCGGCGAGCCCTTGCCCGCGGTCGGGTTCGGGATGGGCGATGTGGTGCTCGCCGAGCTGCTGCGTGACCGCGGCCTGGTGCCGCCCGAGGTCCCGGCTTGCGATTGCTGGATCGCGTGGGTGGGAGACGGGGAACGCGAGCTGGGGATGTCCCTTGCCCACCGGCTGAGAGCGTCCGGGTACCGGGTGATGTACGCGCTCAGGCCGCAGGGACTGGGCAAGCAGCTGAAGGCCGCCAGTCGGGCGGGCGCCGCGTACGCGGTGATCATCGGTCCGGATGAAGCAGCGTCCGCATCGGCGACCGTCCGGGACCTCAAGACCGGGGCGCAGGACACGCGCTCCCTCGAGTCGCTGATCGAGAGCGGGCTCGCGGGGGACCACGGCGTCGGCATCGGCAGCGGGACGTCTCACTCCTTGCGGGGCAGCCGCCCCGAACGGGAGGAGACGTGACGCGCCGGGACCGCCGGTTGCCACGGAACAAGCGCCGGCAGCCGTCCCAGGAGGACATGCGCGTGGTGCGGCAGGTGATGAGCCGGGCCATTCGGCGCCTCAACCTCCTCGAAGCCATTCTGCTCGGGGCCGCGGCGGTCGCCGCCGTTGCCGGGGGCTGGCTCGCGGCGTACCTGGCTCGCGGCGCATTCGGATGGCCGTTTCGAACGACGTGGCTGGCCGCGGCGATCCTTCTTTTCGGTGTTCCAGGGGTGTTGGCATGGACGATGGACCGGCGACAGCGGTCCGGTGGGCACAAACAGGGAAAAACCGGCGACGATTCGTCCGGAAGCGGCGGAGGCAGATGAAAAAGCGACAAAAGGGGAAGGGACTTACACCCCGGGCCGAGGATTTCAGCGCCTGGTACAACGAAGTCGTGCAACAGGCCGAGCTGGCGGACTACCCGCCGGTGCGCGGAAGCATGGTCATCAGGCCCTGGGGCTACGGCATCTGGGAGAACATGCAGCGCGCGCTGGACGACATGTTCAAGGCGACGGGACACCAGAACGCGTACTTCCCGCTCCTCATTCCCATGAGTTTCATCGAGCGCGAGAAGGAGCACGTCGAAGGGTTCAAGCCCGAACTGGCGGTGGTGACCCACGCCGGGGGCAAGGAACTTGACGAGCCCTACGTCATACGCCCGACGTCCGAGACGATCATCTACTCGATGTACGCGAAGTGGGTCCAGAGCTACCGCGACCTGCCGGTCCTGCTCAACCAGTGGGCGAACGTGATGCGCTGGGAGCTCCGTACCCGGCTCTTCCTGAGGACCGCCGAGTTCCTCTGGCAGGAAGGCCACACCGCCCACGCGACGGAGGGCGAGGCCGAAGAGGAGGCCCGCACCATCCTCGACGTCTACCGGACGTTCATGGAGGAGTGGATGGCCATGCCCGCGATTACCGGCCTCAAGTCCGAGGCCGAGAAGTTTGCGGGCGCCGTTCGCAGCTACGCGTGTGAAGCCCTGATGCAGGACGGCAAGGCGCTCCAGGCCGGAACGTCGCACATGCTGGGACAGAACTTCGCGCGCCAGTTCGGACTTACCTTCCAGAGCGAGGCAGGGAGGGAGGAATACGCCTGGAATACCTCTTGGGGCGTTTCCACCCGGCTGGTCGGCGGCCTGGTAATGACCCACGGCGACGATGTCGGCGTGGTGCTGCCCCCGAAGCTCGCTCCCACTCAGGTGGTCGTGCTTCCCATCGGCAGGAGCGACGACCAGTGGGCGGTCGTGGCCGAAAAGGCGCGCCGGATCGAGGCGGCGCTCAAGGACAAGGGGATCCGGGTGCTGGCCGACCAGCGGCGGCATCTGTCTCCCGGCGCAAAGTTCTTCGAGTGGGAGCGCAAGGGGGTGCCGCTGCGAATCGAAATCGGCCCGCGTGATGTGGAGAGGCAGGAGGTGGTCGTCGTCCGCCGAACGTCCCGGGAAGGAGAGGCGCGGAAGGAGTCGATGCCCGAGGCGGCAGCGCTCGGTGGCATCGAAGGACGCCTTGCGTCCCTGCAGCGCCAGCTGCTCGATGCGGCGCGCGCCCGCCGGGACGGCGCGACCTACCGGGGCGAGGTCTCGTCGGTGGACGAATTGCGGACCCTGCTGGACGAGGGCGCGGGATTCGTGTACTCGGGGTGGAGCGGCGATCCCGGCGTCGAGGAACGGGTCAAGGAGGAAACGAAGGCGACGATCCGCGTCATCCCAACGCGCGAGTTCCGCTCCGACACGGCTCCGGTGCGGTGTGTCGGCGGGGGCGCCGCGAGCATGGAGGTGGTTTGGGCACGGGCGTACTGAAGACCGCGCAGAGGCGGCGAGGGTCCGAGGGCGGGGCGGCCCCCGACTCGGCATTCCCGCGCCGCGACGGTGTCCTGCGCTGTGGCGACGTGTCGCTGGAAGTTCTTGCGCAACAATACGGCACGCCATTATATGTGTACAATGGCGACCGCATCCTGGAGCGGTTCCACACGGTGCGGGACGCTTTCGCGCCCCTGGAACTCCTGATCGCGTACTCGGTCAAGGCGAATCCGAACCTGGCCGTGCTGCGGCTTCTCGGGGAAGCTGGCGCCGGTGCCGACATCGTCAGCGGCGGGGAGCTGTACCGCGTCCGGCGCGCCGGGATCGATTCGGGGCGCGTTGTCTTCGCCGGCGTGGGGAAAACCCGGGACGAGATGCGCTACGCGCTCGAGCAGGGGATCATGGCGTTCCACGTCGAGAGCGCCCAGGAGCTCGCCGCGCTCGGCGAAGTGGCACGCGGGGCAGGGGTTGCCGCCCCGGTCGCCATAAGGGTCAATCCGGACGTGCACAGCCCAACGCACGAGTTCACCCGCACCGGTCACGCGTCCGCCAAGTTCGGCGTGTCTCCGGACGAGGCGGTGGATCTGTATGCCGCCATCGTGGAGCACACCGGCTTGACCGCGGTTGGCGTCGACGTGCACATCGGGTCCCAGATCCGTGAACCGCGTCCTTTCATGGCCGCGCTCGACGTCGTGCTCGACGTTGCCGACCGGGTGCGCAGCGATTGCGGGACGGACCTCCGCTACGTGGATCTGGGGGGCGGTTTCGGAATCGCCGACGGCGAAGCCGGGGCGCTCGACATACGAGCGCTCGCAGAGGGGGTGGCGGCCCGCCTCGAGGGCCGTGCTCTCGCCCTGATCCTGGAGCCGGGACGATTCCTCGTCGGCGACGCGGGGGCGCTGCTTACGCGGGTACTCTACGTAAAACGAAGCGGGGGGAAGACCTTCGTGATCACGGACGCGGGAATGACGGAACTGATACGTCCGAGCCACTACGGCGGCGTCCACGCGATCTCGCTGGTGCACGACGGCGACAGGGGCGCCGTGGAGCGTGTGGACATCGTCGGCCCCGTTTGCGAACAGGGCGATTTCCTCGCCCGCGACCGGCGCCTGCCGGTTCCACCCCGCGGCGCGCTCATCTGTGTGCGCCAGGCAGGCGCCTACGGTTTCACCATGGCATCGAACTACAACTCGCGACCCCGTCCCGCCGAGGTCCTCGTGCACGGCGGGCGCGCCACGCTGGCACGGCGCCGCGAGGAATACGGCGACCTCATCCGGGGCGAGCACGATGACTGATCCACCGCGCGCCCGCTCCGGCGCGGCGCACACCGGCACGGCTCCGGCGACCGACGCCGCCGGCGCCGCGCTCCACGACCGCATCCTGATCGTCGACTACGGCTCCCAGTTCACGCAACTCATCGCGCGCCGCATCCGCGAGTCCGGCGTGTACTGCGAGATCCACCCCCCCACGCGCTCCATCGACTGGGTCCGGTCGTGGTCTCCCCGGGGGATCGTTCTCTCGGGCGGACCGTCGTCGGTGTACGGCGATGACGTTCCCGGCCTCGACCCCGGCCTCCTCGACCTGGGGATCCCGGTCCTGGGCATCTGCTACGGCATGCAGCTCATCGCGGATCACGAGGGCGGCACCGTGGTACCCGGCAAGCGCGAGTACGGCCGCGCCAGCCTGCGCGTCGCGGCGCGTGATGCCCCGGCCACCGGGCCCGCCGCCCCGGCCACGGCTGCCGACGCCGCGGCGACCGGGCCCGGCGACGATCTCTTCCACGGCTTCGATCCGGCCGACGACGTCACTGTGTGGTGCTCGCACGGCGACCACGTCGACGAACCTCCTCCCGGCTTCGTCACCCTTGCAGCTACCGCCGACCTTCCCGTCGCGGCCTTCCGCGCGCGCTCGCGTCCTCTGTACGGCGTCCAGTTCCACCCCGAGGTCGCGCACACGCCGCGCGGCCAGGAGATCGTCCACAACTTCCTCTTCCGGATCTGCTCGTGCTCGGGCGACTGGACCGCCGGCGCGTTCGTCACCGAGTCGGTCGAACGCATCCGCGCACTGGCGGGCGCCGGGCAGGTGGTGTGCGGTCTCTCCGGCGGCGTGGACTCGTCGGTGGCCGCCGCTCTGGTGCACAGGGCCGTGGGCGATCGGTTGACCTGCATCTTCGTCGACACCGGGATGATGCGGCTCAACGAGCGCAGGAACGTCGAGCGCACCTTCCGCGAACACATGGGGATCCGCCTGGTGGTGGTGGAGGCCGCACGCGAATTCCTGGATCCGCTGGAAGGGATCGTCGAGCCCGAGCGCAAGCGCAAGATCATCGGCGAGACCTTCATCCGCGTCTTCGAGCGCACGACCCGCGAGCTGGGCTCGAACGCGCGCTTCCTCGTGCAGGGGACCCTGTACCCCGACGTGATCGAATCACTGGCCGTGCGCGGCCCGTCCGACACGATCAAGTCCCATCACAACGTCGGCGGCCTTCCCGAGGACATGCCCTTCGAACTCATCGAGCCCTTGCGCGAGCTCTTCAAGGACGAGGTGCGCGCGGTGGGGCGCACCCTGGGGCTCAACGAAGCGTTCATCCGCCGCCACCCGTTCCCGGGGCCGGGCCTGGGCATCCGGGTGATCGGGACGGTGACCGAGGAGCGGCTCGACGTATTGCGGCGGACGGACGCGATCTACCTCGAAGAGATCGAAGCCGCGGGCATCTACGACGACATCTGGCAGGCCTTTGCCGTCCTTCTTCCCGTCCGCTCGGTGGGTGTCATGGGAGACACCCGGACCTACGAAAACGTCGTGGCGCTGCGCGCGGTCACGTCACGGGACGGCATGACCGCGGACTGGTATCCGTTCCAGCCCGACTTCCTCGGCCGGGTGTCGACCCGGATCATCAACGAGGTCGCGGGGGTCAACCGCGTGACCTACGACATCAGCTCGAAACCGCCCGCGACCATCGAGTGGGAGTAGCGCGCCGCCGGGCGGACCGGCGCCGCCCTGGCGCAGCCCGCCGCCGCCGGCCCGCGCAGCCCGCCGCCGCCGGCCCGAGGGAGTTGCCCGCTTCCCGAGCCGCGGCGCTCTTACCCCACCGAGTCGGGACGGCTGCTCAGTTCCACCATCCGGTTCTCGACCGCGCTCCACACCCCTTCCATGAAGGTCACGTTCTCGCCGTAGCGCTCGGCGAAGGCGAGAAGGTCGTCCTCGGTCACGCCATGAGCCACCAGCACCGAGTCCCGCCGCGCCTCCGTGATGACCGCGTCGGGAGAGCGCAGTTCCGCCGTGCGGAGGCCGACGTAGACGTCCACGAACTCCTGCCATGTCATGACCTCCTCGGGCGCCGTCCCGCACGCGCCCGCGAGTGCGCCGGCGACCAGTGCCGGCAACGCCCGCACCCACGCGCGCCCGCGCCGCCGCCGGACCGGGCCGCGCCCGTCCCGGTACCCGCGCCCGTCCCGTCTCACGCCGCGTCCCGCCGGTTCGCGACCCGCCACAGCATCCAGCACAGTCCGGCGAACACCAGCGTGCCGACCAGCGCGGAGCTTCCGGTGAACCACTCCGACCATGCGTGCCCCACGTGCCAGATGGACGCCGGGTCGGCGTGGCCGGTGCGGTTGGCCACCGCGAAGATCACGGCGCCGATCAGCACGCCCACCAGCGCCGCGCCGGCGATCAGCCCGGACGCGAACAGAACGCCGCGCTCGCGGTGCTCGGCCAGGACGCTCTCGCCGCTCTCGGTCTCGCCCGCGTCCCGGTACTTGCGGTTGAGCGCCCACCGCATCAGGCCGCCGACGAAGATCGGCGTCATCAGCGACACCGGCAGATACACCCCCACCGCCAGCGCCAGCGAGGGCAGCTTGAAGACGAACTCGGCCACCGCCGCGATCAGAATCCCCAGCAGCACGAAACCCCAGGGCAGGGACGCGTTCAGCACGCCGTCGATCACCAGGCTCATCAGCGTGGCCTGCGGAGCGGGCAGTCCGTCCACCGTGCCGATCCCGTAGGACTCGTTGAGCACGACCAGCACCCCGCCCATCACCGCCGCACTGGCGAGCACGCCCATCATCTCGCCCACCTGCATGCGCTTCGGCGTGGCGCCGACCAGGAAGCCCGTCTTGAGGTCCTGCGAGGTGTCGCCCGCCACCGCCGCCGAGATGCACACCACCGCACCCACGGCCAGCACCGCCACCTTGGCCGCCCCGCTGCCGTCATTCAGCCCCAGGGCCACGAAGATCAGGGACGTGAGGATCAGCGCGGCGATGGTCATCCCCGACACCGGATTCGACGACGAGCCGATGAGCCCCACGATCCGGCTCGATACGGTCACGAAGAAGAAGCTGAAGATCACGATCAGAACCGCGGCCGTCAGTCCCACCGGCACCCCGGGCCAGAGCCACAGGGTCACCGCCAGCAGCGCGGCGACGCCCAGCACCATCTTCATCGGGAGGTCCTGTTGCGTGCGCGGCAGGTCGCTTCCTCCGCCGGCGCCCACCTGTCCCAGCCCCAGCCGGAAGGACTCGATGATCGTGGGCAGCGACTTGAGGAGCGTCACGATACCGGCGAATCCCACGGCACCGGCGCCGACGTAGCGGATGTAGTTGTTCCAGATGTCCCCGGACCCCAGCGACGACATGGGTTCGCTCGCGGGGTAGACGACGCTGCCGCCCCCCCAGAGGTTGATCGCCGGGATCAGGACCAGCCACGCAAGCGCGCTGCCCCCGAACATGATCGCCGCGATGCGCGGCCCGATGATGAACCCCACGCCGAGCAATTCGGGAGTGAAATCGCCCCCGATCTCGGCCTTCGCCGGGAGCGGCTGGCTTGGGGACTCGTTCCAGAGCGCGAGGCCGCTCCGGTTCGCGAGCGCCTGGTACAGCGCGCCGACCCCGAGGCCGGAGAACAGAAGCCGGGCCTTGCCGCCGCCCGCCGCTCCGGCCACCTGCACCTCGGCGCACGCGGTGCCCTCGGGGTAGGGGAGCTTGCCGTGCTCGCGCGAGATCAGGTAGCGCCTCAGCGGAATCATGAAGAGCACGCCCAGCAGGCCTCCGATCGCCGCGATCACGGTGATCTGGACCAGGTCCACTGCGATGGTCGGGTCCGTCCGCTGCCAGATGAAGAGCGCCGGCAGCGTGAAAATCACCCCCGCCGCCACCGATTCCCCCGCCGACCCGATGGTCTGCACCAGGTTGGTCTCGAGGATCGTCCCGCGCCGGATCGCGCGGAAGATGGCCACGGCCATGACCGCCGCGGGGATCGACGCGCTGACCGTCAGCCCGACCCTCAGTCCCAGGTACGCGTTGGCGGCGCCGAAGACGACGGCCAGGACAAGCCCGATGAGCACCGCCTTGACGGTGAGTTCGGCCAGGGACCGCTCGGGTGGCACGTAGGGGCGGTACTCCCCGCCGGGAACGACTTCGTACGCCTCGGGCGGCAGGCCCTTGCGCGAGGGAGGGTCGACCGATGCCATGAGGTCCTCGGGTCTCGGGTTGTCGGTGCGCCCGGTTCAGGCCCGGGTACTCGGCCCGGGCTCTGGCCCGGATCTTCCTTGTAGTAGAGGGGCAGGCGGGCCCGCCGAACCGCAGGACTGCCATTTTGGCAGGACAGTCTGCCAATTTGGCCGACCTGGGCCGGTCCGCCCGCCCGAACGCTGCCAAAATGGCAACGTTGCCGACCGATATGCAACAGGAGTCTGGACAATGCTGAACGCGGACCGCATGACGCTGAAGGCCGCCGAAGCCATATCCTCCGCGGCCCGCGAGGCCCGTCGCAGGGAGCATCCGCAGATCGAGGGCGTCCACCTGCTGAAGTCGCTGCTCGAGCAGGAGGACGGCATCGTGGCGCCGGTGCTCCGTAAGATGGAGGTCTCGCCCGAGCAGGTTGCCGGGGACGTCGATGCCGAGCTGGAGCGGCGCGCGCGCGTGAGCGGCGGATCCCCTCCGGGCCCGTCCCGCTACCTGCGCGCGGCGCTGGACGATGCGGAGGAGGCGGCCCGCAAGCTCGGCGACACGTACGTATCCACCGAGCATCTGCTCGTGGGCCTGGCCGGGCGGAAGAGCGACGCGGGAAGGATCCTCAGGGACAACGGCGTCACCGGAGAGCGACTCGACGCCGCGCTGGAGGCGATCCGCGGCTCCCACCGCGTCACCGATCAGAACCCCGAGGACAAGTTCCAGGCGCTCAAGCGCTTCTCCCACGACCTCACCGAACGCGCCCGCAGGGGCAAGCTCGATCCCGTGATCGGGCGAAATGACGAGATCCGCCGCGTGATGAAGGTGCTCGCCCGCCGGACCAAGAACAATCCGGTGCTCATCGGGGAGCCCGGAGTGGGGAAGACCGCCATCGCCGAGGGCCTCGCGCAGCGGATCGTGGCCGGGGACGTGCCGGCCTCGCTGAACGGCAAGAAGCTGGTGTCGCTGGACATCTCCGCGATGCTCGCGGGGGCGAAGTACCGCGGCGACTTCGAGGAGCGCATGAAGGCGGTGCTCAAGGAGGTGACCGAGGCCGACGGCCGCTACGTGCTGTTCATCGACGAGATCCACACGATCGTCGGGGCGGGGGCGGCGGAGGGCGCCGTGGATGCGGGGAACATGCTCAAGCCCGCCCTGGCGCGGGGAGACCTGCGCGTCGTGGGCGCCACGACCCTCGGCGAGTACCGCAAGCACGTGGAGAAGGACCCCGCGCTGGAGCGCCGCTTCCAGCCCGTGTACGTGGCCCCGCCGTCGGTTGCGGACACGATCGCGATCCTCCGCGGCCTTAAAGAGCGCTACGAGGTGCACCACGGCGTGCGCATCACTGATGACGCGCTGATCACGGCCGCCAGATTATCGGACCGGTACGTGGGCGGCCGCTTTCTCCCGGACAAGGCCATCGACCTGATGGACGAAGCGGGGAGCCGGCTGCGCATCGAGATCGACTCCCTCCCCCAGGAGATCGACGAAGTGGAGCGGCGCATCATTCAACTGGAGATCGAGCGGAAGGCGATGGACAGGGAAGACGACGCGGGCGCGCGGGAGCGGCTGGGCGGCATCGAGGCCGAACTGTCCGAGCTCCGCGAATCCAGCCAGACGATGAAGGCCGCGTGGCAGGCCGAGAAGATCCAGATCGCCCGGATCCAGGAGCTCAAGGAGCGGATGGACCGTCTGCGCACGGAAGCCGAACAGGCGACTCGGCGGGGCGAACTGGAGCGGGCGGCCGAGATCCAGTACGCCGAGATTCCCCGGGCCCAGGCGGACATCGGGAAGGCCGAGGAGCGGCTCGCCGGCCTCCAGGCACAGGGCAAGTTCCTCAAGGAGGAGGTGACTCCGGACGACATCGCCGAGGTGGTGGCCGAGTGGACGGGGATTCCCGTGACGCGGCTGCTGGCCTCGGAGCGCAAGCGGCTGGCCCGCCTGGAGGAGCTCCTGGCGAAGCGGGTCGTCGGCCAGGACCGGGCGCTGGGCGCCGTGTCGCGTGCCGTTCGGCGTGCCCGCGCGGGGGTACAGGATCCGAACCGGCCGATCGGGTCGTTCCTCTTCCTGGGGCCGACCGGGGTGGGCAAGACCGAGACCGCGCGCGCGCTTGCCGAGTTCCTCTTCGACGACGAGCGCGCCATGGTGCGGCTCGACATGTCGGAATACATGGAGTCGCACTCCGTGTCGCGCCTGGTGGGCGCGCCGCCGGGGTACGTCGGATACGACGAGGGCGGGCAGCTCACCGAAGCCGTGCGCCGGCGCCCGCACGCGGTCGTGCTGTTCGACGAGGTCGAGAAGGCGCATCCCAAGGTCTTCAACGCCTTCCTGCAGATTCTCGACGACGGCCGCCTCACCGACGGTCAGGGACGCACGGTGGACTTCCGCAACACGGTTATCATCATGACCTCCAACATCGCGGGCGCCGCGATCCTGGCGCGTGCGGACCGCGGGGAATGGAGCGAGGTGGAGGAAATGGTGAAGGGGCGCCTCGGGGAGCACTTCCGCCCCGAATTCCTTAATCGAATAGATGATGTCGTTGTATTCAAGCCACTGTCAAGAAGTGATTTGACATATATCGTCGAGATCCAGCTTGACCGCGTGGCCGCGTTGGCTGGGGAGCAGGACGTGACCCTGACGGTAGGGGACGGAGCGAAGGAGGTCATCGCCGGCGAAGGCTACGATCCCGCATTCGGGGCGCGGCCGCTCAAGCGGGCGATTCAGCGGCTCGTGCAGGATCCGCTGGCGATGGCGATTCTGGAGGGCGAGGTGGTGCCGGGCAGCGCCATACGCCTGGAGCGCGGTGCGGACGGCGGCCTCGTGTTCGCTGCCGCAAATGAGGTGGCGGCATGAGTGCGTGGGTCCTCGGACGCGGGTCGCCCGGCGGGAGGGCCGTGCATGCAGTGCTCCTTCCCCGGCTCCTGGTGGCGGCGGTGGCCGGGTGCGGGGGCACGGCCGGACAGATCGGACCGGCGCCCGCTCCAGAGCCGGCGCGGGCGGTGGAGATGTTCCTCGAGGCCGCCGGGCGCAGGGATCACGAAGCGATGGCCCGCCTCTTCGGAACCGTGGACGGGCCGATCGGGGATCGCGGCGGCACTCTCGGTTGCGCCTTCCGCAAGGCCGGCTCCTGGATCCGGCTGGGCGAGCGGTGCCTCGAAGCGCGCGAGGTCGAGCTGCGCATGGACGTAATCGCCGCGATTCTGCGGCACGAGTCCTACCGCGTGCGGTCCGAGGAGGCCGTGGCGGGGAGGGGGCGGGCCGCGATTCGCGTGGGCGTGGATCTCGAGCGGGGAGAGCGCGGTCCGGTCGAGGTTCCCTTCGTGGTGATCCGGACGACGGACGGCGGATGGCTGGTAGAGGAGGTGGAGTTGGCCCGCGTGGTGGGGTGAGGCGGGGGCCCGTGGGCGCCTCGGCGCCTACCCGCGCTCCACGAGTTCCACCAGCAGCCCACCCGTCGACCCGGGATGCACGAACGCGATGCGATGTCCTCCGGCACCGGTCATTGGCCCCGCGGAGGTGAACTCGTAACCCTCGCTCGCCAGGGCGTTCATGGCCGCGGCGACATCCTCGACCCGGTAGGCGACGTGGTGCAGTCCGGGGCCCCGCCGGTCGATGAACCGCGCGACTCCGTTGTCCCCGTCAAGCGGCCGAATCAGCTCCACGCGTCCCACGAAACAAACCTCGACTCCCTGTGCCGGTACCCGCTCGGGGGCACTGGCGCGCGCGCCCGTCAGTCGCTCAAGCACGGGAAGGATGTCCTCGAACGAGAGGACGGCGACCGCGACGTGGTCGAGCGGAAGGTCGGTGAAGGCGGTGTCCATGCGGACATCATGCCCGCGCGCCGCCTGGCGGGGCAAGCGCGGCCCCCGGTGGCCGCACATGCGCTGGACGGGCATGGGGTCGAGCGGCCGCGGCACAATGGGCTTCCCGGCCGTGTCTCGACATATTTCCGGGATGATCGTTCGAGTTGTCTGCCTGACCGCGCTGGCCGTCGCGTCACCCCGTCCCGTCCTCGCACAGGATGACGCCGGCGCGCCCCCGGAGGTGCCGGAGGACGGCGCGGTCTTCCGGGACTGCGACGTGTGCCCCGCCATGGTGAGGGTGCCGGCCGGGGCCTTCCTGATGGGATCTCCTGATTCGGAACCCGGGCGCTACCAGGACGAAGGGCCCCAGAGGGTCGTGCTGATCGCGGCGTTTGCGGCCGGGGTCCACGAAGTCACGTTCACCGAGTGGGAGGCCTGCGTGGAAGCCGGCGGGTGCCTGGAACACCTTCCCGGCGACGAGGGCTGGGGACGCGGGGACCGTCCCGTGATCAACGTGAACTGGAACGACGCCCGGGCCTACGCGGACTGGCTGTCCGAGGTGACCGGCCACCGGTACCGGCTGCTCAGCGAGGCGGAGTGGGAGTACGTCGCGCGCGCGGGAGCATCGACGGCGCGCCCCTGGGGCGAAACGGTGACGGACGCCTGTCTGTTCGCGAATGGTGACTACTCGGCGCTGCCCTGCGGGGACGGACACGAGAACACGGCGCCTGCGGGGTCCTTCAAGCCGAACGCGTTCGGTCTGTACGACCTGCTGGGCAATGTCTGGGAGTGGACCCGGGACTGCTGGAACGAGGGGTACGCGGGTGCGCCGGGGGACGGCAGGGCGTGGGAATCCGGCGACTGCTCCGCGCGGGTGTTGCGCGGGGGTTCCTGGTATCACGGCGTCAAGGATCTGCGCGCGGCCTACCGGCTGCGCAGTCCGTTCCTCGACCGGAGCCTGATCGTGGGCTTCCGGGTTGCCCGCTCCCTGAACTGAAACGGTTAGAGTTAAGGCGGAGAAAACAGCAGTGCTGCCGGTCCATCAGGGGGCAGTGATCGCCACCCGGGGTTCGGCGGCAACGGAAAACGTCTTACGGAGGGATCCGAAAGTGGCAGACAACGCCAACCTCGTCACCATCACCGACGACAACTTTGCGAACGAGATCGAAGCTCACGAGGGACTCGCGATGGTCGACTTCTGGGCCGAGTGGTGCGGGCCCTGCAGGATCATCGCGCCGTTCGTCGGGGAACTGGCCGACGAGTACGCCGGCCGGGTTCGCGTCGGCAAGCTGGACGTAGACACGAACATGTCCACCTCGATGCGTTTCGGGGTGCGATCGATACCGAGCATCCTCTTCTTCCGCGACGGCCAGCACGTCGACACGATCGTCGGAGCCGTGCCGAAGGCCCAGCTGGAGCAGAAGATCACCGAGCACCTGTAGCAGCCCAGGGCTCCCGGGGGGTGTCGGACCGAGCGCAGGCAGGCCGGGGGCGCGAACCCCGGGGCCGTCCGCGCACGGCGCCGGGGCGGTTATTCGTCGTGGCGACCCCCATCGGCAACCTGGCCGACCTGACCGGGCGGGCGCGCGACGCGCTGGCCGCGGCCGATCACATCCTGGCCGAGGATACGCGGCGGGCGCGGACGCTGCTGGCCCACATCGGGGTGAGGACGCATCCGGTGTCCCTCCACGCCCACAACGAGGCGAGCCGCATCGCGCGGGTGGCGCGCTGGCTGGCGCGCGGCGACGATGTCGCGCTGGTCTCGGATGCGGGAACGCCACTGCTCTCCGACCCCGGGGAGCGGCTGCTCGGCGCCGTCGTGGAGGGTGGACACCCGGTGGTGGCCGTGCCCGGACCCTCGGCGGTGCTCGCGGCACTGGTGGCTTCGGGACTACCTTGTGTCCCGTTCACATTTGTGGGATTCCTGCCGCGCAAGGCGGGAAAGCGGGCTCGCGCCCTGGAGCGGATCATTGGCGCCGAAGACACGACCGTGCTGTTCGAATCCCCCGCGCGACTCGTTCGGCTTCTCGAGGACCTGGCCGGGCAGGGGGACGGAGCCCGGCGCCGGATCGCGGTGTGCCGCGAAATGACCAAGGTGCACGAGGAGATCTTCCGGGGCACGCCCGGTGAGGCCGCCTTGCATTACCGCGAGCACCCGCCGCGCGGAGAGGTGACCGTCGTGGTCGAGAGACGGCCCACGGACCGTGCGCTGGACCCGGCCGAAGTCGATGCCCTGGCCGTGGCCGCCCTGGCGGACGGGCTGGCCCCGAGCGCCGCCGCGCGGAGAGTCGCCGCGCGTGGCCGTGTCCCGCGGGGGGCGGCCTACGAGGCCGTGATGCGCGCGCGGAAGGCGGCCGGTGCGGTGGCGGTGGCGCTGGCCGTGCAGGTGGGCAGCGCGTTCGCGCAGGGCGTGGGGCCCGTAACGATCGGGCGCCTTCAGTACGACGGCGGGGGGGACTGGTACGCGAATCCGTCGTCGCTGCCCAACCTGCTGGCGGCGGTACGTGAGCGGACGGGGATCGCCACCGCGGACCGCGAGGTCGCCGTGCGCCCGGCCGATCCTTCGCTGCGCGACTTCCCCTTCCTCTACATGACGGGCCACGGGAACATCCGCTTTTCGGACGACGAGCGACTCGCCCTGCGCCGCTATCTCCTCGCCGGGGGATTCCTGCACGCGGACGACAACTACGGCATGGACGAGTCCTTCCGTCGTGAGATGGCGCGGATCTTCCCGGAGAAGGAGCTGATCGAACTGCCCCCGGAGCACCCGGTTTTTCATTCCCTCTACGAATTTCCCGACGGATTGCCCAAGATTCATGAGCACGATGGCGCACCTCCCCAGGCCTTCGGGATCTTTCACCAGGGCAGGCTCATCGTCCTATACACGTACGAGACCGATCTGGGGGACGGCTGGGAGGACTCCGGTGTTCATGAGGATCCGCCGGAGATCAGGGAGAACGCCCTGCGCATGGGAGTGAACATCTTCGTCTTCGCGATTGCGCAGGGGGTCCGGACTTCATGACCGCCAGGGAACGGAGCGCGATGCGCGCGGCGGCCGTGAGGATCGGGACGGCCGTGGAAGGCGTCCGCGCATACCTGTCCCGGTCCCTGGGGCTCATGGTGGCGGGGTGGTGCGGCGCCCTCGCGCTGGCGGTGCTGATCCTCGCGTCGGCCCTGGCCGGAGACGGAGGCTGGAACGCCGGCAGCCCGGTCCCGCTCGTGCTCGCCCTGCTGGTGCTGGGCGTGATTCCGGCAGGCATCTGGCGCTGGCGCCGGCTCGGCGGGCACTGGTGCGCCGAGCACCGGATCACACGCTCGATGGACCGGATCGCGGGGCTGGAGGAGGGCGCGGTCCTGGGTGGACTCGAGCTGTCGCGCAAGGCGCCGCCCGGCACGTCGCCCGGTCTGCGCGCGCTGGCCCTGCGAAGGGTCGGCCGGAAGCTCTCCGGGGACTCCAGGACGCTCTCGGGTGGCCTCGGCGAGCAGGTGAAGACACGAGTGCGGCGGGGCACGATCGCGTTCGCGGTCGCGCTGCCGGCGGCGCTGTTCGTCATGGGCGCGGCGCCGGCTCGAACCTTCAGCGCCTGGGACGGTCTTCTGCACCCCCTCGCGGTGCTTGCGGCCCCGGTACTGCCCCCGGTCGACGTCGAGCCCGGCACGGTCGACGTCGCCCGCGGCGCCGTCGTCGCGGTCACGGCACACGCGCCGCTGCGCGACAGCGTCACCCTGCGCTGGGACGTGACGGGGCAGGTCACGCGGTCCCGCGTGATTGCGCTGGCCGAGGGAACCGGCACCGCCTCCCTTCCTCCCGTCAACGCCGAGGTCCGCTACTGGATCGAAGCCCCGGACGGCGCGAGAACGGTCGTGCATGTCCTCTCCCCCGTCGACCCCCTCTTCGTGAGCAGTTTCTCGCTCGAGGTCACGTATCCGCCGCACACCGCCCTGGCGCCCGGCGAATACCGCAACGAAATGCCGCCGCTCTCGGTTCCCGCGGGCACGCACCTGCGGATGCGCGGCGAGGGCAGCCGGCCCATTGGCTCCGGGACGCTCATGGACGACGAGCAGCGCCCGGTGATGGCGCTCGACGTCAGCGGCACCCGCTTCGAAGCCGGCTGGTTCCCGCAACGCTCGGGCACCTATGCCTGGCACTTCACGGATGCCGCGGGCGGGGAAGCGGCGTCGGCTCCCGAGCCGCTGGTGCTGGAGGTGATCCCGGACCGGCCTCCCGAGGTCGCCATCGTCTTTCCCGGCAATGACACGATCATGCCTGTGAACCTGCGCCAGCCGCTGGTCGTGCACACCCGGGACGACCATGGCATCGAGCGGCTGGAGATCGTGGTGCAGCGGGTCAGCTCCTTCGGCGAGGCGGACGATCCCGTGGTGCACGCGGTCGAGCTGGGTGGTTCGGCGGGTGCGGTCGTGCGTCCGGTGCTGGACGTCTCGGGCTGGACGCTCTCGCCCGGCGACACGATCCGGTATCGGGCGCGGGTGATCGACAATCACCCGTCGCGTCAGGCGGGCGAGAGCGCCGAATACCGGCTCTGGATGGGGGGTATTGCGGAGTTGGAGCGTGCCGCGCAGGAGGAACTGGAAAGGACTGCCGAAGGCGTGGAGGAGCTGGCCGAGGAGGCGCGGCTGGCGGAGGAGGAAGCCCGCGAACTGCAGCAGCGAAACGAGCGCGAAACCGAGGCGTCCAGGGGGCGCAGGGAGGGCCAATCCGATTTCGCGGAGCGCGAGGAGATCGCCCAGGCGCTTGAACGCCAGGACGAAATGATGCAGGCGGTCGACTCGCTGCAGCGCGAGCTTGCGGAGCTGCGCGAAGCTCTCAAGGATGCCGGTCTGGCCGACCCGGAGCTGGACGAGGGGCTCGAGGACCTGGAGGAGCTGCTGGAGGGCGTGACGCCCGAGGATCGGGAGGAGTTCGACGAGCTGCGCGATCAGCTTGCCGAGATGGACCCGGACGAATTGCAGGCGGCCCTGGAAGAGATGGCGCTCAACCAGGAGCGGTTGCGCGAGAGGCTCGAGGAATCGTTGCGGCAGTTCCGCGAGGAAGCCATCCAGCAGGACTTCCGCGCCACCACGCGCGAGGCCCGGGAACTGGCCGAGGAGCAGCAGATCCTGGCCGATGCGATGATGGAGGGCGGCGATGAAGCGCTGCGGGCCGGCCAGCAGGAGGTGCTGGAGGCGGAGGCGGAGGAGCTGCAGCGCCAGCTCGAGGAACTTCAGCAGCGTCTTCAGGAAGCGGGCGAACAGGGTGCGGGCGCCGGCGTGCAGGAGGCTCGGCACCAGCTCAGCCAGGCCAGGGAGCAGATGCGGCAGGCGGCGCAACTGGCGAGCCAGGGACAGCAGCAGCAAGCCGGCCAGCAGGCCGGGCAGGCGGCGGGTGACCTGTCCGAGGTCTCCCAGCAGCTGAGTCAGGCGCAGATGCAGATGCAGCAGGAATTGATGAACGCCATCCGCGCCGCTCTGGGCCAGACGGCTTCCGACGCCCTGGCGCTGGCCCGGACGCAGTCCGAGTTGCGTGGCCGGATGCAGGGCGCGAACACGGCCGAGCTTGCCGCGCTGCGGGCCGACGAGGCGGCGATCGCGCAGGGGATCCGCAACCTTGCCGAGAACTACGCCGAAGGGACCGAGATGGCCGCCCCGGGAGCGCGGGATCTGCTTGCCGCGGTGGGTCAGGCGATGGAACACCTTGACGGCACCATCGGAGCCATGGAGAACCCGCGGGCCCGCGGTCCATCGCCGGCGGCGGAGGCCGAGTCCGTCGTGCGCAGCCTCAACGAGGTGGCCCGGCTCGCGATGACATCGGGCCAGCAGCAGGGCCAGGCGCAGGCCTCGGCGTCGGGCTCGGAGCAGATGATGCAGCAGATGCAGCAGCTGGCGCAGCAGCAGGGCGAGATCATGGAGGACGCGTCCGCGCTGACGCCGATGCGCCTCGGCCAGGAAACCATGGCCGAGCAGGTGGAGGAGATGGCGGGCAGACAGGAGGAAGTCGCCGAAGAGCTGGACGAGATGTCGGAGGAGGGCGCCGAGCAGGGTGACCCGCTCGGTGATCTGTCCGCCTTCGCCGAGGAGGCCAGACGGCTTGCCGAGGCGCTGGCCCAGGGCCGCCTGGACCCCGAGGTGCTGCGCCGCCAGGAGCGGCTGTTCCATCGTCTGCTCGACGCCGGCCGGACGCTCGAACGGGACGAGGAGTCCGAAGAGCGCGAGTCTGAGGAGCCCGGAGCGTTCGACCGGGCGGGCGTGAGCGCCCTGAGCGCGGACGACATGGATGTCCTGCGCTTCGAACTGCCCGGCGCGGCGGCGCTGCGGGCCCTGCCACCCGCTCAGCGGGCGCTGGTAATCCGCTACTTCGAGAGGATCAACCGCCGGTGAAGCGCCTGGCTGTGATCCTGTGTCTCGCCGCCGGGTCGATGCCGGCCGCGGCGGATGTCCTGGCGGCTCAGTCGCGGTACGATCCGCGCGGCGAGAACCGCATGCTGCGGCGCGCGACCACCCAGGAAGCGCGCGGAGAACTGACCGCGGCCGAGGCGACGCTTCGAGAGATGCTGCGCCTGTACCCCGCGTCGTCGGCGGGGGTGTTCGCGCTGGAGCGGATCCTGCGAAACGGAGACAGGCTCGATGAGGTGCTGCCGGTCGTGGACGACTTTCTCGTGGCCGAGCCCGGTACGGCCACGGTGTGGGCACTCAAGTTGAGCATTCTGGCCGAGACGGGGGCCGAGCGGGCCGTGGACGAGACCGTGCGGGAGTGGATCGGCGCCGTTCCGGGATCACCCGATCCGTACCAGGAGGGCGCGCTTGCGTACCTGGAACTGCATGGGGCCGACAGGGCCGTGGCTTTGATCGAGGAGGGACTGGAAGTGCTCGGCGACCCTCCCGTCCTCCTCCTCGAACTGGGTGACGTGCACGTTGCCGCCGGCCGCGTCGACGATGCGGCCGGGGCCTGGGCGCGGGCGCTCGGGCGGGATCGCGCAGGGAATGGCGATGTGTTCCGGCGCGTCGCGGACCTCCAGGCGGGGCGCGGCGAGGCGGTCGCCGTGATCGTGGCGGCCGTCCGGGCCGGGCCCGCCACCGTGGCGCGGCTCGAGGCCGGGGCCGAACTGGCTCTCCGGGAGGGCCGGGAGGATGCCGCGCGGGAATTCACGGCCGCGGCGAACGAGAGGCTCGATGGACGCGAGGCTCGCGGCTTTCTGAACGGGTTCGCACGCAAGGCGGAGGACCTCGACCGGCCCGCCAGCGCGCTCTGGGCCTATCGTCTGCTCCACGCCATGGCGGAGGACGCCGCGGACGCCCGGGCGACGGACGAACGCATGGCGACGGCCGCGCTGGCCGCCGGGGACACCGCGGCCGCCATCGAGGCGCAGCGCAGGATCACGCGGTCATTGGGGGCCGGGACGTCCGCGCGGCGTACCGCGTGGACGGAGCAGCTGGGGATGGAGATCGCCGCGAACAGGACCGAAGCGGCCATGGAGGGCCTTGCCGCCTTCCGTGAGGAATTCCCCGACGCCACCGAGCTGGACGCGCTGTCGGCGACGCTTGCCTCACGGCTGCTCGGAAGCGGGATGCGCGCCGAGGCGCTCGAGGTCCTCGAGGGCATCGACGGGCCCGGAGCATCCCTCGAGCGGGCATTCCTGCTCCTGGAAGGCGGCGCGGTGCCCGAGGGCATCGTGGCACTGCAGGCATCCATTCCCGATCTGGAACCGGACCGCGCAACCGAGGTGCTGGAGCTGTCGCTCGCCCTGAGCGAACTCACGCCCGCTGGAGCCGCGCTTGCCGCGCGGGTGGCGATCTCCGGTCACCGGGAACGGCCCGCGGACGGGCTGGAGGCCGTCGCGGCGGGGATCGACGCGGTGCCGCCCTCCGACCGCCCCGCGATCCTGGCGATGGCGGCGCACGCAGCCGACGGGTTCGGGAGGGCCGAGCTCGCGATGAGCTACCGTCGCCGTCTCGTTGCCGAGCATTCCGACGCGCGGGAGTTCCCGGACGCCGCCGTGCGCCTGGCACGCGCACTTGCCGCGGAACCCGGGGGGCGTGACGAGGCGGTGCGCATTCTGGAGACCCTGATTGTCAGCCGCCCCGACAGCCCCGTCGTTCCCGGGGCGCGTCGGGAGCTGCGCCGCATACAGAACGGAGGATTGCCATGATCATGCCCGCCGGGGTGGCCGGACATGCCCGCGCCGCGCGCCGGCCGCGGCCCCGGGTGCCCGTCCCGTGGCGCCTTGCCCTGTGCATCGCCGTCATGGCGACGATGGCCGCCGCCACGCCCGGTGCGCTCCCGGCCCAGATGCTCCTGGTCCCCATGGACCGCGGACAGGCCGACCATCTCAAGGCCTATGGCCTCGCGTACTCGGTACTGGAGCGCGACGGCCGGGCGGAGTGGCTCCTCAACTTCCAGGGCGGCTCCTTCCTGCTGCCCGACACCGAAGCGGTCCGGCGCCGCGCCGCGCTCATGGGCGTGACCATCCAGGCGGTCGGCGTCGCGGAGGAAGCGCGGATCCGCGGTATCGTCGCCAACTCGAACATGGAGTCGGTCGTCCTCGAGAAGGCGACCAGTATCGCCATCTACACGCCGCCGAACAGCGCCCCGTGGGACGACGCGGTGACCATGGCTCTCGACTACGCCGAGATCCCGTACGACAAGGTCTGGGACTACGAAGTCATTCAGGATGGCCTGGAGGACTATGAGTGGCTCCACCTCCACCACGAGGACTTCACGGGGCAGTACTCGAAGTTCTACATCACCTACGCGGGGGCTCCCTGGCTCGAGGACGAGGTCATGCGCAACGAGGAGGCCGCGCGCACGCTCGGCTTCGCCAACGTCCCCGCGCTGAAGAAGGCCGTCAGCCGCGCCATCCGCGACTATGTCGACGGGGGTGGCTTCCTCTTCGCCATGTGCTCCGCTCCGGAGACCCTGGAGCTGGCCCTGGCCGCGACTTCGGTGGACATCGCTGCGGCCTATTCGGACGGGACACCGCCCGATCCCAACGCCAGCGCCAACGTCGACTGGGCGCGGGCCATGGCCTTCCACGACGCCATGATCCAGGTGGCTCCGTCGGTCAACGCCTTCTCCGACATCGATGGCCACCAGGTCAACACCCCGTGGAAGAAGGAGCTTGGCGCCTTCACCCTGTTCGACTTCTCCGCCAAGTTCGACCCGGTACCGGCAATGCTGACGCAGAGTCACGAGTCCGTGCTGCGCGACTTCTACGGCCTGACCACGTCGTTCGCCATCGACCGCCTGAAGCCGGGCGTGGTGCAGCTGGCCGTGGAGGGAGTCTGGGCCAAGTACATCCATGGCAACCTGGGTGAGGGGACCTGGACCTACTACGGCGGTCACGATCCGGAAGACCCGGAGCACCAGATCGGCGATCCTCCCACCGATCTCGCGCTCCACCCGAACTCGCCGGGATACCGGCTGATCCTCAACAACGTCCTTTTCCCCGCCGCGAAGAAGAAGAAGCTCAAGACGTGACGTCCCTCCCCCTTCGGCTCTCGCCGGAGGCCGCCCGGGTGATCCGCGACGAGGTGGCCAGGGCCGGAGGGCGGGAGGTGACCTTCCTTGCGGAGGTGACGCGCGAGCGGGTGGTTGCCAACCCCCGTGGCGTCGCCCGCGGCAATCGATCGGCGGTTCTGGCGGTGGCCCGCGATGCGCCGGAGGGCGGCGTGATGATCCACAATCATCCGTCGGGCGTGCTGGAACCCTCCGACGCCGACCTCGCGGTGGCCGCGCGGATCTATGAGGACGGGCTGGGGACGGCGATCGTCACCAACGAGGCCGACCGCATCTACGTGGTCGTGGAGCCGCCCGAGCCCCGGCGCATCGTGCCTCTGGAGGTGGACGACCTCGCGGAACTGCTGGCGCCGGCCGGTCCCCTGTCGGCGCTGCCCGGCTACGAGGATCGGCGCGCCCAGCGCGACATGCTGCGCTTCGTGGCCAGGCGCTTCAACGAGGGGGGTACCGCGCTGGTCGAAGCGGGAACGGGCACCGGAAAGTCGCTCGCCTACCTGGTGCCGGCCGTGCGCTGGGCGACGCGCAACGGTGAGCGGACGATCGTGTCCACCAACACGATCAACCTGCAGGAGCAGCTGGTCGGCAAGGACCTCGACATCGTGGGCGGGGTGCTGGGCGAACGGGTCAGGTGGGCGCTGGTGAAGGGCAGGGGAAACTACATTTCGATCCGGCGCGCCCACCTCGCGGCCGAGTCCGCGCCCAGCCTCTTCCCGGACGACCGCTCCGCCGAACTGCAGGCGCTTCTGGAATGGGTCGACCAGACGCAGGACGGATCCCGCAGCGACCTGCCTTTTTCCCCGAGCCCCGACCTGTGGGACGAGGTGAAGAGCGAAACGGACGCATGCCTGCGGGCCAAGTGCCCGCATTTCCAGCAGTGCCACTATCAGCGGGCGCGCCGGGCGGGGGCCGGCGCGGACCTCGTCGTCGTCAACCACGCGCTCTTCTTCTCGGACCTGGCGGTGCGCATCGCCACCGACAACTTCCGCGACACGGCCGTGCTCCCGTCGTACCGGCGTGTGATCTTCGACGAAGCGCATCACCTGGAGGACGCGGCGACGGCGCGTCTCGGCGTCGAGGCCACGAGGACGGGCATGTACCGGGCGCTGTCGCGCCTGGAGCGGCGGGGGAAGGGGATCCTGGCCTCGATCCTCACGGCCCTCGCGGCGGCGCCCGCCTCGATTCCCGCCCGGCACCTGGGCACGCGCATCCGCGAGCGCACGAGCCCCCGCGTGCGTGCTGCGCGGGCCGCCTTCAACGCCTTCTTCCGCGTCATCGAACCCTGGGCCGAGGCGCGCGCGGACCGGGGGAGCTTCCGCCTCGGGAGACCCGGCGGGCCCGGCGAGGCCGCGGGACCCGAGCCTGCGGAGGATCCCGGGATCGGCGAGGCGCTCGACCGGACCCTGATCGCACTGGGCGACCTCGACCGCGAACTCGACGCGCTGATCGGCCACCTGGATGGACACGAGGAGCTCCGGGACGCGCTGGAAGGACGGGTTCTCGACCTTGGGGGCTCCCGGACCCGCCTCGGAAACATCGACCGTGCCTTGCGGCTGTGCCTTCTGCCCGGCGCCGACAGCGGCAACATGGTGCGCTGGCTCGAAGTGCGGCGCTCCGGGATCAGGAACGTGCGCAACATCGGCTTTGCGGCGGCACCGGTCGAGCTGGGGCCGCTACTCGCCGAACACGTGTTCGACAGGGCCGGGACCGCGGTGCTCACATCCGCGACGATGGCGGCAGCCGGCGATTTCGGCTACCTGAAGCAGCGCCTGGGCCTGGCCGGCCACGCGACGCAGGCGCTCTCGGATGCCCAACCAGCAGGTGCCGAGGTGGCCGAGACGGTGCTTGCGTCCCCCTTCGACCATGCCACACAGAGCCTGCTCGCCATTCCGACGGACCTTCCCGGGCGCACGGGCCGCGACGGCGCGGCGGCGCACCAGGAGGCCACGGCGAACGTCGTGCGCGATGTCGCGACGATCACCGGCGGAGGGCTCTTCGTGCTGTTCACTTCGTACGCCGCGCTGAACGCGGTGGCGGGACACCTGCGCGCGGGCGGTACCGAGGGACGCTGGCCGCTCCTGGTGCAGGGCGAGAGGGACCGCACCGCGATGCTCCGAAAGTTCGCCCGGTCGGGCGAGGCCATTCTTCTCGGCACGGCGTCGTTCTGGGAAGGCGTGGACGTGCCCGGGCGGCCCCTGCGGGCCCTGGTGATTCACAAGTTGCCCTTCCGCGTGCCCACCGAGCCCATGACCGAGGCCCGGATCGAAGCCATGGAGGAGCGCGGCGAGAACTCGTTCTGGAACCTGATGGTCCCCGATGCGGCCATGCGGTTGAAGCAGGGAGTCGGGCGGCTGATCCGGACGCGCACCGACCGCGGGGCCGCATTGATACTCGACGACCGCCTGCTCACCAGGCGGTATGGGCGGCTCTTGCTCGAAGCCCTTCCGCCGATGCCGCTCGTAAAGGGGCCCTGGGACGAAGTGAAGGAGCGCGTAGCGGACTTCTACGCTCCCCGGTAGATTCAGGTGGCGGGGCGGTGCTACGCGCGGTTCGCGCGCCCCGAAGTGACAGGATTCCCCAACCCTGGTGCATTTGCAAATGAAGAAGGTTCTTGGATTCCTCGCCGGACTGTTCCTCCTGACCCTTGCCGCCGGTGCGGCCCGCACCGCGTCTATAGGGTGGGGAGGCGGTGACTCCGATGTCGGCTTCTGGTGGACGGTGATCGCCAGCTTCCTGACGATCGCCGCGCTCGGCGCGCTCGTGGGGACGGCCATCCACTCCCGCCGGGCCGACTAGCGGCCCGTGACCGTGATGTCGACCGTGAAGCCCGGCAAGATCGTGTGCGTGGGGCGCAACTACGCGGACCACGCCGCCGAACTGGGGAGCACCGTGCCGACCGAACCCCTCATCTTCCTCAAGCCGCCCTCGGCCGTCATCGCCGACGGTGACCCGGTCGAGGTGCCGCCGGACGTCGGAAGGGTGGACTATGAGGGCGAGATCGGGCTGGTCGTGGGCCGCCGCTGCCGGCGCGTTTCGGCAGAGTCCGCCTGGGACTGCCTGAGCGGCGTGGTCGCAGTGAACGACGTGACCGCACGGGCCCTGCAAAAGAGCGACAGCCAATGGACCCGCGCCAAGGGGCTGGACACGTTCTGTCCGCTGGGCAACGTGGTCGGGACCGGATCCGTCGATCGCGAGAACATTGCGGTCACGACGCGGGTAAACGGAGAAGTCCGCCAGCATGGGACAACCGCCGATATGGTTTTTTCCATCCCACGATTGGTGAGCTACATCTCGCACGTCATGACCCTGGAGGCCGGGGATCTGATCGCGACCGGCACGCCGGAGGGGGTCGGACCGCTCTCGCCGGGCGACGTCGTCGAGGTCGCGCTGTCGTGCGGCACCGCGGTGCGCAATCCCGTCGTCGGGGGAGCCTCCCTGGCGCCCGAAACCGTCCACGAAGGACCGGACTAGCAGCAAAATGACCAGAAAGGCCGGAGACCAGCGAGCCCTGCCGTCGCGCGCCGCAGTGCGACGCCGGGCCGGACGCCGTCCTGTCCTGGCCGGTCTGCTGCTCTCCGCCCTGGCCCATGTCGTCGTGATCGTTCTCTATCCGTTCTTTTCGGCGGTGCAACCCGAGTTCGGAGTGTTTCCCCTGCTTCCGGACCCGCCGCAGGCACCCGGGATGCGCTTGCTGGACATCGTGGAACTCACCGCGCCGGAGGTCGGTGATCCGGATGATCCGACCGAGATCCAGGATCCCGCGGAACCCGAGCTCGCGCCGGAAGCGCCGACCTTCGAGGATCAGCGCATCCAGCTGCCGGAACGCTACCGCACCGCGGCCGAGCGGCTGCGTCGGGGCGAGGGGGACCCACGGCTGTGGGCGCCGCTGGATCCTGCGCTGGTGGAGCCGACTCCGCAGCAGTTGCTCGCGCTCCGCATTCTCGCCGCGGTCGAGTCGTCGAACGATTCGGCGGCCGCGGAGGCCCAGCGGCTGGCCGAGGCCATGGACTGGACATACACCGACGCCGACGGGAAGCGGTGGGGTGTCTCCCCGGGCCGGGTTCACCTCGGTGATGTCGAGATACCCCTGGGCAACTTCGGTTTCGGACCGCCCCCGGACTACAACGGCGACCAGGCCGAGTGGGCGTTTCGCATGGCCGACATCGAGCGGGCGTTCGGCAGCCTCGCGGCGCGACAGAGCTGGCGGGAACGGCTGGAGAGCATGCAGCGCCGGCGGGAGGAGCAGCGGGCCCGGCAGGAAGAGGAGAGGGCGAGGGCGGCGGTCAGACCCGACACGACTTCCGGTGGCACGAGGCGCCGATAGGTTGAAAGCCCCCGTGCTTGCCAAGACGTTCGACCCCCGGGCGGTCGAAGCCCGCATCCTGCGCATGTGGGAGGAGGGTGGTCATTTCGGCGCGTCCGCAAGTGCCGTGGAAAAGGGTGGCGATCCCTACGTGATCGTGATCCCGCCGCCCAATGTCACCGCGGTGCTGCACATGGGCCACGGGCTCAACAACACGATCCAGGACGTGCTCATCCGCTGGCGCCGGATGCAGGGTCGCACCACGCTTTGGGTTCCGGGCACCGACCACGCCGGCATCGCGACCCAGAACGTGGTCGAGCGGCGCCTGGGCGCCGAGGGCAGGACCCGGCACGACCTGGGCCGCGAGGCGTTCGTGCGAAAGGTGTGGGAGCACGTCGACCTGACCGGGGACCGCATTCTCGAGCAACTCAAGGCGATCGGGTGCAGCTGCGACTGGACCCGGGCCCGCTTCACGCTGGACGAGGGCCTGTCACGCGCGGTGAGGGAGATCTTCGTCACGCTCTACGAGGATGATCTCATCTACCGCGGCGAATACATCATCAACTGGTGTCCGCGGTGTCTGACGGCGCTTTCCAACGAGGAAGCCGAGGGCTCGGAGGCCCGGGGATCTCTATGGCACCTGCGGTATCCGCTGGCCGCGGGGCACGAGGACGCCGCCGCCGAGGCGCGGGCGCGGGGTGCGGAGGCGATCGGGCGCCTGCCCGACGGGCGCTGGTACCTGACCGTCTCCACCACCCGGCCCGAAACGATGCTCGGCGATACCGGCGTGGCCGTCAGCCCCGGCGATCCGCGCTACGGATCTCTCGTGGGCGCGGCCGTGGAGCTGCCGCTGACCGGCCGAACCATCCCCATCGTGGCCGACGCACACGTCGCCGCGGAGTTCGGGACGGGCATGGTCAAGGTCACGCCCGCCCACGACCCCAACGACTTTCTGGTCGCGGAGCGCACCGGCCTGGCTGTCCTCAACGTCATGACCGAGCGCGCGGCCATGAACGCGAACGCGCCCCGGGCCTTCCGCGGCCTCGACCGCTTCGACGCGCGCAAGGCAGTGGTCGCGGCGCTGGAGGAGCAGGGGCTGCTGGCCGGACGCGATGGCCACGACCACGCCGTTCCCCGCTGCTACCGCTGTGACACCGTGGTCGAGCCCCGGCTCAGCGAGCAGTGGTTCGTGCGCATGAAGCCGCTTGCCGAGCCCGCGCTGGAGGCGTCGAGGAGCGGTACCGTCACCTTCTCCCCGGGGCGTTGGACGCGGGTGTACGAGCAGTGGATGGAGAACATCCGCGACTGGTGCATCTCGCGGCAGCTGTGGTGGGGCCATCGAATCCCGGTCTGGTACTGCGGCGACTGCGGGGCAGTGACCTGTGCGAGGGAGGATCCGGCGTCTTGCGGCGATTGCGGCGGCACTTCGCTGGAGCAGGACCCCGATGTGCTCGATACCTGGTTTTCGTCGTGGCTGTGGCCGTTCTCGGTCTTCGGGTGGCCCGAGGACACGCGCGACCTGAGGGCGTTCTACCCGGGCCACACCCTCTCCACCGCGCCCGAAATCCTCTTCTTCTGGGTCGCCCGCATGATCATGTCGGGGTATCACGCCATGGGGGAGACGCCATTCCGGCGGGTGTACCTGCACGGCACGGTGCGCGATATCCAGGGCCGCAAGATGTCGAAATCCCTCGGCAACGGGGTCGATCCGCTCGAGGTCGTGCAGTTGTACGGGGCCGATGCGCTGCGTTTCACCGTGCTCGCCAGCGCGGGCGTCGGGGCCGACATCCGCCTCGACCACGAGGACCTCGAGTCGGCCTTTGCACCCGGGCGCAACTTCGTCAACAAGCTCTGGAACGTGGGCCGTTTCGCGCTCATGAGCCTGGGCGACGACCCGATCCCGTCCCTGGCCGACGTGCAAGACGATCTGGCGCTGGAGGACCGCTGGATCCTGTCGCGGCGGCAGGAGGCCGTGCTCCGCATGGACGAGGAGCTGGAAGCGTTCCGCATGCAGGGCGCTGCGGAGACGATGCGCGACTTCCTTCGCGGCGAGTTCGCCGACTGGTATCTGGAGGCCGTCAAGCATCGGCTGCCCGAGGGTGGCGCTGGCCGGGACGCCGCGCGCGCGGTGCTGGCCCACGTCCTGGACGGAATCTGCCGCCTGCTGCATCCCCTGGTCCCGTTCGTCAC
The DNA here is from genome assembly GCA_964602175.1 of uncultured Gemmatimonadaceae bacterium. GTDB lineage: Bacteria > Gemmatimonadota > Gemmatimonadetes > Longimicrobiales > Gaopeijiaceae > Bin94. The sequence continues at coordinate 63,343 of CAZRQE010000171.1, read as the reverse complement.
CGAGGAGTTGTGGGGCCTGCTTCCCGGGTCCGGCGAACGGGCCGGGGCGCTGATCGTCGCGCGCTGGCCCCGGGTCGCGCAGGAATTCGTCGATGCCCGGGCCGAACGCGACTTCGACTGGCTGCGCGAGTTCATCCAGCGGGTTCGGGCCATGCGGAAGGAGTACCGCGTCGGCGAGGGTCATGAAGTCGCGGTGCACGCGGTGGGCGGAGAGCACGCGCATCTGCTGGAGGGGCGCGCGGAGCTTCTCCTCCGGCTGGCCCGGATCGGAAGGGTTGCGCGCTCGGTCCCGCCGGAGGGCACGGTGTGCGCCGGCGAGGTGCTGCGGGACGGTACCGAGCTGTTTCTGCCTCTCGCCGGGGTGATCGACCTCGAGCGCGAGCAGGCGCGCGCGCGGAGGGAAGTCGAACGCCTGGCGGGGCAGCTCAAGGGCGTCGAGGGCAAACTGGCCAACCCGAACTTCGTCGGGCGAGCCCCGGAGGCTGTGGTAGAACGCGAGCGCCAGAAGCTGGAATCATGTCAACTACAGTTGACCAAATGGAAAGCAAAGCTGACATCCCTGGGCGGCGAACGGTCGTGAACCGGGGACTGTCCGCTGTGGTACTCCTCTCCGCGGCTGCATGCGCGCGGCCGGAGGCTCCGCCGGGGGGACCGGAGGACCTTTTTCCGCCGTATGTGATCGAGACGAACCCCGATACCTTCGCGGTCGTCGAACCCGGCATCAACGAGGTCCACTTCCGCTTCAGCGAGCGCATCAGTGAACGGCCCGCGACCGGCAACCTGAACGACGCCGTGGTCGTGTCTCCTTCGACGGGCCTGGTTCGGGTGCGCCACCGGCGGGATGGAATCACCGTGGAGATGCAGGAGGGATTCGAGGCCGGCAGGCTATACCGGGTGACGGTGCTCCCGGTGATCAACGACATGTTCCAGAATCGGTTGCGCGACCCCTTCGACCTGGTTGTATCGACGGGGGACGAGTTCGTGCCCAACGTCCTGGCGGGCATGGTGGAGGATCGCGTGACGGGCGACGCCGTCCCGGACGTGCGCGTGGAGGCGCGCTTCCAGGTTGACGCTGACACGGTCACCCACTGGAACCTCACCGGTCAGGATGGCGTTTTCTCGCTCCGCTACGTCCCCGACGGCCCCTTCGAGGTGCGGGCGTGGATGGACCGCAACCGCGACCGCGAAGTCGGCGCGTCCGAGCCGCAAACGCGGTTTGTCCCCGGGCAACTGGACCTGACTCCGGACACGAGCTTCACGGTGCTGTCGCTGATCGAGCCCGACACCACCCCGGCCCGGCTTGCCAGCGTCACGGTGGAGGACTCGGTGACGCTTCGCTTCGAGTTCGACGACTACCTGGATCCGGAGATTCCGGGAGCGCTGATCGCCGCGCATCTGGTGGTGGCCGAGATCAGCGACACCACGGAGGCGGAGGCCGCGCCGGACACGCTCGGAGTGACCGAGCCGGCGGACACGACGACGCCGATGCAGCCGGCCGACACGGTCCAGCCGGGCGACACGGTCCAAGTGGGTGATCCGGTCCAGGCGGGTGATCCGGCCCCACCGGGCGACGAACCGGGCGATGTCGAGGCCGGCGACTCGGCGGCCGCGGCGGAGGTCGTCGACACCCTGCCGCTGCCCGAGCCGGGCGACACGGTGCGGGTCCGGGTCCTCACGGAGCGCGAGTACGAGGTCTTGCTGGCCGAGCGGGCGGACTCCGCGGCCCGGGCGGCCGCGGATGCGGGTGCCGAGGCAGAGGCGGAGGACGCCGCGGCGGGGGACCTGGAAACCGGGGCGGAGGAGGAATCGCCCGATGAGGCTGATTCGGAGCCCGGGCGCGTGACGCTCTCCGGGTTGCCGCTGCCGGACCAGTCGCTGGTGGGCGTGCTCTTCGAGCCCTTGCGGGCCGGAGTACCGTACGAGGCGTCGATATCGCGGGTCATGAACGTCGCAGGGACCGGACGGGGGCAGGGGACCACCATCGTTGTCCTCGAACTGCCGCCGGAGGAGCCGGAAGAGCTGGAGGAGGCGGTGGACACTACGGAGATGGCGGATCCGGCAGCGGCCGTCGACACGGGCGTGGCCATCCCCGACACGGGTCAGGTAGCGGACACCGTCCAGGCGGCGGACAGCCTGCAACTGCCCGACACGCTGCAACTGCCCGATACCGTGGCGGTGCCCGATACCGTGGCGGTGCCCGACACCGTGGTAGTTCCTGACACCGTGGTAGTCCCCGACACTGTGGTATCCCCTGACACCGTGGCAGTTCCTCCCTTGCTTCGCCCCCGCCGGCGCACCAAGCGGCCGTGATCGCCAGGAACGATCCCCGCCGCGCGATCCCGGGCGTCGACCGGATCCTGGCGCAGCCGTGGTGCCTGCTCCTGATCGGATCCTGGGGCCGCGTGTGGATCACCGCCCGCGTCCGCGCGGTTCTGGACGGCGTGCGCTCCGGTGCGATTCCGCTGCCCGACTCCGTGGACGACTACGAGGAACTGGTGGAGATGGAGGTCGCGCGGGCCGAGACGCTGTCGCTGCGCAGCGTGATCAACGCCACGGGAGTCATCCTGCACACCAACCTGGGCCGCGCTCCCCTTGCCCTCGAAGCAAGTGACGCGATGCGCAGGGCGGTCGGGTACGGCAATGTCGAGTTCGATCTCGACACCGGCGAGAGGGGATCGCGGTACACTCACTGCGCCGGCCTGGTGACCGAGCTGCTGGGCGCCGAGGACGCGGTTGTCGTCAACAACGGGGCGGGGGCGGTCGCGGTCGCGCTGACGGCCTGCGCGGCGGGCAAGGGCGTCGTGGTGTCGCACGGCGAACTCGTGGAGATCGGGGGCGGGTTCCGCATCCCGGAGGTGGTGGAAGCGGCCGGAGCGCGCCTGGTGACGGTGGGGACCACGAACCGCACACGCCTCGACGACTACGCCCGAGCGGTGGCGGCCGGCGGGGTGGGCGCGATCCTGAAGGTCCATCGCTCGAACTTCTCGATGTCGGGCTTCACGGAGGAAGCCACGCTGGCCGAACTCGTCCGCCTGGGAGCCGAGGCGGACATCCCCGTGATCCACGACCTGGGGTCCGGATTGCTGGTCGACAGCGGGCGACTGGGGCTGCCGTACGAGCCCACGCCAGCCGAGAGCGTGGCGGCAGGCGTCGATCTGGTCGCGTTTTCTGGGGACAAATTGTTGGGCGGGCCGCAGGCCGGGATCCTCGCGGGCAACGCGGAGGGAGTGGCCCGGGCCAGGGCGCACCCGCTGTGCCGCGCACTCCGGTGCGACAAGGTCACGCTGGCCGGGCTCGAGGCCACCCTGACGCTCTACAGCGATCCGGACCGGGCGATCGAGCGTGTGCCGGTGCTCAAGATGATCTCCGCGCGCGTGCAGGACCTGGAGCGAAATGCGCGCAGCGTGGTGAGGGTGTTGACCCGGTTGCGCGCCAAGCGGGGAGCCGAACCACTGCAGCTCGAGGTCGTGCGGGGACGGTCGCTGGTCGGCGGGGGAACCTTCCCTGACGTGCGCCTGCCGACTGCGGTCCTGGCCCTCGAGGCCGGGGCCGCGACCGAACGGTGTATCGCGGCTCTCCGGGCGAATGTCCCGCCGATCGTCGCCCGCAGCCGCCAGGGCCGGATCATGTTCGACTTTCGCACCCTCGGGACCGGCGACGACACCCTGATGCTCGTCGCACTGTCGCGACTGGACGTGGACACCCACGGCGACTGATGACGGCTTCTTCGGAGGAGTCGTTGACCCCCTCTTGCACCATTGGGTAGCTTTTTGGGACCGGCGTCCCGCGGCGGCGCGCGCGACCTGAGCCGGTGATGGCGCAAGAGATGAAGATGGAGTATGGAATAGCGATGGATCTTACCCTTACGCCCAACGCGGTCAGGATGGTGCGGGGGTTCCTGGACGAGCACGGCGAAACCGACGAGGCCGGACTCCGCGTCGCGGTTCTTCCCGGTGGCTGCTCGGGGTTTCAGTACGGCGTCGACATCGACGACGCACCCGAGGGAGACGACGAGATCCTCATGCTCGACGGCATCCGGGTCTTTGTCGATCCCTTCAGCGCGCAGTACCTCGAGGGGATCGAGATCGACTATACCACGTCGCTGATGGGTTCCGGATTCACGTTCAAGAACCCGCAGGCCACGGGTGGGTGTGGCTGCGGCAGTTCGTTCACGGTGTAGTCCGCAGGCCCGATTCCGTGGAAGTCCTGACCTTCGCCGGAGGGCCGTTTGTGCAGAACACGCTGCTGGTGGTCTGCGCGGACGGCCGGACCGGCCTCCTGATCGATCCCGGGGCGATGACCGGCGAGGCGCTCGCCGAGGCGCGCGCCCGGAACCTGCACATCGCGGCCATCCTGCTGACGCACGCGCACTTCGACCACATCGAGGGCGTCCGCCTGGCCAGGGAGGAGACCGGAGCCCCGATCCACCTCCACCCCCTGGACCGGGTCATCTACGACAACGTCGTGCAATACGGGTCGTTCTTCGGGGTCGAGTGCGAACCGCAGCCACCCCCCGATGTCGACCTCGTGCCAGGCACGACCCTCACCTTCGGAGGCTCCGGGTTCGAGGTCGTCTTCACGCCGGGCCACGCGCCCGGCCACGTGATGTTCGTATCGACATCCGAGCCCGTGGCGATCGTCGGCGACGTCATCTTCGCCGGGTCGATCGGCCGCACGGACCTCCCCCTGGCCGACTTCGACACGCTCATGGAGTCGATTCACAAGCAGGTGCTCGCCCTGCCCGACGAGACGCGCCTGCACACGGGACACGGACCCGAAACCACCGTCGGCCGCGAGCGCGGGACGAATCCCTTCCTCGTGCCCGTCTACGGCGGCGAATTCGCGTGAGCCGGAACGCAACCGGCGAGAGCCGCAACGCAACCGGCGAGAGCCGCATCCCCTGCGCCCGGCCACTGCCCGAGGCCCGGTGAGCGTTCCCTTCGCGGTGCTCGCCTCGGGTTCCGGGACCAACATGCAGGCACTGCTCGACCACGAGGCGCACGGCGCGGCCTACCGGATCGAACTCCTCATCGTGGACCGCCCGTGCGAGGCGGAACAGCGGGCGCGGAAGTGCGCCCGAGCCGTGTACAGGGTCGACTTCGGTGCGCGGACGACCCCGAAGGGCCACCGGGGCGGTCCCCGCAGGCAGGGCGGCGCCGAGACCGCCGATGCAGGCGCCGCGGCCCCAGCCGGAGCCACGATCCTCGCCCTCCTCCAAAAACACCATGCCCGGGCGATTCTCCTGGCCGGCTTTCTCAAGCTCCTGCCGGCGAGCGTCTGCCGCGCTTTCGAGGGGCGGATTCTGAACATCCATCCCGCGCTGCTGCCGTCGTTCGGCGGCAAGGGGATGTACGGCGGGCGGGTTCACGAGGCGGTCCTGCGGTCGGGTGCGAGTCTGTCGGGGCCCACCATCCACTTCGTCAACGAGCGCTATGACGAGGGACGGATCCTGGCGCAATGGCCGGTGCCCGTACTGCCCGGCGACACGGCCACGAGTCTGGGGGCGCGGGTGCTGGAGGTTGAACACGTGCTGTATCCAGCGGCCGCCGACGCGCTTGCGAAGGGGCTGGACGCCGGGCGGGTTCCACGTTTCTGCTGGCCCGGCGAGGGGTTCGGGGAGTCCGGGGCAGGGTTGAAAGAGTCGATCGCGAAAGCCTTTGGAGGTGTCGGTGGCCAGGCGTAGAGCGTTGCTGAGCGTGTCGGACAAGACGGGCGTCGTCGCATTCGCGAGGGCTCTGGCGGACCGTGGCTGGGAGGTGCTGTCCACCGGGGGCACCGCGCGGTCGTTGCGCGCGGCGGGCGTGGACGTGACCGACGTCTCTACGGTGACGGGCCACCCGGAGATGATGGACGGGCGGGTCAAGACGCTCCATCCGGCCATTCACGCGGGGCTGCTCGCGCGGCGGTCGCTGGCCGGCGACATGGCGGCGCTGGCGGAGCAGGGATACCGCACGATCGACCTGGTCGCGGTCAACCTGTACCCGTTCCGCGAAACGATCGCGGCCTCCGGCGTGACCCTCGCGGACGCGATGGAGAACGTCGATATCGGCGGCCCCACGCTGATTCGCGCCGCAGCGAAGAACCACGCGCACGTCTGGGTCGTGGTGGATCCCGCCGACTACGATGCCGTGCTGGAAGCGGTGGCAGCGTCGGATTCGGACGCTTCGACTGCCTCGGCTCCGGCCCCGTCGGCGGAGGCGTCCGCGCTGCGCCGGCGGCTCGCGGCCAGGGTCTTCCGCCACATTTCGGCCTACGACGAGGCGATTGCGGGGTATCTGGAGGGGCTGGAGAGCGGCCATGCGGACACGGGGCAGGACGAACCGATGGCGGGCCGGGTAACGCTGGAACTGGAGAGGCGGCAGGTGCTCCGCTACGGCGAAAACCCGGGGCAGGGGGCCGCCTTCTACGCGGCGGCGACCGGCGATCGTGGTATTGCAATACTTGAACAAATACACGGCAAATCTCTGTCCTACAACAATATACTCGACCTTGACGGCGCCCTGCTGAGCCTGGCCCCGTTCGCGTTCTCGCCCGATCCCGCGGTGTGCATCGTCAAGCATACGACGCCGTGCGGGCTGGCGGTGAGCTCGACGCTGGCCGACGCGTTCGCACGGGCGCGGCGCACGGATCCCGTGTCGGCCTTCGGCTCGGTGATTGCGGTCAACCGGCCTCTCGACCGTGACACGGCCGCGGGAATCGGCTCCATGTTCGTGGAGTGCGTGGTGGCGCCCGGGTTCACCCCCGGGGCGCTGGAGGTGCTCACGGCCAGGAAGAACATCCGCCTGCTGGTATTGCCCGGCGGCTCGCCAGCCGGACCAGAGGGGCGGCGCGGCGCGGGCGGTGGCGGTGCCGAAGCGGGCGAGGCCGCGAAATCCCGGTTCCTGGCGCGGGCGGCGGGCCACGAGGGCGCCCTCTCGTTTCGCTCCGTGTACGGCGGCGTCCTCTTCCAGTCGCTGCCCGATCCGCCGCTGCACGGCCGCGGCGACCCGGACTGGAAGGTCGTGACGGCGCGTCATCCCACAGCGGCCGAGCGCGCGGACCTCTCGTTCGCCTGGGCGGCGGTCGCAGGAGTCAAGTCGAATGCGATCCTGCTCGCGAAGAACGGCGCGACCGTGGGGATCGGCGCGGGACAGACCAGCCGCGTCGATTCGTCCAGACTGGCCGTGCGGAAGGCCCGCGAGCACGGGCTTGAGGCGGAACTCGCCGGCTGCGTCCTCGCCTCCGACGCGTTCTTCCCGTTCCGCGACGGCGTCGATGCGGCAGCAGCCGCGGGCGCCAGGGCGATCATCCAGCCGGGCGGATCGATCCGCGACGACGAGGTGGTCGCGGCCGCGGACGGGCACGGCATCGCCATGGTGTTCACGGGGCGGAGGTTGTTCCGGCACTAGCCGCCCGTGGACGCGTGGCCGGCTCCGCGCTTGAATGCCGCACTGCGCGCACCCATCTTTCGCGGGCCCGGAGGGGTGGCAGAGCGGTTCAATGCACCGGTCTTGAAAACCGGCGTCCGCAAGGACACGTGGGTTCGAATCCCACCCCCTCCGTTGTGAAGGAGCGGCGGAGCCGCCCTGAGGCCCATCCCCTCCCCTCCGCTCCAGCTGCGACAGGGAGTCCGCATTCGCATGATCCGCCGCATTCAGGCCCTCAACTACCGCTGTTTTCGGCATCTGGATGTCGAGCTGGACCGGTTCCATCTGTTGATCGGCCCGAATGGTGGCGGCAAGCGCACACTCATCGACACCGTGCAGTTCCTGGGAGACATGGTCCGCGAGGGTCCGGAGGCGGCCGTCGACGCACGGGCCGGGGACTTTCGTGACCTGGTCTGGGGCCGGCCCGAACGCGATCAGCGGTTCGAAATCGCGGTGGAGTTCGTGATTCCCGAACGCTGCATGCCCCTGTTGCCGGCGGACAGGGGTTTCGGGACCTACCGATACGAAGTCGCCATCGGGTGCGATGACGACGGAATCCGCATCGAGGCGGAGCGGGGCGTGCTGATGCCGGCTCCAGGTCCGCCGCCCGCCCAGGAAACGCTCTTCCCGTATCCGCTGGAGCCGCCGTCCACAATCCTGTCGAGCGCGCGCCCCGGGGCCAGCACCGCGCTCAGCAAGGCGAGCGGCAATGACTGGTTCTACGCCGAGACCACCGGCGGCAAGGGCTGGACAAAGATCGGCATCAACTTCGGCCCCCGCCGTTCCACCCTGGGCAGCCTGCCCGAGTCCGTCGACACAATGCCCGTCACCACCGAGTTCAAGGACTTTCTCGAACGGCGTGTCCGGCGGCTGACCCTGGCCGGGGACGCGCTCGGCGGCCACTGTGCCGCCGATGCTCCCGCCGACGCGCCCGCCGCCGACGGCTCGAACCTGCCGGCGCTGGTGCGGAGGATGCGGCACGACCACCGCGAGCGCTTCGTGGAGTGGCTGAAGCAGATCCAGGCTTCAATTCCGGGATTGGCGGACATCCGTGTGGCCGAGCGGGAACCCGATCGTGCCGAATACCTGGTCCTCGTTTACGACGACGGACGCGCATCGCCGGCCTGGCTCGAATCCGAGGGTACCCTGAAGCTCCTGGCCCTCACCCTGCTCCCGGCGTTGCCGCCGCTGGAGGGCCTCTACTGGGTCGTCGAACCCGAGCGGAGTCTGCACCCATCCGCTCTGGGCGCCGTGCACGCCGCCTTGTCCGGGGTTCCCGGCGCCCAGGTGCTGGCATCGACGCATTCGCGCACCCTGATCGACCAGGTCCAACCCCAGTATGTGTTGAGCCTGGACAGGAACCCGGCCGGGGAGGCGCGCGTGGTGCGGGGGAGCGAGCCTCCGCCGGCCGGCGAGCATGCAGCCGCCGGGGACGCGGTGTAGTCGACGCCGGAAAGACCTTGGCGAGGCGCCTCGCCGCTACCCGCGCAGCGCGGCCGTGGGCATGTACCTGGCGCCCCGGCCGCGTCCCTCCGGGCGCAGAAAGCCCAGCTCCACCAGCTGTGCGATCTCCTTTCCGGCATCCCGCACGCTGATTTCGAACAGGCTCCGGTAGTCGCTGCTGCGGAGCCACGGATCCTTGCGGAAGTGCTTCCTCAGCGCGGGCAGCCGGTCCTCGAGAAACCAGCGCGCCTCGTCGAGCTCCGCGGTGAGGTAGCACCGGGTGACCTCGTCTCCGGTGTCGAAGTCGCGGCACACGATGTCCCGTTCCACCAGTTCCTGTACGCGCTTCTTCGCCTCGTCCTCGTGCACCGAGTTCAGCTGCTGGTAGTCGACGTGACTGAATCCATCCGGGCGGGCGAGGAGGATGCGCTTCTGATCGCCGGAAATGGGAAGGCGCCTCACCAGGTAGCTCCACCCGGGCCCCGCGGTCTCGAATGTCGGTTCCTTGAACAGCGTGACCGAAAAGAGCCCGCTCCGTTCCGCAAACTCGGGACTCCGCAGGAAGCTGGCTGCCATGCTGGCCCGCATTCGGCCGAAGCCGCGCCCCTCCGCCCGCATGTAGCCGCCATCTGCGAGCACGCGCGCCATCAGCGGGTTCCGGGGGACGGCCGCGGCCTCGCCCTCCCGCAGCGCGTCCATCGTCAAGGGCTCCGGAAGCTCACCGGGGCTCACCACCTCCATGCGGTCGTCGAAGAACCAGATCTCCCCACGGCGGTCCTGCACCTCGTAGTCCCGGTGCGCGATCACGTTGACCACCGCTTCCTGCCAGGCCTCGTCGGGGTACTCCGGGAGGTCGCGGTAGAAGATGTCGCGCAGGGCATCGGAGCTGCGGATCCGGGCCCGCGTGATGCGGCGAATCTCTTCTACGCCCCGCGCCAGGGGCGGATCGGCCCGGCCGGCCCGGCTCACGTTGCCCGCGCGTCCCGGCAATCGCCGGGTGCCGGTGACGCGAAAGACCACGATCCCGGCCTGCGGATGCCAACGGTCGGCCGGCTCCCGGCCGAAGAGCAGCAGCGCGGCGTTCGTGACCCGCCAGCCCTCGGCGGACGACACGATCAGGCCATACCGTTCGAGCTCGGCGATCGTGGATTCGGCGTTGCCGTCCGCTGCTGTGCCAAGGAACGACGCCGCCAGTCCGATGTCGAGGTCGTCGACGGTCGCCTCCGGCCTGATTCGCCGCTCGTAGTCGTGTTTGCGGTCGTGCATTTGCGCAGGGTATCAGGGCCGCATCATCAAACGATCAGCGTTCTATCAACGCGTGTGCGCGCACGGCGAGTCTGCGCGGCGCCACCTGGTCAACTGATCCGCCGTCTCTTCCTGGTCAATCCGTCCTTCTGCTCCAGATACGGCAGTCCCGTGGTGATCCAGTCCGGCGCCGGCTCGCCCTTCAGGTAGTGGGCGAACCACTGCAGGATCCGGTCGCGGTAGTCCTTCTGGTTGGCTTCGTTGCGCAGCCCGTGGTTCTCGCCCTCGTACACGAGGAGCACCATGTCCTTGCCGGTCCGCCGGGCCGCGTTGTAGAACTCGACGCCCTGGTTGAATTCGACGGCCCCGTCCTCGGTGCCGAACATCATCAGGAGCGGCGTGCTGAGGTTCTCGATGTGATGGATGGGTGAGTTGGCGTGGTACGAGTCCCAGTCCTCCCACCAGGGCACCTGCATGCGCCCCTGGCTGATTTCGAAGATGCGCGCGTCGGTGCCCCCGCTGTTCCAGTAGAACGACAGGTACATGCTCATGAGGTTGGTCAGGGGCGCGCCCGCGACGGCACTGGCGAACAGGTCGTCCTGGGTCACGAAGAACGTCGTCTGGTAGCCACCCCAGGAGTGCCCGATCAGCCCGACGCGGTCCGGATCGATCATCCCGGTCTCGACCGCGGCCGCCACGGCCGGGCGCAGCGTCTCGACGTTCGACTGTCCCGGCCGCCGGTCCCGGTAGACGATGTCGGGCATCAGGACGAAATACCCTTCCTGGCTCCAGGCCTGGACGTTGTAGTAGTTCGTGGCGTCCGGGACCACGTACCTGTGGAGGCCCTGGGACAGCATTTCGTAGTGGTACACGATCATCGGGTACTGCGTGCCAGGCTCGTAGCCGGCCGGATAGATCAGCGCCCCCTGCAGCGGGCGGCCCCACTCGTTCTCGTAGTCGATGAGCTCCGTGCGGCCCCAGGCGTAATCGTCGTGGAAGGGATTCGTCTGCGTGACCTGCCGCGCATCGTCGAGGTCCGCTCCGGCCACGAAGTAGTCCGGTGAATCGTCGAACCGTTCACTGCGGAAGGCGTACACGTCCGCGTCCCGGGCCTTGAGCAGGCCGCCGAAGAAGCCGCCGTAGGCTGCGTCCTCCCAGACGAGGCTCTGGGGGACGTCGCCGGGCCGCGCACGCGAGAACCCCGCCTTCTTCGTCCACTCGCCGTACGTCGAGTAGTAGAAGGGTTCGTCGGGGTCGTACGCGTCGGCTTCGGGGTCGATGCGAAGCAGGCGATAGCGGACCTGATCTTCCGCGCCCTGCGTCAGGCGGCGGCCGCCCGAGCCGTCGGCGCGCACTTCCCAGACGTCCCAGCGGTCGTTGATCAGGACGGCCTGGTCATCTTCCGTCCAGCCCGCGACCCCGAAGGGCGGCATCTGCTCGCGGGTGGGCGTGAGGTCGAGGTTGACGAACACGCCGTCGAGTCCCTCGGTGAGGTTGTGTGCCTGTCCGCTCTCCAGGTCGTAGCTCCAGTAGTCGTCGTCCTCGAACCACAGGACATGGCGGCCGCCGGGGCTGGCGCCGAGGGTGATGGTCACGCGCTCGCGGACGAGTTGCCGCTGCGCGGTCGCGGCATCGACGGCGTAGACGTCGTGGAACTGCTGCCGGAACATGGCGTCCACGTCGTAGGGGGTCTCGTCGCGCGCGACCACGTGGCGCCCGCCCGCGGCGATCTGGGCCTGGTCCGCGTGGTCGCCGCCGAGCTGAAGGAAGCGCTCGTCGTCCAGGCGCCATGCCCCGATGTGGTTCACCCGCCTGAGCTGCTGCTCCCGGACGCGCTGTTGCGGAACGGGATCCACGTCGCGGGAATGCCAGATTTCGACGCCAGGGGGGTCTTCCTCCTCGGCCTCGTCCGCACCGTCGCCTTCCGTGCCGTCCCCCTCGCCGTCGCCGTCACCTTCGCCCTTCTCTCCCTCTTCTTCCTCGCTGTCCTCCCCGGCGCCGTCGTCCTCCGGTTCATCGACCGGCCGGCGGTCCTGAAGGCCCAGGAACACGGTCGCTCCGTCCTCCGACCACGACGGCGTGCGGTGCTCGACCACGCGGGTTCCCTCGGGCAGCATGGGTCCTTCGCGGGGGTCCAGAATGAACGCCCGGCCCTCGCCTTCGTCCAGGGCGCGCCACGCGAGCGCCACGTGGGCCGTGTCCTCGTGGGCGTCGTCGGTGTACGTCTTGAGGACGGCCAGATCCATGGACTCGTCGCGCCACGACAGGCGCCGGTAGGTGGCGTCACCGGTGTCCAGCGACCGGAGGCGGCCGGACTCGGGGTCGTAGACCTTCACGCCGTTGCCGATACGGTCGTCGGCGTCCACCGTCATGGCCAGCAGGTGACCCTCGTCGCTCCACGCGAGCTGCGACACGTTGCCGAAACTGAGGGTCGCGCCCGACGCGAGGTCACGCACGACCACGTCGACCCCGTCGCTCTCCTTGCCCTCCGGCTTGTAGCGCCGGAACGCCAGGTACCGCCCGTCGTCGGAGAGCGAGAAGGACTCGACTTCGTCGATCCGCTCCGTCTCGCCGGTGCTCAGGTTCAGCAGGCCGAGCGCGTTGCGGGCGGGCTCCTGCCGCGCCTCCAGCGCCTCGCGTTCGTCGGGCGAGACGCCGATCGCGTAGGCCAGCCAGCGGCTGTCCCGGGTGAATGCGGGGCGGGTGGCGAACGGGACCGTCACGACCGAGTCGGAGTCGGTGGCGTGGACCCGGAGCTCATTCTCGTCGTTGACGCGTCCGATGCCCACCGCCATCCAGCGGCCGTCGGGCGAAAGCGTGGCGGTCCCGAGCGACTCCCACTGTCCGTAGTCGTCGGTGGTGAGCGTGGGCTTCTGCTGGGCTGCCGCGCCGGTGGCGAAGGCCGCGGCCATGAGCAGGGTCCCGGAGATCGGGAGGGAGAGAAGAGCGAATGGGCGGGGAGGCGTGCGCGGATTCTTCATGAGATCTTTGTCCTGACGTTTGATTCCGGTAGGTTTCAGACACCGCGTCCCTGCGGCAGGCGAGAAGTGTCGGTCCGAACGTAAGCGAGGAACCCTTGCCCAGAAAGACCAGACAGGTGGACATCGGCGGGGTCAGGGTGGGCGGCGGCAGTCCGGTCGTCGTGCAATCGATGACGAATACGGACACCGCCGATCCGGCGGCGACCGCGTCGCAGGTCAAGGCGCTGGCGGATGCCGGGAGCGAGTTGGTGCGGGTGACGGTCAACAACAAGCACGCCGCGGCCGCCGTGCCGGAGCTGTTCGAGCGGCTGGCCGACCTGGGGTGCACCGTGCCGATCGTGGGGGACTTTCACTACAACGGGCACATCCTGCTGCGCGACTTCCCGCGCGCGGCCGCGCTCTTGTCCAAGTACCGGATCAACCCGGGCAACGTCGGGACGAGCCGCCGCGACGAGAACTTCCAGTCCATCGTCCGCATCGCGATCGAGAACGGAAAGGCGATCCGCATCGGGGTCAACTGGGGGTCTCTCGACCAGCGTCTGCTCACGCAGATGATGGACGAGAACGGACGGCGCGAGCATCCGAAGGACGCGGGGGACGTGTTGCGCGACTGCATTGTCGAGAGCGCGACGCGTTCGGCCGACCTGGCGGAGGAGACGGGGCTGGGCGGGGACCGGATCGTGCTGAGCGCGAAGGTGTCGGGGGTACGCGACCTGATCCTCGTGTACCGCCAGCTGGCGCCGCTCACGGAGTATCCGCTGCACCTGGGTCTCACCGAGGCGGGGATGGGCTCGAAGGGGATCGTGGCTACCGCGGCCGCGCTCTCGCCGCTCCTGCTCGACGGGATCGGCGACACGATTCGCGTGTCTCTGACACCGCGGCCCGGAGGCGACCGCACCGAGGAAGTGCGGGTGGCGCAGCAGATCCTGCAGTCGCTCGAGATCCGCAGCTTCGAGCCGCAGGTGACCGCGTGCCCGGGGTGCGGCCGCACGACGAGCACCTTCTTCCAGGAGATGACCGAGGACATCCAGGGCCACATCCGCGAGCGCATGCCCGAGTGGCGCCGGATCTACCCCGGTGTCGAGGACCTCAAGGTCGCGGTGATGGGGTGTGTGGTGAACGGTCCCGGCGAGTCCAAGCATGCCGACCTGGGGATCTCCCTGCCGGGCACCTTCGAGGAGCCCAAGGCCCCCGTGTACATCGACGGCGCCCACTACCGCACGCTGAAGGGCGACGGGATCGTGGAGGAGTTCAAGGAGATCCTGGGGGACTACGTGGCCCGCAGGTACTCGGTCGCGGTGTCGGCCGGGGCGCGGTCCGGCGGTTCGTGACGAGGGGCCGCGGCCGGGCGCGATTGCGGGCGCGGCTATGCGCGATTGCACGGTTTGCGCAGCTCCCGCGTCAGGAACGATAGAATCCCGGCAGTGTGTAATAGATGGGGTGTTGCGGTCGCGGCCGGGTGTGAGGACAACGTGACCCGCGGCAACCACCTCACGACAGGATGGTGTCAGAGTAGTAGGGTGCACGAAAGTACCCACCGTCTCCGACCCCACGTCTTCCATAGGAGAGATGTGAGCGAATGGCACAGTCACGATCCACCCTTGGCGTACTCACGGTCCTGATAATCCTGGCGCTGCTGGCCGGCGGCGTCTGGTGGCGTCTCCGCCCTGAGCCGGAGGAGGAGACCGAATCGGCCGAACTGTCGGAGGAGGCCGGCGAGGTGGTCCAGTCGGTCCAGGAGCAGTTCAGCACCGAGCTTCCCCAGCCGGTTACCGGCGTGGCGGCGGTGCAGGACACGCTGTGGATCTCCGTGACCGCGAAGGGGCGGGCAGAGGCGATCCGCGAGGCGAAGCTCACGGCCCGGGCTTCGGGAATCGTGGCGTCCGTGCCGGTGCGCGAGAACCGCGCCGTGAGCTCGGGTCAGCTGATGGTCCAGATCGACACCACCGAGTACGCGCTCGAGGTGGCGGCTCGGTTCGCGGCGTTGCAGAAGGCCCGCGTGGACTACCAGACCCGGGTCATCGGCGACGACCAGCTGGACGATCCGGAGGTCAGGGCGCGGAGGGACCAGCTCGCCCGCGCGGTCACCGGGCTGGACGAGGCGGAGGTCGCGCACCGCAGGGCGGTTCTCGATCTGGAGAAGGCCGCGGTGCGGGCGCCCTTCGGTGGGCGCGTCGCCGACGTGATGGTGGTGCCGGGACAGTTCGTCCGCGAGGGTGACGAACTTCTCACGGTCGTCGACCTGGACCCGATCAAGGTGGCCGTGCAGGTCCTGGGCACCGAGGTGGTGTACCTGGACGAGGGGCGCGCCGCGACGCTGGACTTCACGGCCTTTCCGGACCGACCGTTCTACGGCCGGATCGAGACCATCAACCCGGTGATCGACCCGGAGACGAACACGGCCCGCGTGACCGTCCACATCGAGAACGCGGACGGGCGGATCAAGCCGGGGATGTACGCCGAGGCGGATCTGGAGGCCCAGCAGTTCCCGGACCGCATTCTGGTGCCGCGCACCGCGATCCTGGAGACCGCCGACCGCCGCACCCACCTCTTCGTGCTGGAGGACGGGAGGGCCAAGTGGCGATACGTGACGCCGGGACTGGAGAACGAACAGCTCGTCGAACTCATCGACGGGGACGAGGACTGGGTCGCCCCCGGCGAAATCGTGCTGGTGGACGGGCACTACTACCTGCCGCACGACGCAGCGGTCGAACTTGTGGCTGACCCGGAGGAAGCGGGGGGGAGGCCGACCCGATGAGGGGGCGAGGGGGTTGCCGGACACGGGATGGAGTGGTGCGAGGGGTGCTGGTTGCCCTGACCGCCGGGATCGCTCTTGCGGGCGGACAGCGGGCTGGGGCGCAGGAGATGGTGAGGGATGGGGAGGTTACGGTTCTGACGCTGCAGGATGCGCTTCGCAGGGCGGCGTCATACAACCCGCAGTACCGGCAGGCGGTCAACCGGATGGACCTGGCGGAGCCGCAGCGGCGGGAGGCGCTGGGCAGGTTCCTTCCGGATCTGTCGTTTTCCTACCGCACCGGGCAGAGCTTTCGGAGAGAGAGCACAGCGCTCGACTTCTTCGGCCAGCCGCTTGAAAATCCGGAGGTAAGGACCATCACCTCGTCCTCTACGAGCCAGAGCGCATCGTTGGGGGTTCAGCTGTTCAGCGGAGGGAGCCGCTTCCACCAACTCGGACAGGCCCGGGCGCAGGCTCATGCTGACCGGCTCTCGGCAAGCAGAGAACTGAATTCGATCCTCGCCGAGGTTCAGCGGCAGTTCCTGATCGCCCAGCGTCAGAAGGCCCGCCTGGAGGTGGAAATGGAGCTGCTGGCGGCCCGCGAGCGCGATGTCGAACTTTCGACCAATCTCTTCGAGTTGGCATCGATCGGGCGATCCGACCTGCTGGCGACGGAGCTGGAACTGGAAACGCAGCGCCTGTCCGTCAACACGGCGCAAGCGAACTTCCGGAAGGGGTTGCTCGCCCTCCGGAAGGCGATCGGCGACCCCGCACTCGCGGCGCTCGACGTCGAGCAGCGACAGCCAGACTCATTTGATCCGGCGGACCTGGATGTTGACGGCCTGGTTGACGTTGCCTTACGGGAGAGTCCAACGGTCGGTGAGGCCAACGCCGCTCTGGAAGTCCGGCGGGCCGCTCTCAGCAGCCAGAAGTCCGACCGATGGCCGACCCTGTCGTTGAGCACGAGTATGAGTCGCGGGTCATTCGGGCCCGAGAGGTCGGAGTTGTTCGCTTTTGACCCGGAGGATTTCAACGGGGGCCTCAGCCTCAGCGTGTCCATCCCCGTCTTCAACCGCTTCACCACGTCGCGCGCGATCGCCGCGGCCGATGTCGACCTGAGGAACGCGAACGAGACCCTGCGCCAGACCGAACTTGACCTCGAGGAGCAGATCCGTTCCCGGTACGTGGACCTCGAGACCGCCTGGGCGAGTCTGGCGGAACGCACCAGGCGGCTGGAGATCGCCACCGAGCGGCTTGGAATCGTCCAGGAGGAGTACCGTCTCGCGACCAAGTCCATCGAGGACCTGAGAGCGGCGATCCGCGAGGAGGCCTCGGCGCTGCGGGACGCCCTGGACCAGCGTTTCGAGTTCGCGGGGGCGCTGCTGGGGCTCTACGAAGCCGCAGGCATCGTCGGCCAGGAAGCCGGGATCGATACCTCGCTGGATCGGAACTGACCGATGTCGGTACCGAGAACCTCTACACGGCGACCCGTCGCCGTAGCAATGCTGGTCATGGCTGTCGTCCTCCTGGGCGGCATATCGTTTACACGGTTGCCGATCGACCTGCTACCCGATGTGAGCTTTCCGCGTCTTGTCATCTACACCGGGTATCCCAACGTGGCACCCGCCGAGGTCGAACGCCTCGTGACGGAGCGTGTCGAGCAGCAAGCGGCCGCAGTGCCCGGGGTCGAAAAGGTTACTTCACTTTCCCAGGAGGGCGTCAGCCTCGTGACCCTGCGCTTCGCGTGGGGCACGGACATGGACTTCGCGGCGCTCAATGTGCGCGAGCGTCTCGACAACATCCGCGATCAGTTTCCCGAGACCGCCGACCGGCCGACCATTCTGCGCGTCGATCCGCAGGCCGAGCCGATCCTCACGATTTCGCTCACCGGGGGCGGCGACCTGCTCGAGAACAAGGAGGTGGCCGAGGACGTCTTCCGGCGCCGGCTCGAGCAGCTCGAGGGGGTCGCGCAGGCATCGGTGACGGGCGGGCTCGACCGCGAGATCCAGATCGACGTGGACCCCGCGCGGCTGGAAGCGAACGGCATCACGCTCGCCGAGGTGTCGCGGGCGCTGGACGCGGCCAACTACTCGGCCCGCGGCGGCACGATCCTGCGCGGGCGGTATCGGTATCCACTGCGCACCCTGGGCGAATTCCAGACGGTCGAGGAGATCGCGGACGTCGTGGTGGGGAGGCAGCAGTTGGGCGGTCAGGGAGAATCGGCCCAACAGGGCGAAGAGGAGACCGCGTTTCGCCTGGTCCGGCTCGGAGACATCGCCACGGTGGTGGACGGCTTCGCGGAACGGGAGGAGATCGCGCGCTACAACGGGTCGGAGTCGGTGGGGCTCCTGGTTTTCAAGGAGGCGGGCGCCAATACGGTGGCGGTGTCCGAGGACGTCCAGGCGACGCTGGACCTGCTGAAGGGGCAGTACCCCGACTTCACGGCCGAGATCGCGCACAACCAGGCGACATTCATCGACGAATCGATCAGCAACGTGGTGCAGGCGCTGATCCTCGGGGGCCTGCTCGCGTTCGTCGTGCTCTTCTTCTTCCTCCGCGACCCGCGCTATCCCGTGGCCATCGCGCTGGCCATTCCCATCTCGGTGATCGGGACCTTCGCGCTGATGGACGCGTTCGGGGTCTCGCTCAACATCATGAGCCTGGGGGGTCTGGCGCTCGGGGTGGGGATGCTGGTCGACAACTCGATCATTGTGCTCGAGAACATCTTCAGGCACCGGCAACTGGGTGCCAGCGCCCTCGAGGCCGCGGCGCGCGGGGCCGAGGAGGTCCAGGGAGCGATCACGGCTTCCACCCTGACCACGATCTCGGTCTTCGGTCCCATCATCTACGTGCAGGGCGTGGCGGGGGAGCTGTTCGGAGCCCTCTCGCTGGCGGTCGCGTTCTCGCTGCTCGCGAGCCTCGCCGTCGCGCTCACGCTGCTGCCCTCGATGGCCGCCCACTTCAAGGGCGCGGGACAGGCAGCGGAACGGCCCCCCGAACCTTCGGCACCCGCGCGTCCGCGCCCATCGACCCTGCTCGGCAGGATCGGCTGGCTGCTGATCGGGTTGCTGCGTCTCCCGATTCGGGCCATTGCCGGCGTCGCGTCGCTGATCCCCCAGCTCGTAAGGTTCTGGCTCGAGTTGGGGGGCCGGGTGCTGTCGACCGTCTTCGGACCGTTCTTCCGGGTCTTCGACCGATTGTTCCGGGTCTTCGCGGCGTGGTATCACGGGGTGCTGGCGCGCTCGCTGGACCGGCGCGGCACGGTGCTCACCGTAGCTGCGGGGGTACTCGGCGGCTGCCTCCTGCTCGCCGTGGGGCTGGACCGGGATCTTCTCCCCAATGTCGATCAGGGCGCGTTCGACGTGCGCGTCGAGCTGGCCGAGGGGACACAGCTCCAGGCGACCGCCGAATCGGTCGAGTCGCTGGAGGAGCGCATGATCGGTGACGCGGAGGTGGCCGCGGTGTTCAGCCACATCGGACGGGACGTGCAGGCCAGGGGGGACGAGGGCCAGGCCTCGGGACTCCACACCGCGACCATACAGGTGAGGCTCGACGACGCCGCGCTCACGGAGGAGGTGGTCGCGAGGGCGCAGGACGTGGCGGGCGCGTTCCCGCCGGGGGCACTGTCCTTCGAGACCGGCCAGGCCACCGCGCTGGGCCATATCCTGGGGGGTGGAGAGGCGGACGTCGCCGTGCGCGTGCGCGGCGAAAACCTCGTCGACGCCTACCGTTTCGCGCAGGACGTGCGCGCAGGACTCTCGGGGCTGTCCGAGGTCCGCAACGTGCGCATCGGATCCGAGCGCGGGCAGCCCCAGTTCCAGGTGTCGATCGATGCCGAAGCCGCCGCCAACTACAACATCGACCCGCGTGTGGTGGCGGAGACGATCGAATCGGCGATGCGCGGTGATCGGGCCACGGAGTTCGTGGACTTCGACCGCAAGATCGCGGTCATGGTGCGGCTCCCCGACTTTCTGCGCCACGACGCGTCGACGCTCGACATGCTTCGGGTCGAAGGCGTGCCGCTGCGCGAGCTGGTGACCATTCGCGAGACCGTGGGGCCGGCCGAGATCCGCCGCGAAGACCAGGGCAGGGTGGTGACCGTGTACGCCGACGTCGCGTCCGGCGGCCTCGGTGACGCGATCGTCGCCATCGAGGGCACGCTCGCCGGCATGCAGCCACCGCGCGACATCCGGGTGGACGTGGGCGGCGAGAACGAGGAGATGCGCCGTTCGTTCCGCGACCTCGCATTCGCGTTCGGGCTGGCCCTCCTCCTGGTGTACATGATCCTGGCGGCGCAGTTCGAGTCCTTCGTCCATCCGTTTACGATCCTGATGGCCGTGCCTCTCGCGCTCGTGGGCGCTATCCTTGCACTTGTGCTCACGGGTGAGGGCCTCAACACGATGAGCCTGATCGGAATTGTGATCCTCGTTGGAATTGTGGTGAACGACGCGATCGTCAAGGTGGACTTCATAAACCAGGGAATCGCGCGCGGCCTGAGTCTCAGGGACGCGATCCTGGAGGCGGGCGAGGTGCGGCTGCGACCCATCGTGATGACGACGGTGACCACGGTCCTGGGCCTCCTGCCCATGGCGCTGGGGATCGGTCGCGGCGCCGATCTCAGGGCTCCGATGGCGATTTCGGTCATCGGCGGCCTCCTGGTCGCCACCGCGCTCACCCTGATCGTCGTACCCGTGGTCTACTCCGTGATCGAGGACGTGCGCCGCGGGTGGCGAAGCCGGCGGGGCATGCGGTCGCCCGGGGATGGCCTCGCAGTGCAGAGGGCGGGGACGCCATGATCAAGCTGAGCATGCGCCGGCCGGTGGCGGTCGCGATGGCGTACGTCGCGGTGGCGCTTCTCGGCGTGCGGGCGTGGCAGGACATTCCGATCGAGCTGATGCCCGACACCCGGTTGCCCCGGCTGACGGTCCAGGGGACCTGGCGGGGCGCCTCTCCGGAAACGGTGGAGGCGTTCCTCACCTCCCCCCTGGAAGCGGCGATCCAGCTGGTGGAAGGCGTCGAAAAGGTCGTTTCCGAGTCCTCGGAAGGGAGCGCCACAGTCTATATCGACTTCTCCCGCGACGTCGACATGGATTTCGCGCGGCTCGATCTCTCCGAGCGGCTCGCGACGCTGGAAGAGAACGAACTCCCACCCGGGGTCGACCGGGTGACCGTCTCTCCCTATATCCCGGACGAGTTCAGGGAGACCCAGGGGCAGGGGCTCCTGCGCTACACCTTCACGGGTGCGCGTACGCTGGAATCGCTTCGGCAACACCTCGACGATGTCGTGATTCCCGAGTTGAGCCGTGTCGAGGGGGTTGCGCTGGTCACCGCACGCGGGGGCCGCGAGCGGCTGATCGAAATCGAGCTGGACCGCGAACTGATGGCGGCGATGGGCGTCAGTTCGTACGACGTGGACCAGAGGCTGGCCAATCTCGATCTCGTGCGCGAGGCGGGCGCGGTCCGGTCCGGTGACCGGCAGTGGACGGTGACGATCCGCAACCGGCCCGTGTCCGCCCAGGACATCCGCACCGCGATCGTCAAGTCCGACGGCGGACGCGTCGTCCGGGTCTCGGACATCGCCGTCGTGCGCGACACCTACGAGGACATCCGGAGCCACTACCGCGTCAACTCGCGGCCGGCCGTGCAAATGCGGGTCACAAAGGAGATCGGCGCCAATTCCGTGCGGGTCGCGGACAGGGTGAAGGAGAGTCTGGCGGCCGTCGAACTTCGAAACCCGCCCAACACGCGCTTCATTTTGGACTGGGACGAGAGCAGACAGATCCGGCGGCAGATGTCCGACCTGCGCAGCCGGGCGCTCATTTCGGTCATCGTGATCTTCGGCGTGCTCTTCCTGTTCCTGGGGTCGCTGCGCTCCGCGATCGTGGTGTTCGCCACGATCGCGTTCTCGATCCTCATTTCGCTCAACCTGATCTACTTCGCGGGATTCTCCCTGAACGTCCTGACGCTCATGGGGCTGGCGATGGCGTTCGGCCTCATCGTGGACAACTCCATCGTTGTGCTGGAGAACATCTACCGGCGATGGCAATCCGGCAGGTCGCGGGACAGCGCAATCCGGGAGGGGGCAACCCATGTGGTGCTTCCCATCCTGGCCGCGACCGCAACCACCCTGATCGTCTTCGCTCCCTTCGTCTACCTGCAGGACGAGTTGCGGATCTACTACCTGCCGCTGGCCATCGTGGTCGTGCTGAGCCTGCTGGCGTCACTCCTGGTGGCGTTCAGCTTCATCCCCGGGCTCGTCGGGAGGATCCTGCCGGCACGAGAGAAGGTCACCACATCCATTACCGGCCGCTCGGCGGCGCGCCCGCCACTCTACCTGCGCTTCTACCGGGGGCTCGTGGGGTATACGCTGCGACGGCCCTGGGTGGTCGTCGCCGTGTGCCTGGCGATGCTCGGCGGGTCCGGATACCTGTTCGACCAGTACGTCAACAAGGGCAGGATCTGGGGTGGCGGCTGGGGCCAGCAGACCTACATCGACATCTCCATCCGCCTCCCGCGGGGTTCCGACATCGAGCGCACCGACCAGTTGACCCGGTACTTCGAGGAACGTCTGCGCCAGATGCCGGAGGTCGAGCGCTTCACGACGAATGTCTATCCCGAATCGAGCCGAACCACGGTCACCTTCCCCGAGGCACTCGAGCTTACCGACGTGCCGGTGCGCATCAAGGAGCAGCTCTTCGCCTTCTCGCTGGGGTTTTCCCGCGCCGAGGTACGTGTGTACGGCTACGGTCCCTCCTTCTACGGCGGTGGAGGATCGCCACCCAACTACACGATCCAGGTCCTCGGGTACAACTACGAGAAGGTTCGCGACATCGCCGAGGACCTCGGAGGCCGGCTGGAGCGCTTCCCGCGCATTCGCGACGTGAACACGAATGCTTCGTTCGGGTTCTTCACGCGTGACCGGGCATCGGAATTCGCCGTGGACATCCGCCGCGACGTCGTTGCCCGCCACGATCTCACGGTCGACTTCCTGGTCCGGCAGATATCGGACGCCGTGCGCGGCCAGGTGAGCCAGGACCTGCTGAAGATCGGGGGCGACGAAGTCCGCTACGACGTCAAGCTGGAGGGGAACCGGGAGGTCGATCTGGTCGAATTGCAGCAGACGCTCGTCCTGACTCCGACCGGCAATCCGGTCCGGCTGGGAGAGCTCGTGACCATCCGCCCCCGCGAGGTCCTGGCCACCATCCGCCGCGAGGACCAGCAGTACGAGCGCTCCGTGGCGTACGAGTTCCGGGGCCCCTACAAGCTAGGCGACCTCTATCACAACAGCGTGATCGACATGACCGAGGTGCCGCCCGGGTACACGGTCAAGAAGGCCGACCGGTGGCGCTGGTCACTCGAGGAGCAGTCGCAGATGGCGCTGCTGCTCATCGTGTCCATCCTTCTCATCTACATGGTGACGGCCGCGCTCTTCGAGTCGCTGTTGCTGCCCCTGTGCGTCCTCCTCACGGTGCCCATGGCCCTGATCGGGGTCTTTCTCCTCTTCTTCTACCTGGACGCGCACTTCACGCGCGAGGCGTACATCGGCGTCATCATGATGGGAGGAATCGTGGTGAACAACGCGATTCTCCTCGTCGACCATATCAACCGCGTGCGGCGGGAGACACCGCTCGCGCTCGAGGCCGCCATCCAGAAGGGGACCCTGGAGCGCGTCAGACCGATTCTCATGACGACCACGACGACCATACTGGGGCTGGGGCCTCTGGTCATCTTCAGCGAGACGGCGAACTCGAATATCTGGAATGCGCTGGCCTACGCCCTGATCGGCGGACTGGCGTCGTCGACCTTCCTGGTCCTGACCGCCACGCCTGCGCTCTACCTGCTCTTCGAGCGCCCGAAGGCGCGCCGCGCGGCGGCCCGGGCGGCGCATTCGGCTGCTGCGGCGGGAGTCGCACCGGCTTCAGCCCCGGGAGCGGGCGCCAGCTGACCTCGACATGAGACTACGCTTCGCCCCGTCCCCCACGGGGTACCTTCACGTGGGAGGAGCCCGCACGGCGCTCTTCAACTGGCTGCTGGCACGCCGGAGCGGCGGCGCCTTCCTGCTGCGAATCGAGGACACCGACCGCCACCGCAGCCGGCCCGAGCACGTGGAGGCCATCCTGGGTGGTCTCCGATGGCTCGGCATCGACTGGGACGAAGAACCCGTCTTCCAGGCCGACGGAATCGAGCGGCACCGTGCCGACGCGCTTCGCCTGCTGGAGCGGGGACGCGCCTATCGGGACTTCACTCCGCAGGACGAGTTCGAGCGCGCGAGGGACGCGGCCGTCGCAGCCGGGAGCGGGGCTGTGACCCGGCTCTCGCGGGAGCTTGCCGCGCGGGTGCCGGCGGCAGAGGCGGAGCGGCGGGCCGCGGCCGGCGAGCCCTTCGCGGTGCGGTTCCGGGTGCCCGACGGGAGCACCTCGTGGCGGGACATGGTGCACGGCGAGAAGCGCTTCGCCAACGGCGAGATCGAGGACTTCGTCATCCTCAGGGGTGACGGCACCCCCACGTACAACCACGCTGTCGTATCGGACGACGCCCACATGAAGGTCAGCCACGTCATCCGCGGCGACGATCACATCTCCAACACGCCCAAGCAGATCCTGCTGTACCAAGCGCTGGGGCACGAAGTCCCCGAGTTCGGGCATCTCCCCATGATCCTCGGCCCGGACGGCAAACGGCTGTCCAAGCGGCACGGCGCCCAGGCGGTGGGCAGCTACGAAGAGGAGGGGGTGTTGCCGGAGGCGATGGTCAACTTCCTCGCACTGCTGGGCTGGTCGCCCGGAACCGACGAGGAACTGCTGTCCCGGGACGAGTTGGTCGCGCGGTTCACCATGGACCGCGTCCTCAAGAAGGGGTCGGTATTCGATCCCGCCAAGCTCTACTGGATGAACGGCAAGTACATGGGACGGCTGGGCACCCGGGAACTCGCGGAGCGGCTGCGGCGGACCCTGGCTTCCCGGCCCTCCCCGGCCGAGGAGGCGCACGAACTCTCCGACGACGCGTTCCGGCGGATGACCGCGGCGCTGGCGCCCCGGAGCCGCTCCCTTTCCGAAATGGCGACGCTGGCGGCCCCGTATGTTGGTCTCGTGACCAGCTACGACGCGAAGGCGGCGCGCAAGAGCTGGTACAGGGATCCGGGGGGTGCCGTGGAGGTCCTGACGGAGGTGAGGGCAGCACTCGCCGAGGCGGGGTGGGAAGCGGAGACACTGGAGCAGTCGCTACGCGGCCTTGCGGGGGACCTGGGTGTGGGTGCCGGCAAGGTCTTTCAGCCGCTGCGCCTTGCCTTGACTGGACTTCCGGCCTCGCCGGGCATCTTCGACGTCCTTCTGATCCTGGGCCGCGAACGATCCCTGAGGCGAATCGAGCGCGCGATCGACACGATCGGCTCACACGCCGAGCCAGCCTGACAGGTTCCCGCCGGGTCCGGCCGGGGTCGACTTTCGGCGGCTCACGGGTTGCGAATCGGAGGGCGCGCACCTAACATTGCGTCCTTCCTGACCAGCCATCCCCCCCACCCGGAAGCGCATGCCAACCGGACAGAAATCCGCCATGTCGTCAGGCCAGATATCCGGTGCCGCAGCCGCACCGGCCCTGAGCGAGATCGAGCGGGGCATCCTCGACTTCATCGTCTTTTTCCTGCGCAGCAATACCTACCAGCCGTCGATCCGGGAAATCGGAAGGCAGTTCGGGATCAAGAGCACCAAGACGGTGTCCGAGCACCTCCAGGCGCTGGCGGACAAGGGATACATCGAGCGGGATCCTTCCCGTTCGAGGGGTGTGCGGATCCTGGGAATCGACCTCAATGCGGAGTCCGTTTCGCTCCCGTGCTTCGAGGATCTGCGCGACGCCATGCCCGGCGGACGCGCCCGCAAGGCGGAGGGTCACATCACGCTTGACCGCCAGCTGGCCGGGGGAAAGGGGGCCTTCATGGTGCGCGCACCCAGAGATGTGCTTCCCAATGGATCGGTGGCCGACGGGGACCTGCTCGTGGTCGCTCCCGTGGTGGCGGAGGAGTTGAGCGACGGCGAAGTGATCGTGGCGCGTGTGAGCGGGATTCCGGACTATTTCCGCGTCAAGCGGAGCAGGTCACAGGTGCTCCTTCACCCGCTGGGTCGGGACGGGGTGCCCTCCCGCATGGACGAGCCCGCTTCGCTGGTGCTGGTCGGCCGGGTCACGGGACTCTATCGCCGGGTCGATCCCGGTTCGTTCGCAAAGCCCGCCGTCGCGCACTGAGCAGCGTCCCCGACATCCCGCCCGGCCCCGATCCCGACCGTGCCTGGATGGCGCGGGCGCTGGAGCTTGCGCGTGCGGCGGCGCTTCGCGGCGAGGTGCCGGTCGGCGCGTTGGTCGTTCGCGGCGGCGAGGTGATTGCCGAGGCCCACAACCGCACCGTCCAGGACTGCGATCCCACGGCCCACGCGGAGGCCGTAGCCATCCGGCGCGCCGCTCGTCGTCAGGGTGACTGGCGCCTGGAGAACTGCACGCTGTACACCACGCTGGAGCCCTGCGCGCTTTGCGCCGGCGCCGCGGTATTGGCCCGGATTCAGCGCCTCGTGTTCGGCGCGGCGGACCCTAAAGCGGGCATGGCCGGGAGCCTGGACAACCTCGTGCAGGATCCGCGGCTCAACCATCGCGTCGAGCTCCTCGGAGGTGTGCTCGCAGAGGAGTCCGGCAACCTGTTGCGCGGCTTCTTTCGGGCGCGACGGGGTTAGCTAAAGTTAACCCTGACGTTACGTCAGGCTACGTCCTCGGCGGCGGCCGGGCCTTCAATCTCCGGTACGGGCGTGCCGAACACGCGCAGGAAGACGACCAGAACGGCCACGCCGGCCGCCAGCGCGATCCACGTGGGCAGCCCGAGGGCGGTCCCCACACTCCCCAGCGCCAGACCGATCACGCCGACGAGCACGGCGTACGGCAGCTGGGTCCGCACATGGTCGACGTGGTCGCACGCGGCCGCGGTCGAGGACAGCACGGTGGTATCGGAGATGGGTGAGCAGTGGTCGCCCCAGATCGCGCCCGCCAGCACCGAGCTCGTGGTGCCGAGCAGGATGCCGTACACGGAGCCGTCGGCAAAGCCTGTACCACCGGCGAGCGATACCGTCAGGGGGATCACCAGGGGGATCAGGATTGCCATGGTCGTCCACGACGTCCCGGTCGCGAAGGCCATCGCGCCGGCGGTCACGAACACGAGTGCCGGCAGCAGGAACAGCGGCAGGTTGCCGCCCAGCAGCTGCGACAGGTAGCCCGCCGTGCCGACGTCCTGCGTCACGGCGCCGAGCGACCAAGCCAGGGTCAGGATCACCATGGCGATCATCATGGCCTTGACGCCGCCCAGCCACGCGCCAACGCACTCGTGCACGGTCAGGATGCGTTGCCCCAGCGACAGCGCGGCCGCGACCAGACATCCTGCCAGCGACCCCCAGAGGAGCGGATTGAAGGGGTCGGCCGCGCCGAAGGTGTCACGCAGATGGTAGAAGAAACCGGCCAGGCCTCCGCCGGCCGCGTCCGCCGGGCCCTCGCCCAGCGCAGCGCGTCCCGAGGCGTACAGTCCGCCGAGCACGACGAGTACGACGGTGAGCACCGGAAGGCCCGCGTTCCACCACCGGTTCGGGGCCCCTTCCTTGGCGTTCACGAAGCTCGCGGAGGTGTCGGTGGCCAGCATCGCCCCCTCGCGGTGGAGCCCGCCTCCCGTCGCCGCCCGCTGTTCGGCCCTCGCCATCGGACCGAAGTCCCGGTTCATGTAGGACGTGAGGAACACCAGGGCCATCGCGAGTATCGGATAGAAGAGGTAGGGGATCGTCTGGATGAAGACCGTGTACGGACTCAGGCCTGCGAGGAAGGCCGCGTCGGCGCCTGTCGTGGTGCCGGCCGCGGCGGTGAGGCCACCGCCGATCAGCGAGATCTCGTACCCGACCCAGGTCGAGACGGGCACCAGGGCGGCGATGGGAGCGGCGGTCGAGTCCACGAGGTAGGCGAGCTTCTCGCGCGAGACCTTGAGCCGGTCCGTCACGGGACGCATCGTGTTGCCGACGACGAGCGTGTTGGCGTAGTCGTCGAAGAAGATTGCCAGCCCGGCAGCGGCCGTGGCCAGCTTGCCCCGGCGCCGGTTTCTGGCCAGGGGGGCGACGGCGCGGACCACGCCCAGGGTGCCGCCGTTCTTGCTGATCATCCCGACCATCCCGCCCAGCAGCAGACTGAAGACCACGATCTGCGTGTGGCCGCCGTCGGTGTCACCGAGGGCCGGGACGATATACTGATCGACGAGCCGCCAGGTCGCCTGGATCGGGTTGTAACCGGCCACCGCCAGCGCGCCGAGCCAGATCCCGGCCAGGAGCGCCGTGATCACCTCCTTGAAGATCAGGGCGAGCGCGATGGCGACAATCGGCGGAAGAATCGAGAACCACGCGGGAGCGAAGGGACTGGTGACAGTGTGCACCGTGCCGCCCACCCGCACTTCCAGCGGCAGTTCGGCCCGCGAACCCACGACGACGTTCCGGAATTCGCGGACCTGGCGCGCACCGACCGTCCCCGAGGCGATCAGGCTTCCCTCGGAGTTGCGGACCTCCACCAGCGAGGAGACCTCGTCCGCGCCATGCACCGTGAGCGTGAACGGCACCGAGCCAAGGACGACCCTGGGGCCCTCGACGGCTTCCTGCCCGCTCGCGCCGATGGGAGTCGCAGTGAGAGCGCCCAGGAGAAGAAGGTAGGTGGTTCGAAGGAACATGAGGGCTCCGCGTCGGCGTTTGGGATGCGAAGGACCGGGACCGGCCGGACCGGGAACCCCACCATGATGTTGGCCGGCGGCTCCCGGTGCAATTACCTTTGGGCCGCCCGCAATGCTGTCCGCCGCGCTGACACGCGGCCCTGCGAAGGAGTGCGAACCCGAAAGGTGACTCCCACCGACCCCACGGTCCTCATGGACGGCGCCGATGTCCGGCGTGCCGTCGACCGCATGGCTCACGAGGTTCTGGAAAAGCTGGGAGGCAACCGTCGTTTCGTGCTGATTGGAATCCAGCGGCGGGGGGTCGACCTTGCCGGCATGATCTCGACCGCCATCGCAACCGCCGAGGGAATCGAAGTCGCCACCGGCACTCTGGACATCACCTTCTACCGTGACGACCTGATGGCCGTCGGGCCGCGCCCGGTGGTGGGCGAAACGAAACTGCCGCCGAGCGGTCTGGACGACATGGCGGTCGTGCTGGTGGACGATGTCCTGTACACCGGCCGCACGGCGCGCGCCGCCCTGAACGAACTCATGGACTGGGGGCGCCCGGCGCGCATCCTCCTTTGCGTGCTTGTGGACCGCGGCGACCGCGAATTGCCGATACAGCCGGACATCGTGGGCCGTGCGTTCCAGGTGCTGGCGAATCAGCGGGTGGATGTCCACGTTCCGGATATCGACGGGGAGCTGGCGGTGGTGCTCAGCGCCGTGGCGCGCGGATGACCGGATCGGCGGCGGCTCTGGGCAAGGATCTGATCGGGCTGGAGCCCCTTTCGCCGGACCAGATTCGAGTCATTCTCGATACCGCCGAACCCTTCAAGGAAATCACCGGGCGGCGCATCAAGAAACTCCCGGTGCTGCGCGGCAAGACCATCGTCAACCTCTTCTTCGAACCGTCCACCCGCACGCGCATCTCCTTTGAATTCGCGGAAAAGCGGCTGTCAGCCGACACGGTGAACATCGGCGCCGCCGGATCGTCGGTTTCGAAGGGGGAGACGCTGGTGGACACGGCGCGCAACCTGGAGGCGATGAGCATCGACATGGTGGTGATCCGCCATTGGTCTGCCGGCGCCGCGTCCTTCCTCGCGGCACGCATTCCCTCCAACGTGATCAATGCGGGCGACGGCGCCCACGAGCATCCCACCCAGGGACTGCTGGACATTCTCACGCTGCGGGACCACTTCGGAAGCCTCGAAGGGCTGCGGGTGTGCATCGTCGGGGACGTGCTGCACTCGCGCGTGGCGCGGTCCAACATCTACGGCCTGGTCAAACTGGGTGCCAGGGTCGGGGTGTGCGGGCCGCGAACCCTCCTGCCGGCGCGCATCGAACAGCTCGGCGTGCGGGTCTTCGCCAGGGTCGACGACGCGATTCGGTGGGCGGACGCACTGAACGTGCTGCGGTTGCAGCTGGAGCGGATGCAGGACGGCTTCGTGCCGTCGCTCAGGGAGTACAACCGGGTGTTCGGGATCACGCGCCCCCGTCTGGAGCGTGCGCCGAAGGAGCTGCTGATCATGCACCCCGGACCGATGAACCGGGGTGTCGAGATCGATTCGGATGTGGCGGACGGGCCTCACTCCGTGATTCTGCAGCAGGTGACCAACGGCGTGGCCGTGCGGATGGCGGTCCTCTACCTGCTGGCGGGAGGTGCGCCGCATCTGGCCGAGGCCGCCAGGGACTGGACGGGCGCATGAGTCGCGTTCTCATCCGTGGGGGACGCGTCATCGATCCGGCAGCCGGTCTCGACGCGGCCGAATCGGACGTACTCGTGGTGGACGGCAGGATCGACGCGGTGGGCACCGGCCTCGATGCCGGGGACGCCGATGTGTTGGACGCCCGGGGACTGGTCGTTGCGCCCGGGTTCGTGGATCCGCACGCGCACCTCTGCGAGCCGGGATGGGAACACCGCGAGACGATCCGGACTGGAGCGCTGGCGGCGGCAGCCGGCGGGTACACCGCCGTCTGCGCGATGCCCGATACGGATCCGGTCGTCGACGATCCCGCTTCGGTGGGGTTCGTCGTCGCCGAAGGGCGACGCGCCCGCGGTGCCCGGGTCTACCCGGTCGCGGCGCTGTCCGCCGGCTGCGAAGGGGAGCGCCTCACCGAGTTCGGCGAGATCGTGGACGCCGGCGCCGTGGCGGTGTGTGACGCGGGCAAGGCGGTAGGGTCGTCCAGCCTGATGCGGCGTGCCCTCGAATACGCCCGGTCGTTCGGCGTGCCGGTGTTGTCCCGGGGGGAGGACCGCGATCTTGCGCGCAGTGGCGTCATGCACGAAGGCGTGATGTCGACGCGTCTGGGGCTGCGGGGGAAGCCGGCGGTCGCGGAAGAGATCGGCGTTGCCCGTGACCTCGCTCTTGCCCGCGCGACCGGCGGCAGGCTCCATCTGCAACGGGTTTCAACGGGTGTGGCCGCCGAACTGATCCGCGCTGCCAAGGCCGCTGGTGTGCAGGTCACCGCGGAAGCCACGCCGCACCATCTGTTGCTGTGCCACGATCTGCTCGATGGCTACGGCACGGAATACAAGGTCGATCCACCGCTCCGTACGGAGCGCGACGTGGAGTTGCTGGCCGCGGCGATGGCCGACGGGATCATCGACTGCATCGCGACGGACCACGCGCCGCGTCACTACGACGAAAAGGAACAGGCCTTCGACGATGCGCCGTACGGCGTGGTGGGACTGGAAACCGCCTTCGCGGTTCTCCACACCCGCCTTGTGCGGAAAAACCTGTTACCGCTGCACGATCTGCTGCACCGCATGTCGACGGGCCCCGCCCGCGCCCTCGGACTGCCGGGAGGCAGCCTGGAGCCCGGTCAGCCGGCCGACATCGTGCTCATCGACGCCGAGATGCACTGGACGGTTGCGTCGGAGGACTTCGTCTCCAAGGGGCGGAACACGCCCTTCGAGGGTGCCGGCGTGACGGGAAGGGTCGTCAGGACGCTTGTGGGCGGGACGACCGTCTGGAGTCTGGGCCGGGCTACTCGTGCCCCTGAACCAGGCGCGCCAGCTGCGACTTGATCCGGCCGGCCTTGTTCGGGTGAAGAACACGGCGGTTTGCGGCCCTGTCGATCAGCGCGACCGCATCGCGACGGTGCTCTTCGGCGTTCTCCTGCGTATCGGCTTCGCGAACCCTGCGAACCGCCGTACGGATGCGGGACCGGGTTACGCGGTTGCGGCTCCGCGCTTCCTGGCTCAGCTCCATCCGCTTCTTCGCGCTCTTGATGTTGGGCATCTCGGTATGGTTTCCCCGCGGTGGGTCGTGCGCATTTCTGCAGGCCTCCGAAGGGAAGGCCGGTTCGAAAGGTAGAACCGCGGGCCGATACGATCAACCGCCGCCCGCGAGGGGTCCGTCCGCCGCCGCCAGTCGCCCGCGGGCCGTCCATGCTGGAGTCGCGACTCCCGGGCCGGGCTGGCAGCCACTGCGGGACCTTTCTACAATTCCGATCATGGAAATCCTGCTGATCATCCCCGTTCTCCTCTTTTCCGTCGTGGTCCACGAGGTGGCGCATGCGTGGCAGGCGCTCAGGGAAGGGGACACCACGGCCCGCGACCTCGGCCGCATCACGCTAAACCCCATTCCCCACCTCGATCCGATGGGCTCGGTGCTGGTGCCCCTGGTGCTGTACCTGCTTCCCGGCGATTTCCTGTTCGGGTGGGCCAGGCCGGTCCCGGTGAACCCGCGCAACTACCGCAACTACCGGGCGGGCGACATCCGGGTTTCGCTGGCCGGCATCGTTTCGAATCTGTGCCTCGTGGCTCTGTGCACGCTGGGACTGGTCGTGATCGTGCTGCTCCACAGTTTGCCATTGCTTAGCGGACAAGTCGGTGCAAGTATCGCACAAGTGTTCACTTATGGAATTTTCATAAATCTGATTCTAGCGTATTTCAACCTGATCCCGGTGCCGCCGCTCGATGGCTCCCACGTGCTCTATCACCTTCTGCCACCGGCTGCCGGAGCCCGCTACCGTGCGCTGGGACGTTACGGAGTCACCCTGTTGTTCCTGACCGTGCTGGTGTTCCCCGGCGCCCTCGGCGTCTTGCTCTCTCCCGTCTTCATCGTGTTCGAGTGGGTGCTTGGGCTGGCGGCAGCGCCATGAACGAGGGGTTGCTGGTCGTCGAGACAGAGCGCTTCAGTGGCCCGCTCGACCTTCTGCTTCACCTGATCCGGGCTCAGGACATCGACATCTTCGACATCCCGATCGCGCCCATCACGCATCAGTTCCTGCAAGCGACCGAGGATCTCGGCGAAGACGGAGTGGACGAGGCGGGCGAATTCCTGGAGATGGCGGCGACGCTGATACGCATCAAGGCCCGAATGCTCCTGCCCAGTCCGACGGACGAGGAGGACGACGACCCGCGCGCGGAACTGGTGCGGAGGCTGCTGGAATACGAACTGATCCGCGAGATCGCGACCCGGATGCGCGCGGCCGAGAGCGACCGTGGCCGGCGCTTCGCGAAGGGATATGTGGCGCCGCGTCCCCGGCCGGCGCTGGCCGATGCTCCGCTGGACGCTACGTGGGATCAACTCTACGCGGCTGCGCTGGGGGTGGCATCTCCGGTGCGGCGCGAGGTCGAGCACAGGGTTGCGGTGCGCCCGGTCGCCATGCGGGAAAAGGTCGGGTTGATCGTGGAATCCGTGAAGAGGGCGAGCCGGATCGAGTTTGCCAGTCTGGTTGCGCCGTGGAAGGAGCGGATGCACGGTGTCATGACGCTGCTGGCCGGACTCGAACTGGGCCGGCGGCGAGTGGTCGCCCTCAGACAGCGCAAGCCGTTCTCGCCGCTCTGGTTCTACAAGGGCCGCAATCTGGACATTGAACTCGACGACACGACATGAACGACGCCAGCATTGTAGAGGCCATCCTTTTTGCGAGCGACGCCCCGCTGTCGCCGGGCGAGATCGCGCGCGCCGACGAGGTTCTCGACGAGGACCGCGTGGAGGACGCGCTGGCCACCTTGCGTGCCGAATACGACAACTCGGGACGCGCGTTCGAGTTGCGTGAGGTTGCCGACGGAGTGCAGTTGATGACGCGGCCCGAATTCGCGCCGTACCTCGAGCGGTTCGACACGGTGCCGAAGTCGTCGCGCCTGTCGGGCCCCGCGCTGGAAGCCCTGGCGATTGTCGCGTACCGGCAACCCATCAGCCGCATCGAGGTGGAATACGTGCGCGGGGTCAATTCGACGGGCGTGCTGCGAACCCTGCTGGACCGCGAGTTGATCGAAGCGGTGGGTCGTGGCGAAGGGGTGGGGCGGCCCGTGCTCTATGGCACCACATTGCGGTTCCTGGAGCACTTCGGCTTCCCCTCGATGGAGCACTTGCCGAGACCTGAGGAACTCCCCGTGGTACTGCGAGACAATGCGTCCCTGGATGAGATCTCGAGGAACCCGGAGGAAGCGCCAGCCGAGGACGACGCGGACCCGTCTCCGAGCGCGGAGGAAGCCGTTGCCGCCGTGCTCGCCCATGCCGACGGCGCGACGGAATCGGCCGGGTGACCCCGGAGGTTCCCTCGGGCGTGCGTGTGCAGAAGTACATGTCCCAGGCGGGAGCCGCGTCGCGGCGCCAGGCCGAAGTCATGATCAGGGAGGGCCGCGTCGCGATCAACGGCGAGCCCGTGTCCGCAGTGGGTGCGCGGGTGATCCCCGGGACGGACGTGGTTTCGCTGGATGGGCGGGTCGTGGAGCCCGCGCCACGCCGCTGGATCGTCTTCCACAAGCCCGTCGGCGTCCTCTGCACCAGAAGCGACCCTCACGGCGGCCGGACCGTCTACGACCTTCTGCCCTCCTGGGCCGGCGGACTTCGCTACGTCGGACGGCTGGACCGTGATACTTCCGGATTGCTGCTGATGACCAACGAGGGGGACCTGGCGGCGGCGCTGGCGCACCCGAGCGGCAAGGTCGAGCGGGAGTACCGCGCCCGCATTGCGGCCCGGCTGAGCTCACGGACGCTCAAGCGGCTCAAGCGCGGGGTGGAACTCGAAGACGGCTTCGCCCGCCCCGTGCGGGTGCGCAGGTTCGAATGGGGAGAGGACGAGCCGGGTGTCCGGATTGTGCTCACCGAGGGCAGAAAGCGCGAGGTGCGCCGGCTCCTCAGGGCCGTGGGCCATCCTCCGCGGTCTCTGGCGCGCACGCGGTTCGGTCCGTTTCGACTCGGCGGGCTGAAGCCCGGAGCCTGGAGACCCGCCCTGCCTTCCGAGTTGGCCGGGGCAAGATCCCTTGTCACCCGGTTGCCGAGTCGCCGCCGACGCGGACCGAAAAGGAAGGGAGGACCGCGTGTCTGACTCCACGCTGGAAGTGATCCGTCACCCTCTGATCGAGCACAAGCTGTCCTTCATGCGGGACAGGCGGACAGCGCCGGCCGAGTTCAAGGAGCTCCTCGACCAGATCACGCTGCTCATGACCTTTTACGTGACCAGAGGGCTCGAAGGCGATGAAGTCAGCATCGAGACTCCGCTCGAAACCACCCGGGTTCGCCGCATCAGCGAAGACCGCCTGGTGGTCGTGCCCGTCCTGAGGGCGGGACTGGGAATGGTCGAGGGTGTCCGAAAGCTGATCCCTGGGGTGAGGGTGGGACATCTCGGGTTCTACAGGAACGAAGAAACGCTCGAACCCGTCAGGTACTACGGAAAACTGCCACCCCGGAGCGAGCGCTCGACGCACCTGTTGCTCGACCCGATGCTGGGCACTGGTGGCACCGCGGCCGCCGCGGTCGCGGAATTAAAGGCGCACGGGGCCACCGACATTCGCGTGATGTGCGTGGTCGCGTCTCCCGAGGGCGCGGCCCACATGACCGCCCGGCACCCGGATGTGCCCGTCTACACCGCCGCACTGGACCGCCAGCTGAACGCGGTAGGGTACATCGTGCCCGGGCTTGGCGACGCGGGCGACAGGATTTTCGGGACGTCCTGAGCGATGGTGGCCGGAGGTTTGTGGATTCGTTAGCCTTATCCGGGCCCATAGCTCAGGCGGTTAGAGCAGCGGACTCATAATCCGACGGTCGGGGGTTCAAGTCCCTCTGGGCCCATGTCACCGGGGTCTTGACGATCAGCAATCCGCGCCGGTTCATTGCATATGGCCAGTGCATCCGGCAACAGCAAGGCGAAGACTTTGTTCTTACGGCAAGCGAGCAGACGCAGGTGGCGGCACCTCGCCGTTTCCTGCGTGGCCATGCCACAGATGGCCGTGGCGATGGCGCTGGTTCCCGCCGATGCCATCCTCGACATCGATCAATTCGGATCGCCAGCTCACATCGAGACCCCGGCGACCACGGAATGCCAGGTCAATCACGGGCACCTCTTCTGCCAGATCGTCCGTTCGCTGTGGGCGGCTGGAGCCGCGCCCGACATGTCGATCGCATGCGAGCATTCCCCGCCCATACGGGTCGCTCAGCCGCGCCCGGACGGGTTGCTCGCGAACAACCAGTCGATCTGGTCCGCTCCGGCGATACCAAGGGCTCCGCCCCTCGTCTGACCTCCCACGACCACCCTCTCCCGGGTGAATCTCGCGGGGCCGTCCGGCAGGTCCGGACGGTTCCCATCGGACGTGGATGCGGAGAACGAGTGCCATCCCTTGAAACCGACACCATTCAAGCCGTATTGCATTGTCGCAGCGACGGTGCTTTTCGGACTCGCCTTGCTGCGGTCACCGGCGCATGCCCAGCAACCGGAGCATGACGGTGAGATCGAAGGCGTGGTGCGTGATGCCGAGACAGGCGAACCGCTCGCGGGTGCCTTCGTCGCGGTAATCGGAACGGGAACCAGCGCGGTGACGCACGGTGACGGATCCTTCCACCTGACGGGAATAGCCGCGGGGAGTTACTCGCTGCGCGTCGAACGCCTGGGGTATCGAAGCCGTACCACCGAAGTCGTGGTGGGTGACGAGTCAGCGGTTGTCGCCATCGAACTGGCAACGTCGCCGATCGCGCTTCAGGGAATGGTCGTCACCGCCACGCTCAGCGAGCGGGGCGCCGCGGAGACCCTGCGGCCGGTAGGCGTCATGGCCGGCGATGAGCTGCAGCGCCGGCTGGAAGGGACCGTCGCGGCAACCCTGGCCTCCATGCCGGGTCTGGCCCTGACGAGCATGGGTCCGACCGTCTCGCAACCGGTGATCCGGGGACTGAGCGGCGACCGGGTGCTGTTGCTGGAAGACGGCTCACAGGTGGGAGACGCATCCAACTCGGGCGCGGATCACACCACGGGACTCGATCCGGCGTCCGCGCGAAGAATCGAGGTGGTGCGGGGCCCGGGTGCACTCCTCTACGGCGGCAACGCCCTGGGTGGCGTCATCAACGTCATCCGTGACGAGATCCCGTCGGCGGTGCCACACCACGTGACCGGATCGGCGACGCTGCAGAGCCAGACCGCGACGGGCTCGGCGGGCGGCAGTGCCACGACCGTCTTCGCGGTGGCGGAGCAGGTGCCGGTTCGTGTGGAGGTTGCCGCCCGCACCGGGGGAGACCTCAAGACGCCCCTGGGCACGCTCCCCAACACCGGCGGTGACCTGTGGAGCGGCGGGGCCGGGTCGGCCTATGTGGCTCAGTGGGGTCATGTAGGGGCGTCATTCCGCGGCTACCGCAACGACTACGGCATCCCCGGCGGGTTCGTCGGAGGGCACGCCGAAGGGGTGCGCATCGAGATGCAGCGCGCCGCTTCCAAACTCCGGGCGGTGGTTGACCGGCCCGCCGGCTTCTTCGAAGACATCCGCTTCGATGCGACCCACACCTGGTACGAACACCGGGAGATCGAGCCGCCGGACATCCTGGGCACCCTGTACACGCGCCAGACCGCGAGTGGTGAGGTGCTGGGCCGGCATGCGCGGTGGGGTCCGTTCTCGGCCGGGGCCGTCGGTGCCCGTCTGTCGTGGGAGGATTTCGGGTACGGCGGCAGCCTGTATACGCCGGACACCCAACGCGGCAAGGTGTCTGTCTACTTCCTGGAGGAGGCCGACCTGGGTTCGGTGCAGATCGAATGGGGTCTGCGCTACGACTGGACCGGCACCGACCCGCTGGAACAAGATCGCACTTCGGACATCGGCGAGATCCGCAATCGCGGCTTTCATGCCATTTCGGGGTCGCTGGGGGTGCTGTACAGAACCGGGGCCGGGCTCACGCTGGGCGCCAGTGCAGTCCGCGCTTCCAGGGCGCCCGACATCAACGAACTCTACTCGGAGGGGCCGCACCTCGCGGCCTACTCCTTCGAAGTCGGAAACCCGTCCCTGGACGGCGAGGTCGGGAGGGGGCTCGACGTCTTCCTTCGCTTCGAGTCCAATCGGTTGCGGGGCGAAGTGACCGGCTTCTACAACGATATCAAGGAGTATGTCTACGGGGAGGACACGGGTCGGCTCAGCCGGGTGCTGCTTCCCATATACCAGTTCCGGGGTAGCGACGCCGTGTTCAGCGGCTTCGAGGCGACGCTGGACGTGGACGCGGGGCGCGGTCTGGCCATCGAGGCGGTCGCGTCTGCCGTGCGCGGGGGTCTCAAGGACGGCGGGCGGCCCCTCCCCCTCGTTCCTCCTTTCAAGGGACACTGGGCCCTGAAGTACGAGCGGGCACTGTGGTTCATCCGCGGAGAAGCGGAAATGGCGGCGAGGCAGGACCGAATCGGAGAATTCGAAACACCGACCGAAGGGTACAGGGTCCTGAATCTTTCGGCCGGGGCGCGCCTCACGCTCGGTGGCCGCCTGAACGTCATCACCGTGGGCCTCGACAACGCAACCGACAGGGTGTACCGAAACCATCTCTCCCGGATCAAGGAAATCATGCCCGAAGCCGGGAGAGGTCTGAGTGTGACATACCGGGTCGTGTTCTAGGGATGTCCCCTGGCGCGACCTCTACTGAACGAACAGGAGATGGAAATGAAGACATGGAGCTACAGGAAATCACCGTTTGCGATTCTCGCCGCTTTCACTTTGCTCCTCGGAGCCTGCAACGACTCGATGACGGAGCACGAGGAGGAACATGCAGAACCCGAGGGCGTTCAACTGGTCATGGACGGACGGGTGGTCGCTTCCTACGACGGTGAAGATCAGGCTTGGGACGGCCAGCTGGAAGTAAGCGTCGGAGCGGAGACTCCCCAAATCAGTGTGAACTTCGTGGATCACGACGGAGACCCAATCGAAACCGAGGTGGAGACATATCTCGACGTGGTGAGCGACGACGACACGATTGCCTCTTTCAGTCAGGCTGCGGCGGGCGGCTTCACCGGTGTGCTCCGCGGAAACGCACAGGGGCAGACTGGTATGAGCTTTCGACTCATGCATGGAGCCATCGGACAGGGTCACCCCGATTTCGTAACGACACCGGTACCGGTGCATGTGAATCCGACCTAGCCAAGCCCGGCCCCACCAGCTTGGACGTGGTGGTCTCCGGGTAGCGCGCGGCCGGCCGTTCGCGGTTGATCCCCCGGAACCTCCACTGCTAAGCGGCCGGTCTTGGCAGTATGCTTCCTGGGGCATGCCGGTTCCCCCGTAGGAGAGGTGCGTCCCCATTTAAGGAGAATACGTAATGCGTTCCCCGGTTCTTCGTTTCGCCCCGGCCCCGTTCCTCGGGGTTGCCTTGGGCATTCTCGCCGTACACCCGCTGCCTGGCAGTGCCCAGGAAGTCGCGACCTCGGCCTTCGCCTCGATGCAGTACAGGCACATCGGGCCGCTCGGGAACCGGGTCACCTCGGTGACGGGGGTGCCCGGGGACCGCTTCACCTACTACGCGGGGGCTGCTTCGGGCGGCCTGTGGAAGACCGAGGACGGGGGCGTCAACTGGCGTCCGGTCTTCGACGACCAGCCGGTGCATTCGGTGGGCGAGGTGGAGGTGTCCCCGTCGGACCCCAACATCGTGTGGGCGGGCACCGGAGAGCCCTTCATCCGCTCCAACGTCTCGATCGGCAACGGCGTGTGGAAATCCACCGACGCGGGCGAGAGCTGGACGCACATGGGTCTGGAAGGCACGGGGCGCATCAGCCGCATCATCGCGCACCCCACCAACCCGGATATCGTCTACGCGGCGGCCATCGGGCACGGCTACGCGCCCCAGCCCGAACGGGGCATCTACCGCACCATCGACGGCGGCGCGTCCTGGGAGCAGGTTCTCTTCGTGGACGAGGAGACCGGCGCAAGCGACCTCGTCATGGATCCCAACAACCCCCGCATCCTCTTTGCGGGAACCTGGCAGATCGCGATCCGGACCTGGACGCGCACGTCCGGTGGCCCGGGCAGCGCCATCCACGTCTCCCGGGACGGTGGCACGACGTGGACGCGGCTCGCCGGCAACGGCCTGCCCACCCGCGAGATCGGGAAGATCGCGCTGTGCATGAGCCGCGCCGACTCCCGCCGCATCTACGCCCTCATCGAGACCGGCGACGGCGTCCCCTGGGAGGGGGGTGACACCGACGGCGGCGAGCTCTGGCGTTCCGACGACGGCGGCCACAACTGGTCGCTTGTCAGCTACGACCGCGACCTGGCCGGCCGCACGGCGTACTACACCCGGTGCGAGGTCAATACCGACGACCCGGACGAGGCGTATTTCCTGGCGGCCGCGTACAGTACCACCCTGGACGGCGGCGCAACCTCTTCGGCCGCGGGGTTCCTGGAAGGCCCGACCTGGGACAATCACGACATGTGGATCGACCCGTACGACGGCGACCGCCAGATCGTGGGCGGCGACGGCGGCCTCGCAATCACCGGCAACCGTGGCAGGACCTGGTTCCGGGTGCAGTTGCCGATCGCCCAGATGTACCACGTGACGGTGGACAACGCGATACCCTACAACGTCATGGGGAACCGGCAGGACGGACCTTCGACGCGCGGCCCGAGCAACAGCCGGATGGGGGGCGGGATCTTCGGAGTGGGGATCCCCCGTGGTCTGTGGCATTCGGTCGGCGGGGGAGAATCCGGATTCGCCACCCCGGACCCCACGGATCCGAACATCGTGTGGTCCAGCGCTTCCGGCGTCGGGGCGGGCGGCGGCATCGTGTCGCGCTGGGACGCCCGCACCGGCCAGCACCGCGAGGTGGAGGTGTGGCCGGAGTCGACCACCGGCCACCCGGCCGACTCGCTCAGGTACCGCTTCCAGTGGACCTTCCCGCTCCTCATTTCGCCGCACGACAACAACACGGTCTACGTGACGAGCCAGCACGTCCATCGCACCACCAACCGCGGGCAGAGCTGGGAGGTGATCAGCCCGGACCTCAGCACCAACAACCGCAGCCGCATGGGGATCAGCGGCGGCCTCACGCCCGACAACATCGGGGTGGAGTACTGCTGCGTGATCTACGCCTTCGACGAGTCCCCGCTCGAGCCCGGCGTGCTCTGGGCCGGGACCAACGACGGACTGATGCACGTGAGCCGCGACGGCGGCGCCAACTGGGCAAACGTGACGGCCAACATCCCGGACCTGCCTCCGGACGGGGTGGTGCGGGGGATCGACGCCTCGCGTTACACGGCGGGCAAGGCGTACATGGTGATAGAGCATCACCAGGTGGGCGACTTCGAGGCCCGCGCCTACAGGACCGACGACTACGGCGAGAGCTGGACGCCCATCACCAACGGCATCGACGACGGCGTGCTCAGCTACACGCGTGCGATCCACGAGGACCCCGTCCGCCCCGGCCTCCTCTACCTGGGCACCGAGGCATCGGTCTATGTCTCCTTCGACGACGGCGACCGCTGGCAGAGGTTCCACACCAACCTCCCGCCCGCGCCCATGTACGGGCTCGTGGTGCAGGAGCACTTCAACGACCTGGTGGTCGGCACCTACGGGCGTGGCTACTGGATCCTGGACGACATCACGCCGCTGCAACAGATCACGCCCGACGTCGCCGCGAGCGCGGCCCACCTCTTCGCCCCCCGGCCGGCCTACCGGTTCCGGCCGATCTCCGCGCCCTTCACGATGTTCGACGACCAATCCGACGGCGAGAACCCGCCCTACGGCGCGTCGCTCAACTACTGGCTTGCCGAGGCGACCGACGACGGCGTGACGGTCGAAATCGCGAACGCGGCGGGCGAGGTCGTGCGCACCCTGGAGGGCACGGCAAGCGCGGGCGTCAACCGGGTCTGGTGGGACCTCATGAACGACCCGATCGAGCAGGTCCGGCTGCGCACGAAGCCGCTGTACGGCGAGGACGTCGCCCTCGGCGAGGAACGGTGGCGCCCGCTGCCCGGGGGCCCGCTGGGCGGCCCCGGCGCCGGCACGTTTCTGCAGCCTCCGGGCATGTACACCGTGACGCTCAGGGTCGGTGACGAGGTCCTGACGCAGCAGCTGGAGGTGCGCAAGGACCCCCATTCCGAGGGCACGCTCGCCGACATCGAGGCCCAGCTGGCCGCCCTGGCCGACATCCGGGCCGATCTGGAAGCGACGGGCGAGCTGATCAACCGCGTCGAATGGGTGCGGCGGCAGCTGCTGGATGTGCGCGCCGTCCTGGAAGACAGGGGTGACGCTCCCGAACTCGTGGCCGCGGCGGATTCACTCAACCAGCGCCTGATCGAGGCCGAGGACGGGCTCTTCCAGATGCGCGCGACGGGCACCGGGCAGGACGCCATTCGCTATCCCACGCGGCTGATCGAACGGCTCGGCTATCTCTTCACCACGGTGTCGATCGGTGATTTCCCGCCCACCGATCAGCAAGGCGAGGTGCACGTCATCCTCGAACAACGCCTCCTGCGGATCCGGGAAGCGATCGAAGAAGTGCTGGACGACGAACTCGCCGACTTCAACCGCCGCATCCAGGCACTGGGCATGGGCGTGATTTCCTGATGAAGGAGGACCGGCCGAACCGCGCCGCCCCGACCGTCGCGCTGTGCACCGTTGCGTGTCTCGCGGCGGCGCCTGCGGAATGCGGGAGCGGTGGAAACGGCGTGTCCATGGCGCCCGACACGACCACGGCCGCGCCGCCCCAGACGCTGTACGGCGATGTCACCGCCACGCATCTGCCCAGCGGCCTGCTGAACGGCCTCAGCATGGACGCGGGCGTCGCCGACCTCGACGCCGACGGCGACCTGGACATCGTGATCGCCAACGAGTTCCGTCCCAACATCCTGCTCCTCAACGACGGCGCGGGCCGCTTCAGCGACGGCAGCTCCCGGCTTCCCGCCGTCAACCGCGACTCCGAGGATGTCGGTATCGCCGATTTCGATGGCGACGGGGACCTCGACATCGTCGTCGTCAGCGAGGACGACCGCATCAACGAGCTGTACTTCAACGACGGGGCGGGCCGCTTCACCGACGAGGGGGCGCGGCTTCCGGTCGAGGGCACCACCAACGGGGTGGTCGTGGCCGACGTGAACGGGGACGGCTTCCCGGACGTCCTGTTCGCCAACAACGGCCAGGACGCGGTGATCGTCAACGACGGCACCGGCAACTTCGTCGACGAGACGGCCGAGCGGCTTCCTCGTTCGGCGGATGTCACCCAGGATCTGGAACTCGGCGACGTGGACGGCGACGGCGACCTGGATCTGGTTGTGGCCAACGAAGGGGCCAACGCGCTCTACATGAACGATGGCACCGGGCACTTCAGCGATGAGAGCGCGGCCAGGATACCGCAGCGTGAAGGGGGCGAGGAGACCCGTGAAGCCGACTTCGGCGACGTGGACGGCGACGGCGACCTCGACCTCCTCCTTGCCAATGTCGCCGCCTTCGTGGCCGGTGCGGACCCCCGCAACCGCCTCCTGATCAACGACGGGGACGGCTTCTTCGCCGACGAAACCTCGGCGCGGCTGCCGGCGGCGAGCGTGTCGTCGTTCGACGGCGATTTCGTGGATGTAGACGGTGACGGGGACCTGGACATCGTGACAGCCAACGCCGACGTCGACCTCAGCGTCGGCCGCATCGCCGACAGCCGCTACCGGGCCTACCTGAACGACGGAACCGGCGTCTTCACGGACGCCTCGGACGAGGTGTTCGGGGCGGGCG
The DNA here is from genome assembly GCA_964602175.1 of uncultured Gemmatimonadaceae bacterium. Classification (GTDB taxonomy): domain Bacteria; phylum Gemmatimonadota; class Gemmatimonadetes; order Longimicrobiales; family Gaopeijiaceae; genus Bin94. The sequence continues at coordinate 19,925 of CAZRQE010000171.1, read as the reverse complement.
TTGTCGGGACGGGACTGGACCTGGAATTCGCGGACTTCGACGGCGACGGCCGGCCGGACTTCTACCTGGCCAGCCGGGGGACCGCCGACCGGCTTCTGCTGCGGCGCTGACCCTCCACGGCGGCATGGCGGCGCCGGCCTCGGCTCAGTTCCCGACCACGTTCACCCGCGTGTACCAGATCCGCCCCGCGACACCGTAGGGCGACTCGGAAGGGTATTCCATCGTCCACAACTGGGCCACGGAGTCGTCCGGGAGCCTGTTCGGCAGCTTGTCCAGGAGGTTGTTGGCGCCCAGCCCCAGACGGATCCGGTCGGCAATCTGCACCGTGACCTCCAGATCGGCGATGGCGGCGGCGGCGATCGTGACGTTCTCCTCGAAGATGAACGGGGTCGTGACGGCTCCGATGTGGTTCACACTGAACCTGGCACCCAGGCCGCGGGCGGAGCGGATGTCGGCGCTCACGCCGATCCGCCGTCCGGGTTGCGCCTGCTCGATCAGGGTCTGCTGCGTCGCGCCAATGAAGTTCTCGTTCCGGTTGGCGGTGATCTCGGTGCTGTTGCGGTGCAGGCTGGCCGACAGATCGGCGGCGCCCCAGGCCATCCCGCGCAACCGCCAGCTGGCGACCAGGTCGAACCCCCGGGTGCGCGTGTCGATCGCATTGGTCCAGAACGCGACGGCGTCCACCGGCCGGCCCTGGAATCGGGCGCCCGGACGAAGCCCGTGGCTCGAACCCAGGCTCTGCGTCAGCGCGATGGCGTCGGCGACCGCAACGCGGTAGTAGTCGGCGGTCACGAGGAGGCCGTTGTCGCCGGAATAGACGAACCCGCCGGTGAAGCTCAAGGACGTCTCGTGGCTCAGGGAGCAGGCGCGGAAGTCGGCGCACGCGATCTCGTCGCCTTCGGGAAGGAACCCGGCGCTCACCAGGCCCTCGCTCCCGCCCACGAAACCGATCGTGTTGAAGCCTCGCTGGGGCAGGCGTGGTGCGCGGAAACCCGTGGAAACCGCCGCCCGCAGCGCGGCCCCGGACGCGCCCAGTTCGACGCGCCCGGCGACCTTGCCGGTGAGTGAGCTGCCCGCGTCGGTGTATTGCTCGAAGCGCAGGGCACCGCTCAGCGTGGCGGCGCCGGACGGGCGCAGCTCCATGTCCGCATAGGCTCCGAAGCTGTTGCGGTCCCGTTCACTGAGCGCGGCCGACGCGGTGCTGTAGCCGGGGTAGCCCTGGATCCCGCAACTCGCGAACACGGACCCGTCGTTCTGGTGGTGGGCGGCCGGAAAGCTGCCGGGCGTGTCGCTCGGCCCGCATGCCCACGAGGCCCGGTCGCCGGCCTCCATCCAGTACGAGTCCCGTCGGAAGGCACCACCCACGGCCAGGAAAGCGGGGGTCGAGCCGACTTCGAGTTCCCGCGCGGCGTCGGCGTTCAGCGTCCACTGGCGCACGTTCAAACCCCCGCTGAAGGTGTTGCGCGGCCCCGCGTTGGCCGCGATGGACGCGCCGTCCGCCCCCGGGTGCGTGGCCAGGTACTCGGCTGCGTAGGACGGATTGATGGAGTTGGCGGCGCCGAAAGCGAACCGGCCATGACCGAAGCCGAGACTGAGATCGCCCGACCACTCGCCCACGTCGCCACGCAGCCCCGCCACGGCCGACTTGTCCGCCAGGTCCGACTCCTCGATGGGGAAGAAGCCGTCCGGATAGACATGGCTGACGGTGCGCGGAACCCAGTCGGCCTTCCGGTACAGGCCGTCGGAGACCGCTTCGCGGCCGGAGTATCCCCCGAACGCGTACAACTCGGCCGATTCACCGACCGGGATCGCGGCGTTGGCCATGAAGCCCGCGCCCCTGTAGTCGGGTTCGCCGTTGCGCTGCAGCTGGATGACCTTGCCGCCGTCCGCGCACGGACCATAGGTCGGGTCGGGACCGAAGCAGGTGGGTGCGGCACCCGCCCGATTCGTCACCTCCTGCCTGGCCACCTCCATGGTGATGTTGAGAAATCCGTCGCCGAGGGGCACGCCGGCGTTGGCGGACGTAATCAGTCGCATCCCGTCGCCGCGGGACGTTCGGCCGAGAAAGGTCGCCGCGTCGATCCCGCTGGCTTCGTCCTTCAGCACGATGTTGATCACGCCGGCGATGGCATCCGAGCCGTACTGCGAGGCGGCGCCCTCGCGCAGCACTTCTATGCGCTTGATCGCGTGCACGGGAATGGCGCGCAGGTCGGTGCCTGTCGTGCCTTGTCCCGACACCGCGAGCACCTTGGCGAACGCTACCCCGTGACGCCGCTTGCCGTTGACCAGCACGAGCACCTGGTCGCCGTTCATTCCGCGCAGCGTGGCCACGTGGAGGGCCGCGCCGTCCCCGGCGGACAGGCGGGTGGAGTTGAAGGAGGGGGCGATCCGTCCCAGGACCTCGGCGAGATCGACTTCTCCGAGGCGTGCAATCTCCTCGGCTCCGTAGATGTCGACGGGGACGGGGAGTGTGGCAGGATCCGCCACACCCGCACGCGAGCCGACGACCACTTCGAGCGCCTCAACCTCGAAAACGGTGTCGGGAGGTTCCTGTGCCTGTGCCGGACCGCCCGTCACTGCGGTTGCCGCGTAGACGCCGATGGCCGCGAGGAGGCCGACCTGTAGCGCGACCTTCGGGGTTTTCTTCACGATGCCCTCATCCTATTGCCCTCTCAACGGCGGCCCGCCGATCAGGATCTCCCGCGAAGCGATGGTCGCACAGTGCTCGCAGCAACGCGTGCTCAGGAAGGGCGCCGTTCTCGAGCGTGAGAAGCCATGGCGGTGAGCGGCCGGCACATCGCGCGCACGGATCCCGGCGAGGTGGCAGCGGGGCTGCGAGACCCGTTGGTGGCGTACCGGCGTCCGCCCGCACAGAGTCGCACGCTCCCGGAAAGCTCTCCAGCGCAGGCCGCGGCCCTCCCCCGGACGCCCAACCCTGACCGAGATAACGGCGACGTTAGCCCCCTGCTATCGGCTTTGACCCTCGATCGCCCGGATCCGTCGGCGCCAGGAGCGCGCGGTCCACTACACCAACGCTCCCAACTGCTCCAAATCCGACCTGCGATGCCCTGGCACTGGCCCGCTGCACTCCGCTGGCCAGCAAGGTCATGTCATGCAGGCTAGCCGCCGGATTTGCCCCCCGCGATCGCTACCACTGCTCCGGCGATGCCCACGAGGATTGCACTGCCAATGGCGGCGCCCACGAGTTCGGCGCTCATGTCGCCGGCCTCTACGCTGTGCGCCAGGCTCAGCAGCGCCCCGTAGGTTGCGCCGGCCGTCGCGCCGTCCTTCGCATCGCTCACGCCCCGCCATGTCAACACCACGGCGAGGACCAGCCCGTGGAAGACGGCACCGAGCACTCCCCAGAGGGATAGGTCTGCGTGCTCGTGATGGCCGTGCGGGTGGTGGCCGCCAACGAACGGCACCATGTCGAGGACCAGGTCGACGACGAGTAGCGCGACGGCTGCGGCGATGGTGGCGGTGACGAGTTTCTTCATGTCCATCGTGGCTTCTCCTCGATAAGTGGAAGGAGTTTGGGACACGGGCAATGTACGAGCCGATCACCAACTTCCGCAACATGCCGCGATCCGAGGGTGATTTCGGGGATTCGGGTCGGCGCCTGCAACCTTCTTCGTCCCTTCGAAGCCGGCCGCGTTCGGCCCCGCTACATCGGTGCCCTTGCCGTGGCCAGCAGGTGGTCGACGTGGTGCCGTTCGAGACAGCGGCCCGCGGTGGTTTCCACCTGCACCGTGAGGTGCTGGATGTCGAACTCGTCATACGCGATATCCCGCACCCGGTCCAGAAGGCGTTCGTGGCCTCCGTTGGCGGCGTACGCGGGCTCCACGAGGATGTGTGCAGTCAGTGCGACGTATCCCGGCGCCAGCGTCCAGCAATGGACATCGTGGATCACCGTCACCCCTTCGAGTTCCTCGAGCTTGTGGCAGAGCGCGTAGAGGTCGACATGCTCCGGCGTGCCTTCAAGCAGCACGTCCACCACCCGGGACAGCAGGCGCCATGTACTCGCCAGAATCAGAACCCCGATCAGCATGCTCGTAACGGGGTCGGCCACCTGCCAGCCGAATGCCCACACCAGGACGGCCGCGACGACTACAGCCACGGACCCCAGCAGATCGGTGATCATGTGCTGGAAGGTGCCTTCGAGCTTGGCGTTCTGCTGGGCGGCTCCGTGCACCGTCCACACGGCCGCGATGTTCACGACCAGTCCGATTGAGCCCACGATCAGGAAGATCCGGCCATCGACCTCCGGCGTTGCCGACAAGCGACCATATGCTTCGATGAGCACCCAAACGGAAATTCCCCAGAGCGTCAACGCGTTGATCAGCGCCGCGATGACTTCGGTACGGTGGTAGCCGTAGGTGTGCTCGGCCGTGGAGCGGCCCGACAGACGCATCGTAACCAGGGCCAGCACGAGGAACACGGCATCGGTGAGCATGTGCCCGGCGTGTGCGAGCAGGGCCAGGCTGCCGGCCATAAGGCCGCCGACGACCTCGGCGATCGTAAACCCGCCGATGAGCACGAGGGCCGCTATTACGCCGTGCTTGCCCGTCGCGGAAGGATCGGGAATTGTCGATGGGGTGGTGGAAATGGTTGTGGCCGGGGTTGCCCGCGGGTGTGGGGCCATCGATAGTGGGCCTAATTGTTGCGGGTCATGTACAGGGAGAGTCTGGCATACCAGAATAAATATGGCTGCTCGCCTGCGGCAAGAGCGTCCCGAGACACTTTGGCCACGGAGAAACCATGCCGGAATCGAGAGCACGGTCGCTGCGCCTGCTGATCCTCGGCAGCATGCTGTTGGCGCCGTCGATTGCCGTCGGGCAGGAGACGGTGCGCCGCGTGTCGCTTGCCGAGGCGCTGGAGGCCTTCGCTGGAAACAGCCTCGCACTGAAGATCGCACGGTCCGAGACTGCCGGGCTTGCGGGAATGGCCCAACAGTCCCGTGCCTACTTCAATCCGGCGTTGTCGTTTGAACGGGACGACCTGAGTCATAATGAGGAAAAGGTCTGGGAGGAGACATTCCAGTTCCAGCAACAGTTGGAGTGGCCCGGCCGGACCACTGCCCGGGGTCGGGCCGCCATGCACACGATCCGTGCCGGTGCCGCCCGCTTCCGTGCCGACTCGATCGAGTTGGCTTTCGAGGTGCGTGAGGCTTATGTGCGGACGTGGTTCGCGGAAGAGGCGGAGTCGATTGTGCGGCGGAGCGCCGCCGTGATTCAGTCAGTGGCGGAGGATGCGGAGGTCCGACTCGAACAGGGTGACATTTCGGCCCTGGAAGCCCGGCGGTTGCGACTCGCACGGGTCGAGGCCGAACAGGAACTGGAAGAAGCCGTGTTGCGCTCCCGTGCTGCGAGGCGGAAGCTCGCCCTGCTCATCGAACCGGGAGCCGGCTTGGGGGAGATCGGTCCGTCGGAGGGGCGGTTTGGGGTGCCGCCCATGATCAGCCGGGGAACAGCGATCGCCGCCGTGGACGGCCGTCCGGACGTAGAGGCGGCGGCAAGCGAGCTGGATGTGGCGCTCGCTGATGTGGATCTGGCACGGAGCTACTGGGCGCCCGCCCCAAGTCTCGGGCTTGGATACCGCCACCATGATGATGGTTTCGGGGGCGTCAGCCTCGGGCTCGACCTCCCGCTTCCCCTCTTCGACCGAGGGTCCGCAACCCGGGAAGGGGCTGCCGCTTTCAGTTCCGCCGCCGCGTACCGTCTCGAACTTCGGAGAGAGATGGCGAGGTACGACGTGCTGGTCGCGTTCGACCGCCAGGCGTCCAGCCGCGCGCGGCTCGTGGCTGCGGCCCAGGGTCTTCGGACCGATGGCGAGGCGTTGCTCGTCTCGGCGACCGCAGCCTACTCTGCACAGGAGATGACCCTGCTGGAGCTCCTGGACGCGGCGGGTGCGTTTCAGGGAGCCCAGCTCAGTGCGCTCTCACTGACGGCCGAGGCCTGGGTCTCGTACTACGATCTGCTTCGCGCCACGGCAAGTGTTCCGGAGGATGAAAGATGAACCTGACGGCAGTCGGACCGCGACTGATGGGCGCGGCAGTCATCGCGTTTTGGGCCTGTGGGGAGACGCCGGACAGCGGCGAGGCCGGCGTGGCCCACGATCCCCACGACGGTGGAGGGGCGTTCACCAGGATGTCGGGCGACATCGAAGTGTTCGTCGAGTATCCGCACCAGATCGTGGGTGTCGAGAGCGAGGAGCCCTGGGAGATCTTCCTTACCTGGGTCGCGGGCTGGCGACCGGTGGTGGATGCCGGCGTGACGCTGGTCGTGTACGGCCCTCCCGGTGGACGGCAGGAGATTGAAGCCGTGCCGGAGACTCCGGGCTTGTACGCGGTGTGGCCGACCATACCATCGGTGGGCCACTGGCACGCCGAGGTTGTGCTGTCGCTGGAAGGACGCGACCAAGTGATCGGGGCGGGCGAGTTCGAGGTCTTCGAGAGTGAAGAGGATGTGCACGTTCATGCGGGACACGGCCACACGGATGCCGAGGCCGACGCGCACGCAGGCCACGACCACGCCGATGACGAGTCCGGTGCCCATGCGGGACACGACCATGCCGGGGACGCGGCCGATACGCACGCAGGGCACGACCACGCGGCCGATCAGGCGGAGGACCAGGCCGACCCCCACGCCGGACATGGCCACTCGGAGGACGAGGTGGCTTCCGGGTTGATCACGCTCCCCAAGCAGGAGCAATGGTCGTTCCCGTTCGCAGTCGCCGTCGCCAGCGAGCGAGAGATTCCCGCCGCGATCCGTGCCCCGGGCGAATTGTCGGCCCCTCCCGGTGGTCTTGTACACGTTTCGTCGCCCGTTGCCGGGCGCATTGCGGTGGATGGACCCTCGATTGGGCCGGGCGACCGGGTACGGGCCGGGCAGACGCTCGCACTGATCGCACCCACCAGCCTGGATAATTCGTACGTGCGCACGCGGGCGGATGTCGTGGAAGCCCAACTCGAAGCCGATCGGGCCGAAAGCCTCTTCGCCGCGGGTGCCATCGCGGAACGTCGGGTGTTGGAGGCACGGCGCAACCTCAACGTGGCCGTGGCGGCGTTCGAAGCCATCGGCGGGACGCTGGACGCCGTCGGCGAGGACGAAACCGACCCCGATCTCTACTACCTTCGCAGCCCGATCGACGGTGTAGTCGCGGCGCGCGACAAAGCGCTGGGCGCGCAGGTAGAGGGCGGTGAACACGCCTTTACGATCGTGGATGCGTCCACACTGTGGTTCGTCGCCTGGATTCCCGCCCGCTACGCCGCGGCAACAAACCGGATACGCGGCGCATGGTTTACCGTCGAAGGCGGAACCACCACCCACACGTCCACCAGGGTCCTTTCAATCGGCAACATGATCGATCCGGTGAGCCGCACGCTGGCTGTCCGTTTCGAAGTCCCGAACTCCAGCGGCGGGCTCAAGGTGGGGATGCTGGCAGAAGGCCATATTCTCCTCGGCGATCCAGTGCCGGGAGTCGCGGTCCCGGCCTCGGCGATTCAGGACGAGAACAACCTCCCCGTACTCTACGTCATGCTCACGGGAGACACCTTCGAGCGCCGGGTCGTCACGACGGGTCCTTCGGATGGGAACTGGACCATCGTTTCGTCAGGAATCGCCTCTGGCGAGCACGTCGTCACCGTTGGGGCGTACCAGGTCAACCTCGCCGCGCTAGGGGTCGTCGCGCCGGCTCACGACCACGCACACTAGGTAGCCGAATGAATCAACCCGAGCGGCGCGGTCTTCTCGACCTCATCGTCGGTGCCTCCCTGGCGAATCCCTTCCTCGCGCTCATCTTCGCCATGGGGCTTTTCGTGGGTGGCAGCTGGGTGGCGGCCACATTCCCGGTCGATGTATTCCCCGACCTGACCGCTCCCACGGTCACGGTGGTGACCGACGCTCACGGGCTGGCTCCCGAGGACGTGGAGACAGCGATCACATTCCCGATCGAGACTGCCCTGAACGGCGCGCTCGGGGTCCGCCGGGTGCGTTCCAAATCCGCCCAGGGAATCAGCGTCGTCTGGGCAGACTTCGAATGGGGAACCGACATCTACCTTGCCAGGCAGATCGTCAGCGCCCGGCTCCAGGCTCAGGCGCTCGACCTTCCGGAGGGAGTGAGTCCGCCGGTTCTGGCCCCCATCAGTTCCATCATGGGCGAGATCATGCTGGTGGGCGTCGTGGCTCCCGAGTCACGGCTCATGGAGGCGCGGACCACGGCTGACTGGATCGTGAGGCGCAGGCTGCTGGCTGTGCCGGGCGTGGCGCAGGTGGTGTCGCAGGGCGGAGATGTGCGTGAATACCAGGTGCTGGTCGATCCGCAGCGGCTCCTGGCCTACCAGGTGGGACTCGAAGACGTGCTTGCGGCGATCGAGGGGTCGAGCGAGAACGTTGCGGGAGGTCTCTACTGGTCGAGTGGACGCGAAATCCTGGTTCGGGGGATCGTGCGGCCATCGAGCGTGGAGGACATCGGCGTGACCGTGGTGGCCACGCGGGACCGGGTTCCGGTACTGATCGACGATGTCGCCGAAGTCCGCATCGGTCCCAAGATCACCTACGGGACCGGATCCGTGAATGGGGAGACGGCAGTCATCCTGTCGGTCCAGAAACAGGCCGGCGCCAATACGCTTGAGCTCACGGAAAGGGTCGATGCCGAACTGGACCTGATCGAAGCCGAGCTTCCCGGGGGGATCACGTTCGAGCGCGACATCTTCCGGCAGGCCGACTTCATCTCGCTCGCAGTGGAGAACGTGATCCTCGCGCTCCGCGACGGGGCGTTCTTCGTGATCGCCATACTTCTGCTCTTCCTGTGGAATGTGCGCACCACGCTGATCTCCGTGGTGGCCATCCCTCTGTCGCTGGCTCTGGCGATCATCGTCATGCGCGCGCTGGGGGGCACGGTGAACACCATGACCCTGGGCGGGATGGCCATCGCGATCGGGGCCCTTGTCGACGACGCCATCATCTTCGTCGAGAACGTGCACCGGCGACTCCGCGACAACCTCCGGCGGCCACCCGGCGAGCGGCTCGCGACGCTGCCCCTGATTCGCGGCGCGGCGAGCGAAATCAGGGATCCGATCCTCAACGCCACGCTGATCATCACCATCGTCTTCGTTCCCCTGTTCTTTCTGACCGGGGTGGAAGGCCGCATGCTCGCGCCGCTGGGATATGCCTACATCATCAGCATTCTCTCGTCGCTGGTCGTCGCTGTTACGATCACCCCGGCGCTCTCCTACCTGCTACTGCCCGGCGACCGAGCGATCAGGCGGCGACGCGAGCCGTGGCTGGTGCGGGGACTCGAGTTCATCTATGAACGCGTGCTGAACCGGGCGCTGGCCCATTCGGGGAAGGTTCTGGTCGGGGCGGCGCTGCTGCTTGTGGGCACCCTGGCGGTGGTGCCCACGCTGGGCCGGGAGTTCCTGCCCGAGTTCCAGGAGGGGTCCCTGACAATCGCGATCATCAGTGTGCCAGGCACATCGCTGGCCGAATCGAACGAGATCGGCAATCGAGTCGAGAGGCGGCTGATGGCGGTGTCCGGTGTGGTCTCGACTGCCCGGCGTACCGGGCGTGCCGCACTGGACGAAGAAGCGCAGGGTGTCAATGTGTCGCACGTCGAAGCACGGCTTGATCTGGCCAGCCGCGAGCTCTCGGAAGTGATGGCCGAGGTGCGCGCGGAACTTGCGGGGATCGCGGGGACCAGCATCACGGTCGGGCAGCCCATCGGCCACCGCATCGACCACATGCTGTCGGGAACGCGCGCAGCGATTGCGATCAGCCTGTTCGGACCCGATCTCCGGGAATTGCGCGAAATCGCCGGGCAGATCGAGGCCATCGCACTCGAGATCGAGGGCCTGGTGGATGTCTCGATGGAGCAGCAGGCGGAGGTGCCCCAGCTGCAGGTGCGTGCGAACCGCCGGGCCATGGCACGCTACGGCGTGAGCCCCGGAGCGCTGGCCGATGCGGTCCACATCGCAATGCAGGGCGAAGTCGTATCGCTGGTGCGCGAAGGCGAACGGACTTTCGACCTGGTGGTGCGCTACGCGGACCGTTTCCGTAGCGATGCCGACGCCATCGGGGGAGCGCTGGTGGCGACGCCTGCCGGACCTACCGTGCCGCTGTCTCAACTCGGTTCGATAGTGGAGGCCCGGGGGCCGAACATGATCACGCGCGAGAATGTGTCGCGGAAGATCGTCGTGAGCGCCAACGTGGCCGGGCGGGACGTGATCGGTGCCGTGACCGAACTGCAGGGACACATCGCCGATGAACTGGATTTGCCGCCCGAGTACCATTTGCAGTACGGGGGACAGTTCGAGAGCGGCCAGAGTGCAACCCGCCGCATTACCATACTCTCGCTCTTCTCCATCGGCGCGATCTTCATGATCATGTTCCGGGCGTTCGGCAACTTCAGCACCGCCACGTTCCTCATGGTGAACCTGCCGTTGGCCCTGACCGGCGGAGTCATTGCCGTCCTGCTTATCGGAGGCACCGTGAATGTCGCGACGCTGGTCGGCTTCATCACGCTCTTCGGGATTGCGGTGCGGAACGGGATGCTCCTCGTGAGCCGGTACCAGGACCTTTGCGTCGGCGGGATGACGCTTCCTGACGCCATCCGGCGTGGCTCGGTGGAGCGCCTGAGTCCGATCCTGATGACGGCGCTCACGGCGGGCCTGGCCCTCATCCCTCTGGCGATGGGGATCGGCGAGCCCGGGAAGGAAATCCAGGCCCCTCTCGCAGTGGTGGTTCTCGGAGGGCTTCTGACTTCTACTCTGCTGAATATGGTGGTCGTGCCAGCCCTGTTCATGCGCTGGGGCAACATCCCGGTCACCCCTCAGGGTCCGCCGCCGGCAGGTTCCTGAACTACGGGACGCTTGCGAGCGGTTCCGAGTCGATGAGCGACCCGGGAACACTTGAATACGAAGGACAGCAAGCTTACACTGTTTCGGCATCGGTCCTCTGGTGGCTGTGGTCGAGTTGTCGGTTCCAACTGGACTCAACGGCCTCCAGAGGCCGATGCCGCTTTGTTGCACTGAGAAACACCGGGCATTTGCCGAAGCACGGCGACCCGCTTCGGGGCAGCACGAAGCCTCGATCCGACAACCCTGGTCGCGTGCACTGTGCGCCGGGGCCCCCTTTGTGGCCTCTCAACACGGCCCGCCGATCAGCTGTCCATGGTAGTTGGGTTCCACCGACTCGTCACCAGCCACCACCGGTACCGCAAGTGACGCAATCACGCATCGCAACGACGCATCCTCGCTCTCCACGCAGGGTCCTGATCTCGCTGGTCGCCGGCCTGCTCGCGGCCCCCGCATCCGGCCCGACCGGCGCGCGTGCCCAACAGCCCGCGGTCAACGGCAACGGCGAGGCAGCCAACGCCCCCGCGACCGGTGTTGCCATTGCCGCGCGCACCGACGCACCGCCGGTCATCGACGGCGTCCCCGACGACGCAGTCTGGACCACGGCCACGCCCCTCGCCGACTTCACCCAGCGTGAGCCGGCCGACGGCCAGCCCGCTTCGGAACCCACCGAGCTCCGCATCCTCTTCGACCAGGACGCCGTCTACGTCGCGGTCTGGGCCTACGACTCCCAGGCGGGCGCCATTGTTCCGGGCGAGTCCATCCGCGACTACGAGGTCACCGACGCCGACGCGGTGATCATGGTCTTCGACACGTACAACGACCAGCAGAACGGCTTCGTCTTCGGCACCACTCCCGCGGGGATCGAGTACGATGGCCAGGTTGCCGCCCAGGGCAGCGGCGGCGGGTTCTTCCTCGGCGGCGGCATGAACAACCAGCGCCGTTTCCAGCGGGGTGCCGGGGGCGGCTTCAACAAGAACTGGGACGGCAGCTGGACGGTGGCCACCTCGCGCGACGCGGAAGGCTGGTACGCCGAATTCCGCATCCCCTTCAGCACGCTCCGCTACGGGTCCGAAACCGACACCTGGGGCTTCAACGTCTCGCGCAGGATCCGCCGGCTCAACGAAGAGGACTTCTGGGCGGCCGTGCCCCGCGAGTTCGGACTCTACCGGCTCGACTTCGCGGGCCAGCTGACGGGGGTCGAACCGCCGTTTCGCCGTTCCGCGACCGTCACGCCCTACGTGCTGGGATCCTCGACTCGCGACTACACCGACGCATCGCAGACCGCGTTCGGACGGCAGGCCGAATTCGGGGGCGAGGCAAAGGTGCAGGTCACCCAGGGCCTCACCCTGGACATGACGGTGAACACCGACTTCGCCCAGGTGGAGGTCGACGACCAGCAGGTGAACCTCACCCGCTTCTCGCTGCTGTTCCCCGAGAAGCGCCCGTTCTTCCTCGAGAACGCGGGCTTCTTCACCGTCGGGGCAGGGGGCGCCGACCTCTTCTTCAGCCGCCGCATCGGCATCTCGGGCGGTCAGCCGGTCCCCATCACGGGTGGCGGCAGGCTCTCCGGGCGCGTGGCGGGTCTGAATCTGGGCCTGCTGCACATCGAGACCGGCGCCAACGAAGTGGGAGATCCCGAGAACGCCTACTCCGTCGCGCGCGTGGCGAAGGAACTGCCGAATCGCTCCCGTGTCGGCGGCCTCTTCGTGAACCGCGGCGGCAATCTCGCCGGCGACTACAACCGCACCTGGGCCATCGACGGCAGCGTCGGCCTCGGCGATCAGCTGACCCTGACCTCCTTCGTCGCACGAACCGACACCCCGGACCTGGAAGGGGCCGACGCCGCCTGGAACGTCACGGCCGCGTGGAGCAGCCGGCGCTTCACGGCCAACGCCACCGTGCGCGAGATCGGCGAGCACTTCAACCCCGAGGTCGGCTTCCTGCCCCGCAACGGCCATCGCTACTACCAGCTCTTCGGCATGTGGACGCACCGGCCTGCCACGGTCTTCCGCGAGATCCGCCCGCACGTCTCCTACTACACCTACCGCACCGTCCGCACGGGCGTGGAAAACGGCTTCAACGAGTCGGCGCGCTGGCACATCGACAGCCACTGGCAGTGGCACTCCGGGATGGAGCTTCACACCGGAGCGAACTACATCACCGAGGGTCTGTACGACTCGTTCGCGATCCCGGGCACCGAAGTCGTGGTGCCCACGGGGACCTATGCGGGCTGGGAGTCGCAGATCGTCTTCTTCACCGACCAGTCGCGGCCCGTCTCCATCAACACGCGCTTCAACTGGGGCGCGTTCCTTTCGGGCAGCAAGCGCACCACGACGGCCGACCTGACACTCCGCCGCGGTGCCCGCACCAGCGCCGGCGTCCGCTTCTCGTACAACGACGTGATGCTCCCCCAGGGCGACTTCACCGCCACCCTGGCCGGCATCAACCTCGGCTACTTCTTCACGCCACGGATCTACGTGCAGTCCCTCATCCAGTACTCCGACCAGATCGACACCTGGTCCGCCAACATCCGCTTCGGCTGGCTCAACACCGCCGGTACGGGCCTGTTCATCGTCTACAACGAGGTGCAGGGGATCGAGGCGCTGACCGGGCCGCTGGGACGCTCGGTTTATCTCAAGTTTACCCGGCAGCTGAACGTGTTGGGAGGGTAGGGCGCTGACGGGACCTTGATGGCGGCCGCTACATTGTCGCGCACCAACTGCGAGTTCGTCCCCAACCACTGCTCCACCGCTGGTCCCCAACCCCGCGCATGACCGACAACGTCCGCCAGGTCCTCCACCGCGTCTTCGGCTTCTCCGGCTTCATCGGCCAGCAGGAGGCCGTGATCGGGCACACGGTGGCCGGTGGCGACAGCCTCGTGCTGATGCCGACCGGCGGGGGCAAGTCGCTGTGCTACCAGATCCCGGCGATCGTGCGCGACGGGGTGGGGGTGGTCGTCTCGCCCCTGATCGCCCTCATGCGGGACCAGGTCGAAGGCCTCCGCCAGACCGGCGTGCGGGCCGCCTGCCTCAACTCGACCCTCAGCTACCACGAGGTGCGGGAGACGGAGGCCGCGGTCCAGGCGGGCCGGCTCGATCTGCTCTACATCGCGCCCGAACGCCTTCTCGGCGAGCGCACGCTGGCGCTGCTCTCGCGCACCCGGCTGGCCCTCTTTGCCATCGACGAAGCGCACTGCGTATCCCAGTGGGGCCACGACTTCCGCCCCGAATATCTCCGGCTCTCGGCGCTGCCGGAGTTGTTTCCGGATGTGCCGAGGATCGCCCTCACCGCGACCGCCGACGAGCCCACGCGCCGTGAGATCATCGACCGGTTGAGCCTGCGTGATGCTCCCCTCTTCGTCAGCGGCTTCGATCGCCCGAACATCCGCTACCATGTCGTCCCGAAGAACAACGCGCGGGCCCAGCTGCGGCGCTTTCTGGAAGGCCACCGCGGCGACGCGGGCATCGTGTACTGCCTGTCGCGGCGCAAGGTCGACGAGACCGCCGCATGGCTGCAGGAGATCGGCGTGGGCGCCCTGCCGTACCACGCCGGCCTGGACGGGCCGACGCGGCAGCGGCATCAGGACCGCTTCGTCCGCGAGGACGGCGTCGTCATCGTAGCGACGATCGCCTTCGGCATGGGCATCGACAAGCCCGACGTGCGCTTCGTCGCCCACCTGGACCTCCCCAAGAGCGTCGAAGCCTACTATCAGGAGACGGGCCGCGCGGGACGGGACGGCGAGCCCGCCGACGCGTGGATGGTCTACGGGCTGCAGGAGGTCGTCACCCTGCGCGGCATGGTCGAGAGCTCCGAGGCGGGCGAGGCGCGCAAGCGGCTGGAAGTGCGCAAGCTCGACGCGATGCTCGGCTACTGCGAACTCGCAACCTGTCGGCGCCGTGCGCTGCTCGCATACTTCGGCGAGACCCCCTCCGGCGATTGCGGCAACTGCGACAACTGCCTGACGCCCGTGGCGGTCTGGGACGCCACCGAGGCCTCACAGAAGGCCATGTCGTGCGTCTCCCGAACGGGACAGCGCTTCGGCGCGGCATACCTCACCGATGTCCTGCGCGGCCGCGACACCGAACGCATCCGGCGCTTCGGCCACGACCAGCTGCCGACATTCGGTGTCGGTGCCGATCTCGACAGCTACCAGTGGCGCTCGGTGTTCCGCCAACTCGTCGCTCGTGGCCTGCTCAGCGTGGAGATCGAGAAGTACGGCTCCATCCGGCTGACCGATGCGAGCCTGCCGGTCCTGCGCGGCGAGGCCGAAGTGCACATGCGCATGGACGTGCGGCCGGCCGCGGCCAAGCGGAAGCGGAAAGCGCGCGAGGCCCCGCCGGCCCCCGATCCGGCCACCTGGGACGAAGGCCTGTGGGAGGCCCTGCGCGAGCGCCGCACCCAACTCGCGCAGGCCCAGAGCGTCCCGCCCTACGTCATCTTCCACGACTCGACACTCAGGGAGATGGTTGCGCGGCGCCCACGTACGCGGGAGGATTTCGCTGGACTTGTCGGGGTGGGAGAGACGAAGCTGCGCCGCTACGCGGACGACTTCCTGGCGGTGATCACGGCGCACCCGGCGGGCGAGGACAGACCTGAACCGGCTGCTCGCCGCTGACCGAAATCGTGGTGAGGCCCACGACTAGCGCGGGCAGCGGCGCGACCCGGGTCGGCGAGCAGGTCTTCCTGCCGCCCTAGCCCGAGCCCTCTTCCTCGGCGTTGGCGGCGGCAAACGCATCCGCGAAGACCGCGAGCCGCGCCTGCAGTTCGGCACCGAGCGCGGCCGGGACGGTCCCCGCCTCGGCGACGCCGACACCCGTCGTCCACCAGGTGACGGCCTCCGACAGGGTGATCTGGTTGTCGCGGATCATCTGCGTCGCCTGCTGCACGCGAAGCGACACCGAGTAGCCCACGACCCCCGCCACACCGCCCCCGCACTCCACCGTGACCCTGAGTTCGGGGATTCCGGGGCTCTCCAGCATCTCGCGCTCGGTAAGAAGGGGCACCTCCGCCGCTTCCAGCGCGGTCACCGCGTCCGTCCGTACGGATTCAGCCGAGAGACCCGCACCCTCGCACCCCTGGTTGGTCTCGGCGCGCACATGCACGCCGACAAGGTCCTCCAGGGTGTAGCGATTCCACTCGGTGTCCTGGGCGACTGCCGATGCCGGCAAGCACAGCATCGCGGCTGCGGCGGCGACCAGCGGGGCCGCGCCGCGCCGCGCCGAAACCGGTCCGTCGGGCGCTCGCCCCTCCATCAGTTCCCCCCGCAGGAACGGCACTGGTGGCTGTTGCGCGAACCGAGCTTTTCGAGCAGCGCGACGGTCGCCGGGTGGGGCTGCGCGCGCTGTTCCGGGCTGTTGGCCAGGTCCGCGGTGGTCTGCCCGCGCCGGCTGATGGCGTGGATGTCCACGCCGCGGCTGACCAGGAAGAGGATGGTCTCGTTGTCACCCCTGGCCGCCGAATGGTGGATGGCGTTGTAGCCGTCCTTGTCGCGCAGGTTGGGGTCGACGCCGAGTTCGTCGATCAGGTAGCGCACCGCCGGGAGCCATCCGTCGGGGACGGCACGGTGCTGCTGAGCCACCCGGGAAGTGCCGAACCCAACGCCCGACGCGGCGTGAAGGGGGTGTACGGCGGGGCCGCCGACCGGCACGGGAGGCAGCCCGGATGGATCGGCCGGCGTGTCCTCGGGGCGGGTGTCGGGGAAGTTCGGGTCGAAGAAGCGGCGGCGGTCCGGAAGTCTGATCGTCCAGATGTTCGGGTCCGCCCCGTACTCGACGAGAAGGCGCATGGCCTCCACATCCGTGGCGTATGCCGCCCGCCAGAAGGGGGTGGCGCCGGTGAAGTCCACACCCATGCGGCCCGCGTTGTACGCGGCGTACCAGATGTGCGTGCTTGTCCGCTGGTTGGGGTCCGCGCCCGCTTCGAGCAGCAGCCTCACGAATCCGAGGTAGTCCGTCTCCTGCTGGCGGAAGGCCTGCGGCTGCGGGTACCAGGTGCGAAGCGACCACTCGATGTTGAGCGTGGCGAAGAGAGGCCCCGCGCCGTCGTCGCTGACGAGGTTCGGGTCGGCTCCGCGCTCGAGCAGGTCGCGGCCGAGGTCGTAGTTGCCGTTGATCACGGCGACCAACATGGGAGAGGACTGATCACCCGCCGTCGGCTGGTTGATATCCGCACCCCTGTCCAGGAGCAGCGCGGCGGTCGAGCGATGACCCTCACGGGTCGCGTAATGGAGCGCGCTGAACCCGCCCTGCTTCCCGATCTGTTGCGCCGAGGTCAGCGCCTTTACCGGCGGTTCCTCGGGCGGCGTGGCCGGTTCGTCCGGCTCGGTCTGTTCCGGGGAGGCAGGCTGTTCCGGGTTGCCGGATTGCCGGGCCTGCGCGGCCTGGGCCGGGTTGCCGGGCTGTTGTCGCTGCGGTGGTACCGGCGACGCGGAGGCCTCGCTGACCTCTTCCTCCTCCTCGGGCTCTTCGGCGGCAGCCTTCACGCGGGCACGCTGGCGCTGCTCGGCCCGCAAACTCTGGTCGATGACCTCGTAGTCCTTGACCCGCGTGACCAGGGTGACGTCGGCGCCGGCGTCCAGCAGAGCACTCAGCGCCGCGTCCGCACCGCGGACGGCAGCGAACATCAGAGGCGTCCGCTCGGCGAAGCTGTCCCGCGTGTCCACGCTGCCCCCGTGCGCGACCAGCGCTTCGATCACGCCCGCCGCATCCGCGTCGGCCGCAAAGTGCATCGCGGTCACGCCAGTGGAGGTGAAGACATCGGGATCTGCGCCCGCTTCAAGGATCAGTGTCGCGACCTCGGTGTGCCCGCCCTGGCTGGCCAGATGCAGTGGCGTATAGCCCCCCAGCCGCGTCGTGGCACGAAATGTCGCTCCGGCGTACAGCAGCGTCTTCACGATGCCGACATCGTTGTTGCGCGCCGCCCAGTGAAGTGCCGTCATTCCGTCGCTCTGGGCCGTGTTGACGTCGGCGCCCTGCCTGAGGAGCGCGCGCACCGTTTCCAGGTCGCCACGCTCGGCCGCATCCGCGACCGGTGATTCGGCGGGCGAGCCGGCGGCCGCCACAGCCATCAGCGAAGCGAGTGCGAGGAGTCGGAAAACCCTGCGTTTCGTACGCGGCCTCTCGACCAGGGACCGGTCGGATCCGGCTGCAGTCATCATTCCACCTCCTAGATTGCGAAGTGGTCCGTGCTGTTCCCGAACTTCTTGATGTCGTCGGCACCCAGCTTGTGCAGGAGGCTCAGCATCACATTGGCCATCGGCGTGCCCGGCTGTGCCCGGATGTGCTGCTCTCCCTCCAGGATGCCGTTCGCGCCTCCCGCCAGGAAGAGCGGGCAGCGCGTGTGGTTGTGAAGGTTGCTGTCCGCCATGGCCGAGCCGTACATGAGAAGCGTCTTGTCCAGGAGGTTGCCGTCGCCCTCGGTCACCGCCTGCAGCTTCTCCAGGAAGTAGGGGATCATCGACACGTGGTACTCGTTGATCTTGCCGAACTGGCGTACGCGGTCTTCACGGCCGCCGTGGTGCGACGAGGCGTGGAACGGCGCTTCCACACCGGATTCCGGATACACCCGAGGCGAGGCGTCGCGCCCCAGCTTGAATGAGAACACACGCGTGATGTCCGACTGGAAGGCGAGCACCTGAAGGTCGAACATGAGCTTCACGTGGTCTTCGAAGGAGTCCGGGACACCCACGGGAGCCTCGGGAATCGCCCGCTCCTCGCCGCTGGAGTTCTGGGCCTCGATCCGCTGGATCCGCTGTTCGAGCTCACGGATGTTGTCCGCATACTGGTCCAGCCTGTGCATGTCGACCGGGTCGAGCTTGCGGCGCATCGTCGCCATCTCGCCCATGACCCAGTCCAGGATGCTGCGGTCGGTGTTCAGGCGCTCCGCGCGCTGCTCGGGCGTTCCGCCGGCCCCGAAGAGCTGTTCGAACACTGCTCGCGGATCCCGGATCATCGGAAGCGGCTGGGTCGGAGTGGCCCAGCTGATCGTATCCGTGTACACGCAGGCGTAGCCATACGCGCAACCCCCGGCCTGGTCCACGTTCTCGATCGACAGCTGCAGCGAGGGAATCGGAGTTTCCTGGCCGAAGCGCTGCACGTAGAGCTGGTCGAACGAGGTTCCTACCCGCACGTCTGAACCTTCGGTCTGCTTGGGATGCGCCTGCGTGAGGAAGACCGCACTGGTCCGGAAGTGGTCCCCGCCGATCTCAGCGGGAGCATAGGCATCGGCCATCCTCGCATCGGTGTCGCTGACAATCGTCAGGTACTTCCTGAAGGGCTCGAGCGGCCGCAGGCTGCTGGGCGTCAGGTCGAAGTCGCGTCCCGTCTCGGCCGGCGACCACAGGTTCTGGGACCTGCCCCAGTCGTTGCACCCGGCGGCGCCGTGCACCTGTTCGATACACACCAGCCGGGTCTGGCTTGCTGCCCGGCCGGCTTCGGTGGCTGCCCACGCCCGTCCGGCGGGGATCATCGCGTCCAGCAGGGGAAGGCCGATGGCGGCCCCCGCGCCCTTGAGCATGGCGCGTCTGGAAATGTGGTGGCCGGTCAGGTATCGCATCTGTTGAGACCTCACTCGTGGGGAGGGGGTGTCAGGGCTCGGCTTCTTCGGTCAGTGTGCCGGCGCGCGCCATCCGGAAGGGTGGGCTGTTGACCACGCCCAGGATGAAGGCCGACACCCGATGGTCGTCTGCCGCCGCGGAACGGATTATCGTGCGAATCGTCGGCATGTCGTAATACTCGACGCGACGCCCGAGCGCATAGGCCATCAGGTTCTCGGTAAAGGTGCTGACGACGACGTCGGAAAGGTCCAGCAGCGCGTTCCGCAGATCGGTCGGGCCGGCCAGTTCCGTGCCATCGTACATGGTGCCGATGGGGTCGACGGGGTTGCCTTCGTCGCGTATCCGCCAGGCACCCGTCACGTCGAAGTTCTCCAGCGCGAGGCCCAGCGGATCGATCACGTTGTGGCAGGAGTTGCAGGCCGGGTTCTCGGCGTGCAACTCCATCCGTTCGCGGACCGTGAGGAATCGTCCCTCTTCGGCGGCCGCGGTCTCCTCGAAGGCGGGGATGTCCGGGGG
>CAZRQE010000170.1:0-14829 GCA_964602175.1 uncultured Gemmatimonadaceae bacterium | reverse complement strand
TGTCGACCAGAAGATGTTCCACCACGTCGCCATGCTCGCGACCCTCGGCGCGGTGGTCACCGGCGTCCTGATGATGTTCCGCATCGACAACTTCCTGCTGCCGATGAACACCTACATGTTCAGCGACGCTACCTGGGGCTGGATCTACGTGATCCACGGCGTCTGCGGCATCGGCCTGATCTTCCTCGTCATCGCACACGTCTACTTCGCGATCCGCCCCGAGAAGCGCTGGATGACCTGGTCCATGATCAACGGCTGGATCGACCGCGACCGCTACCTCGAAAACCACGACCCCGCGCGCTGGACGGTGCCCGAGGCGGGCACGCACGCCGCCGAGGCCGAGGGCGACTGACCTGGACGACCTGAAGCGGAGGGTCGACGCGATCGAGGAGGGCTACGAGTTCTTCCTCGCCTACGCCGCTCAGGGGTTGGCGGACGACTCCGCAAGTAAGGCTGGGGAACAGGTGCGGTCGTACTTGCGCGGCTTCGAAGAAGCGCTCGACGGCCTGGACGAGGCATTCCGGCGGCGCCTGCTGGAGGGCGGCGCGGACGGCACGGCGGGGTCGGCCGAACCTGGCGACGGTGCCGGCCCGGCCCCCGGCGCGGGGACGGACAATGCACCGGGCGCGGACCCTGACGCCGTGGACGCCGCGCTGGACGTGCTTCGGCGAGACGCGGAGGCCTCCCGGGCGCTGGTGCGGCTGGTGGCCGCACAGGCGTCCGTCTCGTCCCAGCTGATCGACAACCTCAACGCGTCGATCCACGTGCGGGCGCTGCTCACCGACGTGTTCGTACTGGGGGAGTTGGTAGGGGTGTAGCGGGGCCGGCGATCATGTCGAGCCGGGCGTGGACGCGGGTGGCCGCGGCGATCATCGGGACCCTCTTCCTTCCGGCCGCCATCGCCGGGCAGGAGTCGGCCTGTGACGCGCCATGGCAACTCGAGGAGACCTTGCGCCTTGGTTCCGCGTCCGGCGAAGTCACGCTGAGTCCCGTGAGGGCGCTGACGACCGGGCCCGACGGCCGCATCCATCTGATCCAGAGTTGGGACCATCATGTGTCCGTGTTCACGTCGGATGGCCGCCCGGCGGGGCGGATTGGCCGGGCGGGCAGCGGACCCGGTGAGTTCGGCTCCGATCCTCGCAGAATGGGGTGGCGGGCGGACACGCTGTGGGTGAGCGACCGGTTCGTCACGCAGTTCTTCCTCGCGGACGGCACACCCGTCCGGCAGGTCAGCTTCCGTGTTCCGATGCCGGCGGAGGGATCCAGGTTCGCCCCCGGTACGCCGCTGGCCGACGGCACGTTCCTGCCCTATCGCACCGTCAACGAGCAGGCCGCGCGTTTTCTGCTTCGGCAACGGGCGCCGCTGCGCCGCCTGTCCGCTTCCGGAGAGATCGTGGACACCATCGCCATGGTTGAGCGCCACCTTGCCGACCACGCGATCCACCGGGAAACGGACAGCAGGGGATTCGGCATGATGCTCGCGCACCCGTTGGCACCTGCCAATGGGGAGTCGTGGCTTCCGGTGGTTGCGGTGGCCGACGGGTCGGCCGTGGTGTTCATCGGGGAGGTCCGTCCCGGGGACGAGCAGCCGACTTTCGACCTGCTCAGGATCGGCATCGGGGGCGAAACGCTGCTGCACAGGGCCGTGCCATACGTGCCGCTGCCGGTGACGAGAGACGAACGGATGTTGATGCGGGAACGATTCGCCGCGGGGCGCGCCGGAGACTTCACCCCTGAGCGGCTCAGGCCGCCGTGGGGCCTCCGGGATGCGGAACGTCGGCGACGGATCGCGCGCGAAGCGATCACGTTCCCGGAGACCCATCCTCCGGTTCGGCGCATCCTTGCTGGGCGCGACGGCTCGATCTGGCTGCTGCGCGAGGCCTGGCCCCGCCCTGCAAACGTCTGGGAGGTCTACGACGCAGAGGGCAACCGGGAGGGAAGCGTGCGAATCGGTGACCCGTCCACCGGGGACGCGGACTATCGGCCATACGTCTTCCAGGCAAGCCGGACCGAGTTGTGGGCGCAGACCCGTAGCGAACTGGATGTGCCGCACGTTATCCGCTACGAGGTGCGCCGCGGCTGCCCCGCATAGGTTTCTCGACGAACTATGCGCTGTCGCTTGACCGCGGCCAATAAGGCCATACTATCAGATATGGCCATAACTACCATCAAATCCACCTATTCGCTCGACGTGGACTCCGTCCGCACCCTCGAGGCGCTCGCACGGCGTTGGGATGTGTCCAAGTCCGAAGTCATTCGTCGCGCTCTCCGCATTGCGCTGGTGACCGGCGACGACAGGGACGAGAGCGTGGCCCTGGAGGCGCTCACCCGTCTACAGGACACTGTGCGCGAACGCGGTGTGAACCTCGCGCGTTGGGAGCAGGACCTCAGGGACGAGCGCGCAGCAGCAGGACGGCGCCTCTGGGTCGGGTCCGAATGATCCACCTCGACACAAGCTTCCTGATCCGGGCTCTGGTGCGCGGAACCCCGGAGGACCGGGCGCTTCGGCGGTGGATTGCCAACGGCGAGTCGTTGGCAGTGTGTACGGTGGCTTGGGCGGAGTTTCAGTGCGGGCCGCTGACGTCGTCGGAGGTGGCCGTAGCAGGTGCGCTCATCGACGGGCACCGGGATTTCACCAGGGACGACGCGGAGACCGCCGCACGACTCTTGAACGAATCGGGTCGTCGACGCGGGTCGCTCATCGACTGCATGATTGCGGCGGCGGCCCTGGCGGACGAAGCGCCGGTTGCCACGGCCAACAGGGCCGACTTCGTGAGCTTGACCGAGTTGGGAGTGTCGACGGCAGACTGACCGGCCTCGTCGCGCCTGGCGCCTAGACTAGCGATGCTGCTGGAGAGCGTCCTTCCCGAAGCGCTCGGCGGCCTGCAGTGTGTCCCGTACATCGTCCCAGGTGGTGTTGTGGTTGACAATGCAGAGCCGCAGCGAAAACCTGCCGCGCGGCATGGCCGAGGAGACGAACGCCGGGTCTTCCCAGAACAGGCGGGCCAGCACGGTGCGATTGATGTCGGTCAGATCGTCTTCCGCAAGGTCCTGGCCAGCGGGATCGACGCGGAAACACACCACGCTCAGCGAAGCGGGGCTCATGCAGGTCAGCACTGGACTCTCGTCGATGTACTGCTGGGCGCGCTCCGCGAACTCCAGTCCGTTGGAAATGGCCCGCCGGAAGGCGGCCATCCCGAACGTCTGCACCGACATCCAGACCTTGAGCGCCCGCGCGGCGCGGCTCACCTGCAGGCCGCGGTCGGCAAAGTTGGGATGACCGGAGCCCCACAGCGTATCCTGCAGGAAGTCGGGTCGGACCGCGAAGGGCTTCTCGAGCGTCGAGATGTCCCGGACCATCAGACAGCCCACTTCGTAGGGCTGAAAGAACCACTTGTGCGCGTCGAGCCCGACCGAGTCGGCGCGCTCGATGCCGCGCAGGATCCGCTTGCCCTGCTCAGTCAGAATGGCGAACCCTCCGTACGCGGCGTCGACATGGAGCCAGATGCCCTCCGACGTGCAAACGTCGGCCAGTTCCTCCAGCGGATCGACGGCCCCGGTCCCGGTGGCGCCGGCATTCGCACACACGGCAATGGGCTTCAGTCCGGCGGCACGATCCTCCGCCAGCATCGAGACGAGCTTCCCCACATCGATCCGGAATCGATCGTCGCTCGGCACGAGTCGGGCGTGTTCCGGGCGGACGCCGATGATCCGCGCGGCCCTCGGGAGCGAACTGTGGCTCTGGTCACTCGCGTAGATGCTGGCGTTGTCCGGGAATCCGGCGGCTTCCCTCGCGGCCACGAGCGCATCCACGCTCGCGGCGGAGCCCCCGCTCGTCAGCAGCCCCCCCGCCGTGTCCGGGTAGCCGAGCCATTGGCGAAACCAGTCGACAACCACCAGTTCGAGCTGGCTGGCCCCGCTCCCCACGAGCCAGTTGCACGCGTTGAGGTTGTAGCCGGCAGCGAGGAAATCCGCGACTACTCCGGGCCATGTGGGGGAGGACGGCACGAAGCCGAAGCATCGGGGATGATCGAGGCGAAGCGCCATTGGGAGGACATCGTCCAGCGCCTGCTCCAGAACTTCCTCGGGCGCCCGCGCGTGCTCCGGCGGATCCTGCATGAGCTTCTCGACGAACGCGTCACGGAACTCGCCGTCCCACGCCTGCCCCCGACCCAACGCCTCGCTGCGCCGCACGAGAGCCGCGGCTGCCCTGGCGGCGAGGTCCAACATGGCCTGGGGGGGCATCTGGAGGTCATCCGGGAGCGCACGGCCAGATGTGTCTTGCGCCTCGTGCTTCAAGGGAGCGTCCTCTGTTTTGGCAGGTGCCGTGGACATGCCGGGAAGCAGAAGAATATGCGCTGTCGCTTGATCGGGGGCAAAACAGGGCCCACGCCGTCCGAGCCCCCTACCCGATCGACAGCACTTCGATCCGGAAGATCATGATTGCGTTCGGAGGAACCGGTCCGCTGCCACGGTTCCCGTACCCCAGCTCCGGCGGGATGATGATCCTGCGAATACCTCCGACGCGCATGCCCTGCACGCCTTCGTCGAAGCCGGGTACGACCTGGCCGGCCCCGAGAAGAAACCCGAATTCGCCGCTGTCGAACTGGGTGCCGTTGGTCAGCCAGCCGGCATAGGCGACGCGCACGCTCTGGCCGGCGGCGGCCGGCTCTCCGGAGCCGAGTTCGACGTCCTCGTAGTAGAGGCCGGACGAGGTCCGCGTGAAATTGGCCAGATTGATGCCCAGCGAGGCCGCGAACTGCGCCCGCTCGATGCTCTCAGGACCTGTCATGTCGTCTCCGCATGCGATGGGTGTGGTGGCGGCGATCAGCAAACCGGCCGCGCCAAGGATCCTTCCTCTCGACTCCGTCCTCGACCAACTCACGAAAGGGCCCCCGCCGTCCGCAGCCGCCGGTACTCGCGGAACGAGATCAGCTTTCGTCGTCCTTCGTCCCACAACGCCAGGCGCAGGGTCTTGAGGCCGTCCCACAGTGTCATCGTCGGGGCCTGCCACAACTCCGGGTTTTCGTCGTGGCAGCGCTGGAGCCGGTAGTTGGGGATCCGCGCGCTCAGGTGGTGCACGTGGTGGAGTCCGATGTTCGCGGTGAACCACTGCAGGACCTTCGGCAGGCGCAGGAACGACGAGCCATGGAGGCCCGCGTCGAAGTAGTTCCAGTCCTCGCGCCAGTGCCAGTACGCGTCTTCGAACTGGTGCTGAACGTAGAAGAGCCACACCCCGATCGAGCAGGAGATCAGGGTGATCGGCAGCTGGATCATGAGGAACGTGCCGATTCCGATGGTCAGCCATGCAGCGGCCAGAATCGCGGCCAGGGCGGCGTTGGTCCACCACACGGAAAGCCATTCCCGTTTCCACCCTCGCGGCGCGTCCCACGGAAAGCGATGCTTGACGAAGAACTGGAACGCCGCGCCGGGACCGAAGAGAATGAACGGGTTGCGGTAGAACCGGTATCCGAGGCGTTGGAGGAAGGACATCGCCTCGTATTCCTTGACGGTGACCGTGACGATGTCTCCGAATGTGCGGACATCCAGGTCACCCGAATGGGCGTGGTGGATCGCGTGCGTCTTTCGCCAGTAGTGGTAGGGGGTGAGCGTGAGCACGCCGATCACCGATCCGGTAGCGCAGGCCAGCCGCCGCGAGTTGAAGTAGGACCCGTGCCCGCAGTCGTGCTGGAACATGAAGAGGCGCATTGCGAGGCCGGCGGCAGGGATCGCCAGCAGCAGGGTCAGCCAGTAGCCGACCCCGAGGCTCCAGTACATCAGCGCCCAGGCGGCTGCGAAGAGAACGGCGGTGTACCCCATCTGCCACGCACTCCGGCGGTCGTCCGGGCCGAAGTAGGGAGACAGAACTTTCTTCCAATGTCGGACCTGCTCGCGGTCGATCTTCATTCGGCCTTTCAGTGTCATCGTCGGTGCGGCGGCGTTCCGTAAGGATACAGTTCGCTCAGATTCACATGCTCATACGATAACGCGTCCAGGAAGGTCGTTCCCACGAACGGCTCGGGCGCCTCGACGATCACGATGGTGGGCGCGTATCCGGTCTCGTCGAACCCGCGGCGGAAGTGGACGCGTGACTTGACCACGAAGACGTCGTAGTCGCCGGGCTCGATGGACCCGAAGCGGAAGTTGTCCGGGTAGAGCACCTGCTCGTAGGCGGGTGTGAGGACGACGAGGTTGCCGTCGCCGAACGAGACCGCGGCGATGGCGTCATAGCCGAACCCCTGGCCGAAGTACTCCACCGTGCCGACGATGCGCCGGGGTGAGCCGCCCGATGGCGTGAAGCCGCCGATCTCGGCGTCGAAGGGGTCGCCGGGCTGGGCGTTTGCGGCGCTCAGCGCTTCCAGGGTGGCGGGCGAGGTGATCGTGCCGTACAGCACGTTGCCGATCCCCGCCGCCTCGAAGGCGTTCAGGATGTGGGTGGCGTCGCCGGGACGGTCGCTGTGGTCGCCGACGGCCACGGGGGTCTCGCCGCGTGCGATGGCCGTCGCGACGACGCGCGCGGCCTCTTCCGGGCCGGGGTAGCCGCCCACCGCGAAGTCCTCGCGCACGCGCCAGATGAAGTCGTCCATGTCGTCCGCGATCCGGTCGGCGAGCGCCTGGTCGTCGTTGGTCATGACCTGCACGGTCGCGCCGACGTCGGGGACGTCCGACCAGGGATAGCCGTAGAAGACGCTCACGTACGCGTCGTTCTCCCGCGCCTCCCACCGCCGGGCGCGTTCCATGATGTCCATGGAAGGCGACTGGCCGGTCCACTGCAGCACGGTGGCCGTGATGACGCCCGGCTTGCGTGTGGCCGTGGTGGGCCGGTATTCGCCCAGTGCGGCGAGCCTGAGCGCCCGGGCCGCGCGCTCGCCCTGGATGTACGAGTCGTAGTGGGGATACCGCTTGGTGACGAAGGAGAAGTCGGCGTGCTCAAGGAACTCGGCGTCCTCGTTGCCGTGCAGGTCGAAGGTCCCCGCGATGGGAACCCCCAGCCCGACCACCTCGCGGAAGCGGCGCGCGATCTCGGCCTCGGGGCGCGGGACGTCGCGTACCGCCATCGCGCCGTGCAGGGCCAGGTAGACCCCGTCGACGGGAAGTTGCTCCCGCAGTTCGGCGAGCATGACATCGAGGAAGTGGTCGAAGGTCTCCTTCGTGTTCCAGCTCCGGGACGACCCGCCGTAGACCCCGACCGGCGAGGTCAGCGGCACCAGTTCGACGTCGCCGAACTCCCGCGCCCGCTTGACGAACCCGCCCACGTACCCGCCGGACGACAGAAGCGCCTCGCCGGAGAGGGGCTCGCTCGCCCTCAGCCAGTCGTCGACCTCCGTGTCGCCGCCGGGGCAGAAGGTGCAGGTCTCGTGCTGGAAGCGGGCAACGGCGAAGCGGAGGGGCTCCAGCGAATCAGCGGAGCCGAGACGAAGGCTGGTGCCACCCCCTTCGTCGTCCTCGTACGCAATGGTGCACGCGCACAGCGCCGCAACAAGAGCGAATGCGAGGAGTCCATGGGGATTTCGTCCACGGGCTCCCGGGTAACGGACGGATCTGTACATCGGTGCGCCTGTCGAGTTGGATGTTTGTGGACGCAAGACTAGCCCAGAGCGTCCCGCAGTGCCAAAAGGTGATCCTCCGTGAGGCCGTGCATCTCGAATAGAGACACGCCCGACGCGCCCGCTTCCCGTGCCGTGGCCACAGCCGCGCCGAGTTGCGGCGGATCGAGCGCCGGAAGGTATAGCCCTGCATGCAAGGGCGTCGGCCCCAGCGCGGCCACGCCCTCGCGCACGCCGTCGCCGATCCAGTCGATGTCCTCGAGGTAGAAGCTGTGATACAGCATCGGGAAGACGCGGTCCAACGGCCACTCGTCCCACGCCTGTCTGACCAGGCGTCGGGCGATCGTAGGCGTCGGGAAGACCGCCGCTGTGAGGGGTTTGCCGTGGCCGTGCACCTCGCGCGCGAGCTCCCTCACCGCCCTGGTGACGCTGTCCCAGCGGAAGCGGCGCCACGCTTCGTCGGCGGGCGGGTCGGCGATGTCGAGCGGGTCCCGGCCGTCGAGGGCGGCGAACTGTTCGCGGCACACGTCGCAGTAGCAGAAGTCGAACTCGGGCAACTCGGTGTCCTGGACGAGGTCGTATGTCTCCCAGAGGCCGCGCGGGAGGATCACGTCGCAGTGCCGCACGTAGTCGAGGTGCACACCGTCCACCGCCGGGTTCGCGGCCAGGTTGCCGACGAGGTCGCGGAGGTACTCTCTCACCGGCTCGCGCGAGGGGCAGACCCACCTGTAGTAGCCCACGTAGGGCGGGTGTTCGAGGGACGATTCGAGGTTGCGGCTGACCGTGAACCACTCCGGGTGGTTTTCCTGCGCCCACTGGTCGCCGTTGCGGTTCAGCGTCCAGAACCAGCGGTGGAACTCGAGGCCCTCGGCGTGGGCGGCCCCGGAGACGAGATCGATGTCGCCGCCGCCGACCAGCACGGCGTCCAGCCCCGCTTCGCGCAGCCGGGAGAAGCGGCGGCGCCACTCGGCCACGTCGTAGTCGCGGTCGCCGTGAACCCACGTCCAGGCGGTGAAGGATGGTGGCGCGTCCGCCTCGCGGGAACAGCTTGCAAGGGCGGTGGTCGCGGGGGCCGCGGTGGCGAGCGCTCCGCCCGCGACCCTGAGGAATTCGCGCCGTTCCATCGGCGGGTTCGGGTCCGTCCCGGGGCCTCGCCTCATCGCTCGCCTCCCCCCACGAACCGCACGAGTCCCCATCGCTCCGGGATGTGCATGTTGATCTCCCCCTGCGGCGACCAGACCCAGTTGTGCTCCGGATGCGGGTCGTCCCGCGTCGGGGTGCGGGCCCGGCGGTACGCGCCGTCGACGATATCGATGGGCCACTGGACCCGCGAGAAGTTGACCCGCCATGTATCCCGGGAGCTGGGCGGGCGGCCGTGCCGGATGGGGCGGGAGATGGGTTCGACCGTGGCGGCGGTGTCGGTGACGCCAGCCTCGTCTCCTGCCGGGAGTAGAGCGGTGACCGGTGGCACCAGGGCCGACCACGGAATCGCGATCTCCACACTCCATCCCAAATCCTCGTCAGCCGGGTCGTTCAGCGTGCCGTCGAGTTGGACGGCGGTGCGGAGACCGGCCATGTCCCAGCCGATGTTGGCCTTGCCGCGGCGGTTGTAGGGACGGTCGAGGAAGAGGTCGAACTCGGTGCCCAGGGCGTTGATTTCGAGCTCGTAGTAGGCGAGGGCGTCGCCGTCGGGGTCGAGGAAGACTTCGAAGTCGTGCTCGCGGTAGAGGATCGCGTCGCGGTCGGCGAGGGTGGCCCACAGGTGCGGCTCCTCGAGTTCGGCCGCGATGTAGAGGTGATCGTCGTCCCAAGTGATTTTCGTGCGGGTGGCCAGCGGCGGTTCGGGCCAGCCGTCGCCGCGGATGTCCACGAAGGGGTGGGTCCAGGGCGCGGAACGCCACGCGGGGTCGCGCAGGTCGCCGTCGATTGCCGGGGGGACGGAGGCTCGGGGAGCCTCGTAGATGCGGACGCTCGTCGGCTCCTGGCCGGGCGCGGGACGCAGGGACACTTCCATCCCGCCGGCGACGGCCGCCGCGGCGCAGCACCAGATCACGGCCGGCGAACTCCCGATCGTCTTCCTCCTTGCGGTGCGCTTGTGCTCGCGCGTGTTCTCCCGGGCAACCCCTTCAACTTGACGGATGGGAATCGCGGCCACCACCTTCCCGCGTTGACAGATGTGTGCGGACGTCCGCGCCGGGCCCCGGGCCTGCCGTTTCCATCCTCCTGCTCCCAAGAGGGACCCCATGGAATACAATCCCGACAACCCCTGGTACAAGCGTCTTCACTGGCAGGTAGTGATCGCGATGATTCTGGGCATCGGCATCGGCCTGTCTCCGGGGGGGGCGGCCGTCGCGGACAACGTCGGATGGGTGGGCGGCCTGTTCATGCGCCTTCTGCGGATGATCATCGTTCCGCTGGTCATAGCCTCGATCATCTCGGGAGTGGCGTCGGCCGGGAGCGGGCGCACCGTGGGCCGGATGTTCGGCAAGACGCTGGGGTACTACCTGGTATCGAGCCTCCTGGCCGCGCTTACCGGGCTGCTCCTGTTCAACATCATCAATCCGGGCCGGGGGTATCCGGTTACCGACACCGGGGCGGAGCCCCCCGACCTCGCCACGCCGGAGTCGTTCGTCGATCTGCTGTACACGATCGTTCCGGACAACTTCATCGGGGCGGCCTCGGCTGGCGACATGCTGATGGTCATCTTTTTCTGCATCGTCTTCGGAGCCGCCGTCACGACTCTGCCCGAAGGTCCCCGCACGAAGATCACGGACCTCGTCGGCGCGCTCTTCCAGGCGATGATGGCCCTGACGACGGGCATCATCAGGCTGCTCCCGATCGGGGTCTTCGGGCTGATGGTCACCATGGTCACCGAGACGGGCCTGATGGCCTTCGGCAACCTGGCTCAGTACGTCGTCGGGCTGACGTCGGGTCTCGCCATCCACTTCTTCATCACGCTGCCTCTCCTGCTGTACTTCTGGGCGCGCGTGTCCCCCTGGAAGCACGCGATGAACATGAGGGAACCCCTGCTGGTGGCGTTCTCGACGAGTTCGTCCGCGGCCACATTGCCGGTCACCCTTAAGACGGTGCAGGAGAAGGTCGGCGTATCCGATCGCGTGTCGTCGTTCACGCTGCCCATGGGCGCCACCGTCAACATGGACGGGACGGCGGTGATGGAGTGCGTGGGCGCGCTCTTCATCGCGCAGGCGCTGGGGGCCGACATCGGCTTTGCGACCCAGGTCGTCGTCGTCCTCACGGCCCTGCTCGCGTCGATCGGCGCCGCGGCGGTTCCGTCCGCGGGACTGGTGGTGATCTTCATCATCCTGGGCGCGATCGGAATCGGCGACAATCCCGAGGCGATGCTGATCGTCGCCGCGATGCTCTCCATCGACCGGCCACTGGACATGGCCCGCACGGCCGTCAACGTCTACAGCGACTCCTGCGCGGCGGCGGTGGTTGGCAGATGGGAAGGTGAGGAGGGCATTGACGCGGAGATTCGGGGGTAGGGGGGCAGGGCTGATCACGCTCCGACAGTCGGCGTTTCCGGGCGTTTTCGTCCTCGTTTCCATCGCCTCCTGCACGGAGCGGTCGGTTGATGTGCCTTCGCCGCCGTTCGAGGAAGTCTTCGAGTTGGTGGAGGTCATCGAGCTGGGCGAAGACCCGTCCGATTCGATCGCGGCCGTCGGCGAGTTTGTAGAGAGACGGGATGGCGGTTTCATCATCGGTGATCGGTACCTTCCGCGGGTGCGGACCTACCGGGCTGACGGGTCGCTCCAGGCCGGCTTCGGGCGCTTCGGAGATGGGCCGTGGGAGTTCCGTAGGATCTGGAGCGTGGCGGAGGTGGCGGACGGCCGAATCGTTGTGACCGGGGCGCGGAGCGGCGCGCTGACCTACCTGGGTCCGGATCTGACTCCTGACACCATTGCGCTGGTCGAGAACCATGTGCCGCAGACGGTCCTGCCCTTGGGGCGAGACATCGTGTTCAACGGGCCACGAACAGACATCGACGTCAGTCAAATGGACGGGAACTTCCACCGGCTGGCCGATGGCGCGGTGGCGTGGACCAGCTGGAAGTCGCCGGGGGGCGGCAAACCGTATTGGGGTGGTCTCGGCAGTCTACACGCGGCCGTCAGCGGCGACGCTCTGTACGTGATGACGGGCCTCCTTTACCCAGCAACCATCCTGAACGGTGCCGGTGATTCGGTGGGAACCATTGGGACGCCGCCGGCGGGTTTCCGCAGGGTCCCGGAGATCGAGGCGGGGGCCTTTGCGTTCACAAGCGCCGAGGGACCGGCGGCCCAGGCCGGCAATCCGATCAAGCGCTTGATCGAGAGCTTTGACCTCGTCACGAGCATGGACATTGTGGGCGGGGACTTTCTGTTGTTGACGGTCGGCAATCTGGATCCAGCGAGACCCTGGTATCCGTTCAGGGAACTCGACGTGTCGGTCGAAGCCTATGATCGCCAAACGGGGCGGAAGCTGTTCGAGAACGTACGATTGCCCGAGGGCTCGAAAGTGCTGGGCGGTGGCAGGTATCTCCATGTGCTGCTGAATCCGGACATCCCGCCTTGGCGAATCGCAAGGTATCGGCTCGTGTCGTCGTAGCAGCGTCGGTATCGCATGGGTGCAACTCAGGTGATCCAACTCAGTATGACCTCGATCACCCACCCTTCGGGTTGCCGGGTTACCAACAGTCCCTCCCCTCCCAGCTCCGCGTTGTCTCGACCCCGCCATGTGGAGTGGTAGCTGCTCAACCACGCGACGTGGACCTTGTAGCCTGCCTGTCCCGGGACGGGCTCGACGGTGAATGCGTCCATGGCGGCCAACGGCTCAGATGGTTGCTCCGCGTAGTCCTCCGCTCCGGGCCAGGGCCTGACGGAGAAGGTGAGATGTAGCTCCGTGGGGTCCTTCAAACGACAGTCGCCACCAGGGAAGCGGCAATTCCCGGTCGGCACCAGAGGGTCTTCCGTGGACCACCGCCAACCCCGCGCTTCGATGGCAGCCTCCAGGACCTGGCGGGTAGCCTCGGAAAGAGGCGCCTCGCTTTGGTACGCCACAGCAAGCCTGCCCTCGACGGTGGTCGTGCCTCGCTCGCCCCACTTCATCGCGGCCACGTGTTCGAGCGCTGCCAGAACGGCTTCGCCCTCGGCGATCTCCTGATGCGCCTCGGCGATGGATCTTCCACAACCGGCCGCGCATCCACATAGCAACGCTACGACAACGACCCTTTTTCTCATTTCAGTTCCTCGCGGTGCCTGGTGCATCTGACCTTAATCAGGTGATCCAGCTCCCTATGACCTCGACCACCCACCCCTCCGGCTGCCGGGTGACCAGCAATTCCTCGCCACCCAGGACCGCACGGTGCCCGCCCTCCCCCAGTACCGAGCTGACCAGCCATTCGACGTGCACTTTGTAGCCCTCCTTTCCGGCGACAGGCTCGACGACGAATTCATTGACCGAACGCGAGGATGGTTCGCCCGCGTAGTCTGCCTCTCCGGGCCAGGGCCACACGGCGAAGGTCAGATGCAGTTCCGTCGGGTCCTTCAGCTGGCAGTAGTCCGTCGGTAACCTGCAATTCTCTGTAGTGAGCGGGTCTTCCTCGGACCACCGCCAGCTGCGGGCTTCGAAGGCCGTATTCAGGAACCCGCGCGAGTACGCAGTGAGCGGCCTCTGACCGTCATGAGCGATGGCCACCCTTCCGTCCACCACAGGTCTCCCCTCTGGTTCCCACACGACCCCGGCGACATGTTCGAGCGCCGCCAGAATGGCTTCACCCTCGGCGGTTGTTGAGCCCGCCCCTACGACACGGCTGGCACAACCGAGCGCGTGCGCGCTCAGCAAGGCGAGGACGGCGGCGACTCGTGGCGACGGCCTATAGCGGCTGCTGGCGAGAGCATTCCCGGGTCCAGTTTGTTGTCGTCCAGAACTCGCGGCATTGATCATGCTTGGGTCCTTCCGAACTGACCGGTCCGCCCCTACCACCCCGCTCCCGCCATCACCACCACCAACGGCCGGAGCGTATGCAGCACTTTGACCGTGTCGCCCTGGGCGGCCAGCACGTCGGTCAGCCTCCGGTACACGTGGGGGCTCTCGTCCGTTCCGCCGCCCCGGAGCACGACTCCTTTGCGGTCCACCCAGTCGTTCATCATCTCGCGGGACACCTTGCCGCGCTTCAGCACCTTGCCCGTGCGGCGGTGGCGCTTTCCCCGCGCGGCGGTGCGGCTCATGACGCGGCCCGCGCCGTGGACGGTGGAGTAGAGGGCCGTCGCCTGAAGCTCGCCGGCTGCTGATTCGGGCGTGCCGCGCCGCGTCCCCTCCAGAATCACCGAATCATCGCCCATCGAGCCGCCTACAAACCCCTTCTGACCCGGGAACGCCGGCGTCGCTCCTTTGCGCACTACCACGAACGTCTCGCCGAAGTGCTCCTCCTCCCAGGCGAAGTTGTGGTGGTTGTGGACCAGCTCGACCTCGCGCCCACCGATGATCTCGACGGCCTTGCGCACCGCCCACTCACGCCCGGCGTACGCGTAGCGGCCCGCCAGGTTCATGAGGTGCCAGTAGTCGTGGCCGACGGGGGCGTCCAGGTCGAGGATGACTTCCGCCTCGGGCACCCGCGTGCCCCATTCGGCCCCCTGCCCGATGGCGAGAAACGACGACGCAACCGTGTGGCCGAAACCGCGCGACCCGAAATGGACGCCGACCCAGATGCGGTTCTTCTCGTCGGCGAAGACGTCGACGTAGTGGTTGCCCGACCCCACCGTGCCCAGTTGCTTGCGGGCCTTTTCGCGCAGGGCGCCCCGGTGCCGGGACGGGACGGCTTTCCAGGCGGGATCTTCGAAGAGCGGATGGTCCGCAGGCGCGTCGCGTGACTTGTTCGTGCCGCCGATCCCGAAGCTGAGGCCGTCCTGGATCTCGTCGCCGATGCGCTCGAGGGTGCGCCGGAGCCCGCCGGGACGGTCGCCCAGGTCGTCCAGGCCGAGATCGGTACGAACTGCAGCGTTCCCGCATGCGATGTCGAAGCCCACGCCGGCCACGCTCACCTGGTTGCGGTAGGCCGCCACCCCGCCGATCGGCATGACGTACCCGAGGTGGCCGTCGGCCATCAGGGCTGCGTGTTCGGCCCGCCGGGCGACGCGCTCGAGCTGGCCCAGCGGACTGGAGACAACCAGAATCCCGGCAGAGAATCGTCTAACTGTTTACAGGGCTGCACGATCTGCGCTTTCTGCCGACGTACCGGATCTTGCTGGACCGAGCCGCGAAAGCGGGGAAACCGGCTTTGAGT
>CAZRQE010000169.1:0-16859 GCA_964602175.1 uncultured Gemmatimonadaceae bacterium | reverse complement strand
GCCGAGCAGGTCGGGGCGTCGGGCCAGCGACACGATCCCCCGGCAAGTCCCCTCATCGCACCTCCCCATCACAGGTCGTCGGATCGACCTCGAACCGCCTGACGACCGTGGACACCTCGCCGCGGGCCGTGGGTATCTGGTCCACGACGAGCAACAGAGAGCCCTCCAGCTCCACCCTTGGGAGACCAGTGGCGGCTATGGGGATCTCCGTGTCGGCGCACTGGCGCGCACCGTCGGGGCTCAGGCTTGATACATGGATTCTTACGTCTGAGACCTGCGGACGCGCCGCCGTCTTTTCGACCTGGAGATCGGTGTGGATCACGATGATGTTCCCGTCCTCGTTTCGGGACAGGGGTCCCAACAGGGAAATGTCGTTGGCGAACAGCACTGGATCCATGGCTTCGGTCGGAGTCCGTACGTCCTCTTCGGCCGGCGCGCCCCGGCGCAGGCGGGGTTGGAGATGGAGGGTGTCGATCGGTGCACCGAAACGGGTATGCAGCAGATAGGGCGTTCCCAGGAAGCCAACTACGATGTCGGTCTCCCCCACGTCGAGAAACGCGTGCCCCAGCGCACCGAACATGATGGGGTTGGTCTGGTAGGGTGAAGGAACCGCGATCCGGTCAAGTCGCAGGGATTCCTGGGATCCGGTCCTGGCCAGCGATGGAAGCTGGGTCGTGGCTACCGTCCCCACGGACATCCAGGTGTCCCGATCCATGCCTGCGATCCACACCGAATCGCCCACCTCGGTCATCGACGTGATGCTCATGCTCGGCGACAGACCGATCGACCCCGCGGCCTCACCGGTCTGGTAGTCGAAGACCTCGATCTCCATGCCTCCCAAATCGACGGCGCCAACCAGTCCGCCCGCCCTCATGGCACGGGCGACCCCCATGAACTCGCCCGGCCCCTGCCCCGGTCCGCCGAACGCACGCACGAAGCGGCCGGCGCTGTCGAACTGCAGAATGGCGTTCGCGAAAGCGTCCGAAATCAGGTAGGAGCCATCACGCCCCTGAAGTACGCCGACGGGCGCGCTCACGTAGTGCTCTGCGTCCTCCTGCAGGATCAGGGTGTCAAGGAGGATGAGCGACGGGCCGGGGAAGCTGGCCGAGAGCAGTGATGGCGGTGAGCAGGGGGAGGAGGGTGAGGTGGGCTGCGGTCATCGCGGCGCGCGCCAAAGTGCGACTCAAATCCATATTCTCGGTCACCTCAGATTCCCTCGATTTCGAGCGCGACGATTGACGACTCGCCGAGACTGCCGGTGTGGAGCGTCCATACCCTGGGTCCTCTTGCTTCCAACAATTGCTGGCCGTCCGGAAGGCGGATCGAGCCGAGGAACCTCCCGGACTGGAGGAACACATCATACCTGGCTCCGGGTGCGCCGTGCCTGTCGAATGTACCGGGTAGCGGTCGGTCTCGCTGAGCCCAGATCCGCCCGTCCAGGTCGACGACGATTCGGGAGATGACGGCCGGATTCGGCGGCTCCCCGAGTTCACGGAGGGCGTCCCGCCAGGCGTCCGGCATTTCTTCATGTGGATCCTCCCCGCGTTCGGCAGGCGAGAGCGGGAGGGCTTCGCCGACATGACAGAATCGAACGAGGCTCGGGCCATCGCGGTCGAAGACCTCCAGTTCGTAGCGCCCGTCGGGGTTCGAGACGACCCAGGTCTCAGTACCGACACCCAGTAGCGGCCGCGGCCATGCAGCCAGCGTCGCACCCGCAAACCCTCTGGCGCGGGACAACACGACCGTATCGACTACGGGCTTGTCCGGAGACCAGCGGACGAAGAATCGCTCCTCCCAGCCGTCCTCGATGGGGCCGGGGTACTCCAGCCACACGGTTCTGTCCGGCTGGAGGGCCATGAACCTGACCTGGCCGGATGCGTAGACCGGTGACACGAACGTCTGATCGACAAGAGTGACCGTGGTCGATTGAGAGGCAAGGTCCAGCGTGACCATCCGGAATGCACCGAGGTCCAGGACGAGGAGGGTCTCGGCATCTACCCAGGCCACCGCCGCGGGAGCCCGGACCTCACGCGGACCCTCGGCGCGAGTCATGACGGGCCCCTGCCAATCTCCGTCGGGGCCGACCACGATGACTTCGGCGAGGCCCCAATCCGCTATGGCGACCGATCCGTCAGGACCTACGGCGACACCAGCCGGCCGGCGCAGTGCCTCGGCTTCGTTGAGGCCCCCGACACGCCATATCTCACGCCAGGAGAGTTCCACGGGCCAGACGCCGACGCTCGTGTTCGTTACGGCCTGGGCATCGGGGTCGGTGATTTCGCAATAGGCGGATTCGGGCGAGTCGCAACCGGCGATCACCGCGGCCAGGAGCGACATCAATACCAGTCTTGATGCGATGCGCGGGATGACGGTCTCCCGTCTGCGTATCATGTCACCCCGGGTACGGCATCTTGGCCGCCGGACGATACGGCTCGATGTCGAGTTCCCCTTCCCTTTCGCGCGTGCGGGCGACGTCGTAGGACGACTGCATACGCATCAGCGTGTCCATCTTCACCCCAAACGCCTTCTCGATTCGCAGCGCCATCATGCCGGACAGGTCCGACCGCCCATTCAGGAACGTGGACAGTGCCGGTCGGGACACGCCCAATACCTTGGCGGCGGCGGATACGGTCAGGCCGTGAGGCTTTATCACCTCGGTCCTCACGAATGCACCGGGGTGTGGAGGCTTCAGCATGCGCGTTCGGGGCTCCGGCCGGTGTAGGCCACGGTGGGAACGTTGCGAACTTGTCGTATAGCGTTGCGTAACACTTTACAAACGTCAAGGTGGACGTGAATCAGGCGATGCGTGGATTTGGTGATCGAGAACGGTCTCAACCATCCATCGATCAACACCAGGAAACCACTCGAGAAACTGGTCGATCGACGCGCCAGCCCTGAGGTTCTCGAAAAGAGCTGAGACAGGCACCCGCGTTCCCTTGAATACCCACGCTCCGCTCACGCGAAGCGGATGCCGTTCGACCGCCGGGCAGGTCTCCCAGTTCCCCATGTCGGTCACCCCGTCGATTCGTCTCACACCCCAATCCCGCCCGACCACTTGAGCGGAAGCCCCTCTAACGCCTCACCCGCACCACGTCACGAATCCGGTCGCGCACCTCGTCCGCCCGACCCGCTTCCTCCAGCAGGCTCCACAGGCGCTCGATCGTCCGGGCGTCGACATAGCCGGGCACGGTCGTCTGCCAGTTCTGGTCCGCGCGGAACAGGTCCACGGCGTCCACCGACTCCTGGTCGTAGACCAGCACGCCGGGGGAAGCGACGGCTGGGGCGGGCGACTCCGGACGGTAGTAGCCGAGCGCGTGGAGCATCACTTTCAGCTGAAACACATCGCGGCCCACAAACTGCTCGAGCCTGCGGAAGCCGAGCGTTTCCGACGCCACATTGTAGATCCGGCGCATTTCGCGGACCGGCTCGGGATGTTCGCAGACGTTGATGTCAGTTGTGACCCCGTCGGGACGCCTGGCCATTCCGGGCCGCGGATCCGCCACCAGCACCGCGGCGGACTGGGTCTCGCCGTGACGGCCGTCGCCGCCCAGACTCTGGCCTGCCTGGAGCGCCTCGATCAGCCGGTCGGCCAAGTGGCGCCCCGATCCCTCGCTTCTCTCGAAGGTGACCGCGACGGAATCCACCACCGCCGTGCCGACCAGTGAGTTGCCCTGAACCGCGTAGTGCCTGCCCGACCGCTCGGCCACCCAGTCGCCCCGGTCTTCGGCTCCATACTGTCCCGATCCCGTCCACTGCGCCGACCGGCCGTCCGCAGCGATCACGCCCACCTGCCTGCGGTCGCGTCCCTCGTCGGCGGCCACAACCCGGTCCATGGCTTCCTGCGGCGCGACCCCCTGCTCCAGGAGATCGAGCAGGTCGTTCCCGTACTCCACGCGGGTGCCCCCCTGGGTGGCAACGGCGCCCACACCGGCGCGGACCCACGGAACCGCGTTGCCCACACAGGGGTTTCGCGTCGTGACCGCCACGCCGGACTCACCGGTCGACGGATCGATCGCTACGATCGAAAAGGTGTTGAACAGCGGCTCGATGTCGTTGGGGACCGGCTCCAGCCGCACCACGGCGGTCAGCTCCTCGAGGTGCTCCAGAGCCAGGTAGATGAACCCGTCCGGGCCTTCGCGGACGTCGCGGATCCGGCCGAGCTCGCCTTCGAGGAGCGTCTCCAGGCTGACGGCGTCGCCACCGTCCAGCGTCACGCGGGCAAGCTGCTGGCCGACCAGTCCCCCGACGAACGCGCTGCCCCGCCACCAGGGGAAGCTGTCGCCGCGGTAGATCATCATGCCCGACACCCCAATCGAAGGGGTCCATACGAATCGGGGGGACTCCAGACCCGCGCGTTCCGTCTCGTTGGTGAACACCGTGCCGTCGTAGTTGATGCCGTGCGAGACCACCGGCCATCCGTAGTTGGCCCCGCCCACGATCAGGTTGAGTTCGTCGCCGCCCCGGGGACCGTGTTCGTTCGCCCAGACATCGCCGGTGAGCGGGTCGACCGCCAGCCCCTGCATGTTGCGGTGGCCGTAGCTCCAGATCTCGGGGAGGGCGTCGTCCCGTCCGACGAACGGGTTGTCGGGGGGCACGCTTCCGTCGTCGTGAAGACGAACGACGGTCCCCATGTGATTGCTAACGTCCAGTGCGGGATGATCGTCCAGCGCGTTCGGCGTGACCATCCTGTCCCCCACTGCGACATACAGATAGCCGTCCGTGCCAAAGGCCATGCGGCCGGCGAAGTGGTTGTTGTTGTCCCCCCAGGCATCTGCCACAAAGATCTCTTCCACGTCCGTCACCCGATCCCCTTCCCAGCGTCCGCGAACGACCGCGGTCGCTCCCTCCGACCCGTCGTGGTTGGGCTTGCCGTAGCTCAGGTACAGCCAGCGATTCCGAGCGAAGTCGGGGTGGGGGAGCACGTCCATGAAGCCGCCCTGGCCCTCGTCGCGATAGACTTCAGGCAGGCCGGCCACGGGGTCGGGCTGAAGGACGCCGTCGCGCACCACCCGAAGTCGCCCCGGGCGCTCGACGATCAGCATGTCGCCGCTGGGAAGCCACGTCATCGACCACGGGTGGTCCAGGCCGTCGGCAACCGTCGTCACCCGGAAGTCGTGGCGTGCGGACGAGTACACGCGGGCGGCGGAGTCGTTGCCGGTGGAGCCGTCGCCGGTGGAGTCGTTGCCGGCAGCCTCTTCCGACGCGGGTGCGGACGAGCACGCGCAGGCCAGGGCGGTGAGCAAGACCGCCAGCATGGGGTGGGTCGCCGGTCTCATCGTGGGGAAGATCATGGGTAGATCATGGGACTACTTGAACACGCGCGCCAAGACGTCGCGCTGCGAAGCCGTGCCGACGACGAGGACATGCTCGCCGCTGCGGAGCACATCGTCGGGACGCGGATGCGGGTTGACGACCCCGTTGCTCTCCAAGGCGATGACGGCGAGCCCGGTGCGCGCCAGGATGCCGCTTTCGCGCAGCTGTTTGCCATCCAGTGAGCGGGGCACTTCCGGGTGGAAAAGTTCGAGCCCCTCTCCGAAGACCATGGGCTCTCGGCCGCGGAGCGCGCCCACGACCGACTGGATCTTGATCTGCGAGTCGCTTACGGCGAAGTCGGCGCCGGCCCTGTGAATGGCCTCGACACTCGCGGGGTGCATCACCCGGCTCACGATGATGGTATCCGGGTTGAGTTTTCGGCAGTATACCGAGAGGAAGGTGTTGACCGCGTCCTCGTGGCTGGTGAGCACGACGGAAGCGGCCTCCTGGATGCCGACGCGCTGGATCACGCGGTGGTCCGCCGCATCGCCGATCACGACGTCATCGGTGACCTCCTCGATGTTCTCGCGGAGGCTCGGATCGCGCTCCACAACCCGAACCGAGGCCCCCCGCCCCTTCAGCGCGCGCACAACCTCGCACCCGACCCGGCCTCCGCCGATCACCAGCACGCGACCCCCGCTGTTCACGCCGTTGCCCAGATAGCGGTCGAGCGCCTTCACCTGGTCCACGTTCCCCACGGCCAGCCCGATGCAGTCTTCCCTGAGCACCGTCTCCGGAAGTCCCGGCTCGAGGTCGCCCCGCTTGGCAAGTGCGGCGACCGTCAGACCCGTGTGCGCCCGGAAGTCGGCGTCTCTCAGGGTCATGCCGGCGAGCCGCGTGTTGCGGATGGGGAATTCGGCGATCGCGATCTGCTTGTAGCGCCCGACGGTGAGCGCGCGCGCCGAACCGACCGACACCCGGCTGGCCAACTGCTTGCCGACCTGCCGGGCAATCAGCACAACCTGACTGACTCCGGCCAGTTGGAGCACCGCGGCACCCTCGGGATTCACGGCGGTGGCCATGATCGGCACCTGCTCCGACACCTCGCGCGCCGTCAGCACGATGTTGGTGTTGATCACGTCCGGCGAGTTTGCCACCAGAAGGCTCGCGCGCTCGAAAGCACAGTTCTCGTAGGTCGTCCGCTCGCCGAGACTGCCGCGCACGACCGGCACCTTGTCGGCGTGCAGGGCTGCGGCCCGCACCGGATCCGACTCGATCACCACGCTGTCGACGCCGCTCAGCTCCAGCCGCTCGATGAGTTCGTTGGCCACGTCGTCGTATGTGGTGATGATGACGTGTCCGTTCAGGTCCGCACCGACGCGGGTGCTGACCCTGGTCTTGAGCTGGGACTCCAGCCAGGGGGCGTAGAAGAAGTGGATGAAGGCGAAGGGCAGCACAATGAGCAGCAGCATCACCCCGGTCACCAGCACGACCACGCTGAACGCGCGCCCGAGCCCGGACTGGAAGACGATGTCCCCGTAGCCCAGCGTGCTCATCGTCGTGAGGGTCCAGTAGATCCCGACCAGCCAGTCGTGCTCCTGCCCCTCGCGAGCCATCAGCACCTGGAAGACCACCGAAAACAGCACGACGAACGCGGCGAGCACGACCCCGAATCTCAGCAGCGTCAGGGTCTTCAGCTCGGGATTGTGGCGCTGGGCGCCGCCGAAGCCGGCGATCGCCCCGCTGATTCCTTTCATTCCGGCACACCCGTCATCGTGTGATGTTCTCGTCGCGGCCAGGGTCCATGGAAGATAATCCAAGGTAGATTGGAATCATGTCCGCGCGCCTCCTGGCCACCACGCTCGTGGCCGCCGCCCTGCTGCTCACCAGCCCATCCGCCACCGCCGCCGCCCAGCGTCCCGCCGCGACCCCGCCCGACACCTACCTCGACGAGACCGCCCGCCATCTCATGTTCGGGGCCAGAGAGGCCCGCGATACGGCCCGGATAGCCATCGATTCGTACACCGCACTGGTGCGCGAGCGGCTCGGGGTCAGCCTGTCCGTGTCGCGACGCGACCGGCGCCTGGCGAACGGCGAATCGGTCACGCGCATCCGGTGGTCCAGGAGCGAGCCGGAGATTGTCCATTTCCTCGGATCCCGGTTTCGGTTCACGGGCCTTCGCATCGGCGACGAATTCGGGCGGGTGGCGGTTCGGCATGCCGCGAACCCGCTGCAGGATCCGTTCGCTTTCGGCTTCGCCGTTCTGGGCGCGGATTCGGTGGCCGCGGCGGTCCGAAGCCCGCTCGACGCGGATGCCGGGAGCTTCTACCAGTTCCAAAGCGGCGACACGATCGTCGTGCAGTTGCCCAGCGGCAGTTCGGTGCGTGCTGTCAGCGTTACCGCGATTCCCCGATTTCGCAGCGTTCAGCTGGTTGCCGCCGTCCTGTGGATCGAGACCGAGTCGTTCGGGCTGGCGCGCGTCGCCTACCGGCCCGCCCAGCGGCTCGATAGCGAGCTTGGCCTGCAGCTTCGGCGCGCGGAGGGGCCGAACCTGGGTCTTGCGGTCGAACTCGACGACGGTTCGATGGCGTGGGATTCCACGACGACGCCAACGCCGGGACGGCTCGGCAGACTCCTCAGCGGGGCGGTCAACAACCTCCTTCCGCAAACGGAGATGGATGTCACGGCCGTGGTCGCGGACTACACGCTGCGGGAGGGCGACACGTTCCGGGAGGGGGACACGTCGCGGGAGCCGCGATACTGGCTGCCCCGCCGCGTCAGATGGGCCGGGTACCTGGGGACGGTTGACGACGTGGGCACGGAAGACGTTCCGCGAGTCCTGGAGCCGCTTTCCTACGAGTGGACTTTCGACATCGAAGACGTCCGCGAACGTGGCGCTGCCGCGTCGCCCGGTACGCCGGCGACCGCGGCGGAAGCACTGGCGCAGTGGCAAGAGGCAGGGGACAGCATCAGCGGCGACCTCGAATCGACCGATCCCGGGCAGGCCATCACGATCCTGCCGGGGGACAGGGGCCGGCTGGCCACGAGCGATCTGCTGCCTCCACCCATCTGGGACGAGAGCATCGGCGGCCTGGACGACCGTTCCATGGATGAGTTCGCGTCGATACTGGGCGGCATTGGAACCGCCGAGGACGACGGTCCGGCCCTGGCCGATCCAGGGCAGTGCCCGTGTCACTTCGAACCGCCGATATGGACGTTGAGGCTGCTCAGGTACAACGCGAGAGAGGGACTGTCGGCCGGTACTCGAGCATGGCAGGACCTGGGGTGGGGGAAGGCGATCGCGACCGCACGGTTCCGAACCGCGTACCGCTACCCCGACATCAGTCTCGCGGTGCAGCACGATCATCCGCGCCGGCGGCTGCGGGCCTCGGTGTACGCCAATGTCGTGCCCCGTCACAATGTCCGGCGTGCGCTGTGGGCAACCGGCGATTCCGTCACGATTCGCACGACGCGCTACAACGCGACAACCGGGGCTGCGCTTCAGCTGCTCCCCGGCAGGGACGAGCGCAACTGGGCCTCCGTTCGCGTGTTCGCTGAACGCGTGAGGACGCTCGGTGAGGACGACTTTGGAACTCGAACCGGCGCCTCCGTTCGCTTGACGCCGTGGTGGGGCGGGCTCGCGGCCCGTTCAGTCGGCGGCGGCGGCGATATCGCTGTCCGGGGCTCGCTGGGTGCGAACCCCATCGTCAAGGTTTCGGCAGCCGGAGCGTTGAGCATTCCCCTGGGGGCTGGCTGGTCGTCCGGGCTGGAAGCCGGCGGAGGGCGGATCTGGGGCGATCCGGCGGACCATGACCTCTGGCTTCTCGGCGGCAGCGGCGACCGGCTTCGCGGCTATTCCGACGACGTGCTGTCGGGGCGGTCGTTCTGGCGGGCCCG
Organism: uncultured Gemmatimonadaceae bacterium; assembly: GCA_964602175.1. Classification (GTDB taxonomy): domain Bacteria; phylum Gemmatimonadota; class Gemmatimonadetes; order Longimicrobiales; family Gaopeijiaceae; genus Bin94. Next base: position 7,709 of record CAZRQE010000169.1, on the reverse strand, counting down.
GGCGGAATTGCAGCGGTCGCTCCGGCTGTTTCGCGTCGCGTTCTTCGGTGACTGGGCATCCGCTGGCGGGCCAGGGCTGTACTCGGCCGGGGTCGGGATCTCGTTGTTCGACGGTCTCGTGCGGATGGACCTGGCGAGGGGGCTGTCACAGGTGGATGGCGGGAGCGAGGGACTTGGAGTGGGGAAGGCGGGCTGGCAGGTCCATTGGCGGGCGGATTCGGTGTTCTGAGGCTGGAGCGGCACCAGAATGTCAACTAAAGTTTCCATTCGGTGAACTAGAGTTTACATCCCCAGGCCGTTGACTGGCGGAAAGCGCCGTTCGCCGCACAACCATCGGACCACCGCCCGCTGTCCCCAGGCTGACTGGACGGCGTCCCACGCCCGCCATGGAACATCCCTCCCAACTCAAGGACGACCTGCATGAGTACGAACGCCGAGCAACTGACGCGTACGGTTCGCTGGCTCCAGGCCTACGCCGCAATGATGACCATCGCGCTTGCCGTGCTCTTCATCAGGGGCGGAACGACTTCAGAGGGTGACGGTGTGCTTAGGGTACGCGGGCTGATCATCGAGGATGAAGCCGGGCGCGAGAGAATTCTCATCGGCGCCCCGATTCCCGAGGCCGCGAACCGCGTTCGCACCGATGACGCCAGGGCACGGGAAGCCTGGGCAAGCGGGTATCCGGACGCGGACGCCTACATGGGCTACTACCAGGACTACAGCCATGAAACCAACGGGATGCTGATCCTCGGCGAGGACGGGTTTGATCGACTCGTGGTGGGGGATCCTGCACCTGACCCGAACATTGGCAGGCGCATTGGACCTGTCACGGGCCTGGTGATCAATGACGCCCAGGGATTCGAGCGAACGGGATACGGCCTGATCGACCGCGATGGGCAATACAGCGTTGGTTTGGGCCTCGACACGGATCGGATCGAAGAGGGTCTCACATTGACACTGCACGATGACGGTCTGATCGCTGTGAGCGTGGGCCATGGAGAGGACCGGGTCCTTCTCGGCAGCGTCCCCGCAGGACACCCATGGACCGGCTTGGCGGAAGCGTTTCAGGGACTGATGGTCCGGCGAGATGGCGAGATCGTGCACATGATGAACTTCGCGGAGGGGAACTGACGGGGCCTCTAACCCTCCACTCGCAAATCGAGTCTCCGGTGGGGGGATTCACCGTCGATCGTAAGGGTCGTCACGCGACCGGGATACAGGTCGGCGAGACTCAGCGCGGCTCGGAGCGCGCCCCGGTCGACACTCTCGTCCTCGCCGAGGATCAAGAGTTCGATCTGGAGGTCGGCGGGCAGCCAGCACACCCGGAAGAACCCGGATGAGTTGGTCTTCTCCTCCCAGCGGACCCGCTGGTCTTCGAATGCGAAGGTAGCCGGATCCCGGACTTGAGCGAAGAGCGCGGCCTCGTGTGCCTTTGCCAGCAGGTGCAGCGTCGCGTCCTCGACCGGACTGCCGTCTTCGTCCGTCACCCTCCCGGTCAGGATGCCTGTCCGCCAGACTGCCCTGCCATCTGCCGCAATCAGCGGGACGCCGGGCGGGCCGTCCGATCCGCAGACATCGTCCAGGATCTCGCTCATCGAAGGTGCTTCGAGCGTGACCTCGAACGGACTCGTGACCTCCGGCCCGAGTGCCACTTCAACGGGCTCCGGCGCGTACCGCAGCTGCTCCAGGTCAGGGTGGGTGAAACGCAACTGGTAGGTCGCAGCGCCCAGGTGGTCGAGCTGGAATCGACCGTCCGCGTCGGTCACCGTCCGGGTGCCCGATCCCTCCACATACACAGGCGCACCGGGAAGTCCGACCCCCAGCGAATCGACGACCGTGCCCGCGACCCGGCGGCCGCTCTCTCCTTCAAAAACCACTCCCTCATCACCATGGACTCGAAGAACCTCCCCGTGCGTCGTGGTGATGCCTTCCAGCGTGGGCGCCAGGCGACCGGTGAGAGGGTTCTCGGCCGCGCCGGCGCTGAACATCCGGATATGCCACGACGTCGCGATCCAGGTCCCGTTCGGGAGTCCGCGGAAGACCACCGCGCCGCCGGGAGAGGCGTCCATCAGCCACTGGGGCACAGGGAGATTGACGTATCGGAAGTCGACCCGCTGAAGCTCGGCCGTCGTCGCATTCAGCCACAGTGTGCCCGCAATGTCCGGGACATCGCGGTCGGGCACCGGCTCGAAGTCCAGCCCGACTAGCGCGCGCCCGCCGGAGCGGATCCGCAGGCAGTGCGTGTCAAGGAATGCGTCGGAGAGCAGGACGTCGGCGTCGGGGGCCCAGAACTCGGATGCGTCCGCCGACAAGCGCGCGAATCCATCGGAGACGAGCGAGTCGGCCGCGCGGGCGATGTACGGGGCGGGAACCAGACTCTGTCTGTACACGCGGTCCTCGATTTCGACTCTTTGTGCGCGTGCGTCGAGCAGCCGGTTGATTCCCAGCATCTCGTACCGGTAGAGGCCCCGGTCCTGCGTCCAGGCTGCTGCCGCAAGCGCCTTGCGCGCCTCGTTCCAGACCCTGGCGACGGCCATGCCTTCTTCGGGGTGGACTTCGCAGCGGGGGCCGACGGCGGCCGTGATCCCCGCGAGTGACAGCGCCTCGACGGGCGCGGACACCTCAACCGTGACGGTTTCTCCCGCGGAGATGGTGAAGAACGCCGAGAACGTGGTGGCGTACCCGATGCGCTCCGCCCGCACGCGGTACTCGCCGGGGCCGGGCGCGCGCAACTCGAACAGGCCGGTGGCGGTGTTCGTGAGGGTCCGCTCGACCGCGCCGCCGTCACGGTCCATAAGGGTCATCATCGCGCCGCCAATGGCGGTGTTGCCGTCGGCGTCGGCGAGTCGGCCGCGGACGACCTGGGCGTGTATGGCTGAAGCGGCTGCGGCCTGGAGAGCGACGAGGGCGGTCAGGACGCCGGCTCGGATGCTGCGTGTTCGCATTCCGCCTGGCTCCGGTTGGCTGGGGTCACGGTGTGTTGCTGGTTCTCTGGAAAGTACCCTGGCGACCGAGTCGGGGTCCCGGGCGCAATGCCATTCCTGCCGTTGTATTCCCGCCGTTTCTGCCGTTGTAATCACGCCGTTTCTGCCGTTGTACGCGCGCCATTTCTGCCGTTGTGTCCCCGCCGTTTCTGCCGTTGGCATTGCCCGGAAGTTGCCGCGGCGGGGATTCTGGGGCTGTGAGCAGGGTGGCATGCTTCGTGCGTAAACGCACTGACAGCGCTATGCCTTCAATCCTTCAAGTGGAGTCCCTGAATGACACGTTTCCTTCCACCAGCGCTCATCGGAATCGCCGGCGCGAGCGTTCTGGCTACGGCGGGGTGCGCCAGCCGTGGGCAAGTGCCGGAGGTCGCTGCCCTGGCACTGTACAACGGCGAATGGGTGCTTGAAGCCGTTCAACCCACGGGCCAACGCCTCCAATTCTTGTCCCCGGAGGGCTCCGGATTTGAGCGTGCCACAGGACAGGGGGTGGGCGCGGCCCTGGGGATACGCGCAGAACGATTCGTGCTGGAAGTGAGCGACTCGGTCTTCCGGTTGTCGAGCGAAGAACCCGGCTACTCCTTCACATTGCCTGTCGACGGCACCCCGATCGAGGTCCTTGCGGAAGATGGCGGTTTGGAACAATCGATAGCCCTCGGATGGGATAGCGGAATGCCGGTCGTTCGGCGGACGCTGCCGGATTCCGGATGGGTTTCCGAACGCTTTGGGTTGACCGCGGACGGGGCGCTGATCATCACCCGAACGGCGGCACGGACAAACAACAGGGGCATGGATGTGCGAGCCACGGGTGAAATGGTCGTCGTCTACGCTCGGAGCACGGGTCCTTAGGCGCTGACAATGAAACCATATCCCATCATCACCACGCTGCTCACCCTGATGGCCCTCGCCGGCCTGTTCTCACTGCGGATCGTCGGGTTCTACAGCCACCAGGCGCTGGCGGTCGTGCTGCTGCTCGGCCTGGTCTGGGCGATCGCGAGTCGCGGTTGGCTGGCGCGAAAACGACGCCTGTGCATGGAGCTGCTCCGCGAACCGGGCAGGCGCGACCATCGGCCCCAACTTCTGCAGGCGATCGGGCGCGCGAGTTTCTGGGCGATGACCGGCGCCGCGTGCGTGGCGGTCTTCCCGCGCTCGGCCGAGATGACGCCTCTGATCGCCGTCGTGATCGGCATTGCCGTGCTGCGGGTCGCGGCTTCGTTCGTCGCCTCGCGCCGGACCAACGCCGGGCCGACGCTGGTCATGGCGGCGGGTGCTCTGGTCCTCGTGTTCGATCTGGGTCGCGCGTTTGTGGGCGGGGGCTTCCGGGATCGCGCGGCCGATGTCGTGGAGCTCGCACCGCCCTTCGAGGGTGAGTGGCTCGTCCTGCAAGGCGGTCCCAGTCCACTTCAGAGCCACCATCTCTCGGCCTACAACCAGCGGTTCGCCCTCGATCTCGTCCGGCTGGACAACGGCCGGATCTTCACCGCCGAGACGGGCAACGCGTCGATCTACAGCTGGGAGCAGTCCCTGCTGTCGCCTGTGGACGGTACGGTGGTCATCGCAGAGGACAGGATGGAGGATTCGGAGGGTGCGAACTTCGTGACCGATCCCGCGGACGCGGCCGGTAATGTGATCGTCATCGAGCTCGATACCGGGCATTTCGTCGTCCTCGCCCATCTCCGGCATGGGACGGTCCAGGTCAGCGAGGGCGACCGGGTTCGCAAGGGCGATCCGCTGGGCCTGGTCGGCAACTCCGGCAACACGACGATGCCGCACCTCCACCTCCAGGTGCAGACCCACCGGGACCTCTGGGATCCCGAAAACCGGTCGGTGCCGTTCGCATTCGAGCCCGGCGGCCGGGTGCTGGCGCGGAATGATCGGGTGGTGGGGGCAAATCGGTAGCGTGCGCCCAAAATGCCCATCACCGCCTCAGAGCGTCAGACGTGGAAGCAGTACCACGGCTCGTTCCTCCCCTCGCATTCGGGACAAACGCCGTCCGCATGCGTCCGGTGCCAGGCGATCGTCGCGCTCGCAATCACCTTGATGTCCTCGAGCGCCCGGTAGAGGGTGTGGTACGCTGAGCCAATCACGAGGTGTGGTGGGCGTTCCACCATTGCCAGCTCGTCGATGGACCGGAGTAGTTCCAGGGCCTCGCTCTCGGTCACCGTCCGCGGTGGGTCAGACATGACGGGGGTTCCCGGTTCGGTGACGGCTTCGTTCCGCGGCTCACGCTCCATGCAGTTGGCCTCAGAACTCTTCATCACACGTGCCACCGCCCAGGCAATTGAATCTGAAAACGCAACAATAGCCACAGCAGTACGGATCTCCCGCCATGGTCTTCTTACAACAGTGGAATAGGAACCCTGAACTGGACGCAGCGGCGGCACTCTTCGGTGTGGCGAGTGCCAGCGGCAACAGGGCGACGTTCGCCGCGACGGCGAGCAGGACCCACAGCAGTTTCTTCTTCATTTGCTTTCTCCGGTCTGGTGCTTAGGGATGGCTAACGGTTCATCATCAGAGTGCCTCAATCGCTTGTATCATCTGTCCCAACCGATGGCCGTGCCCATCGAATCGAAGCACGCCAGCCGAATCGAACACAAACACCCAAGGGGTCTTGGAAAAGAGAGAAAACTCCCGGTCGGCAGGTGTCAGGTCCTTCATGCTCAGGACGTCTACATTCCAACCAAAGCGTTCAGCATAGGCCACGGCCGGGACGACGGCATCGTTGGTTACGGCGATTCTCCGCACCACCGGCCAATCGTTGTGGTCGGCCGAGAAATGCTCCGCCCATTCGGGCGCCACGGCGTGACAGTGCACGCAATCCGGGTGGAAGACGTACACGACCGTAGCGATGCCAGCATCAGTAGCGAGTGGAATGGTCGTCGGGACATCTCGCTCAAGGCTCCCCATCAACGCGGGCAAAGTGTCCCCAACGACCAGTCCAGCTGCGGGCACTGGCGGCGGGGGCGCTTGCTGAGCGCGACTGACCGCCAGGACGATTTGGCTACCGATCCCTGCCACCAGCAAGAACAGCAATGCGTTCAACCACTGTGTCGCTTTCACGATCAGGCGCCCTCCTGGATGGTGCGGCGGACTGGCTGCTACACCCTTACAAACGCTGGAGAGCTCGTCAGAATACTGTCAATTCGCGACACCAGGGGACCGGATCATATCGAGTTCCCTGATTCCCGATCCGGACCGCCTCTCAGTTCTCCTCCATCCAATCAATCAGCAGTGCCCTCATCTCCGGCATTCTCCGCAGCTTTGACATGGCCCGTTCGAGGATCGATCGCGCTCCAGATTGGCTCACTCCGACGACTTCCGCGGTCTCTTTCACGTTACGACCCATAAGCGCCCACACCGTCAGCGTGTCACGCTCGCGGTCGGTAAGGCGGCTCGAGGCAGCGTATACGATCGGCCGAGCTTCATCCCTTCGCACCTCGTCCAAGGGGTCGCGCCAATCCGCCGCCAACTCCATGGCCCCTGCAAGGGGCACTTCCGCTGCCTGATTCCGCTTCTCTGTCCGCAAGGAGTCGACACACAGGTTCTTGCTGAGGGTAATGGCCCAGAGAGCGAACGAACCGTTCCGCCTGAACTGATCCAGCCGCTCCAGGATCGTTAGCCAACTGTCCTGGAGGAAGTCCCTGGCCTGTTCGTCGTCTCGCGCGTACGGGCGAATCGCGACCCAGATGCGAGGGCTGAGTTCCTCAACCAACTCACGCAGGAGTTCCGGGTCGCGGTTGTGAAGCCGCTCGATGTCGACTGGATCAGTGATCGATCAATGCCTTCGCTCGATGCGCCGTTCCCGGCTTCGACGCCGTCCGTCTCGTTCCCTTCTGGTCTCCGCAGTGCGGTCGGATCGCACCGGCACTAAACATAGGCCAAAATGCCGCCGCGTATCGGACCGAACTGGAAGTCATGACGGCCGCAAGTTACCATTGATGAACGATGGGACTTCTAGCGATCGTCACGGGACGCAAAGCGTTCTCGCGCAAGCCTCTAGGCACGGGATTCGCCGGCTCGGCCGTACGCTGGTTTCTCGGGCTTAGCGGCTTGTACCTTCTGTACGCCTCGGGGACCTTCGTCCGTTTGGCCGACGATTTTCCGGTGGTCAACCGGCTAGGTATGGTACTGGGATCCGCAACGCCAGCATTGTCACTTCTGGTCGCGTCGGCTTCATTTGCGGCGGCGGCTCGCGGCCCGATCGTCGACAGGGGTGAGCACGACACAGTACTTGGGCGGGTCGTGCAGTTGGTAGTCCTCGCGTTGGGCGCCTATGTCCTGTACGGTCTCGGACCGAGGCTCAGCTCCGGCCTTCTGTCGCTAGGCAGCCATCCCCCGCCCGAGGTAGTCGCCACCTCCCAGATTGTCGAAAGCGCCCGTTTCTGGGTGCCCAGTGCTATCGCCATCTTCACCGTCCTTTCAGGTGTCGCGGGCGGACTCATGAGCCGAGTCATGGAATGGTGGAGTCCCGCGCGACGAATTGCGGTGACGTGGTTGTGTTGTCTCGGCCTGCTCCTTTCGTTCTGGCTCCCGTTCGTGCTGGCGACCAATGTGATCGTGCATCGTGACCTAGCGGCTGCATGGATCCTGCCAGGTGCCCTGATACTACCCACCATTCTGATCGCAGGGCTTGCCTGGCGGCTAGCCGACGATCTGGGCCTATCAGGTGCCTTTCAACGCTTTCGAAGCTCTGATCCCCATGACCCGCTCCGTATCGACCGCGTGGAC
>CAZRQE010000168.1:0-16068 GCA_964602175.1 uncultured Gemmatimonadaceae bacterium | reverse complement strand
AGCGCCGCCACCGTCTCGCGCGCGATCGCGATTCCCTCCGCGGCGGCGTGCTCCGCGCCTCGCGCGTCTGCGCGCCGCATCCGCTCTACCACCCGGTCCGGCAGGACCACGCCCGGCACCTCGTTCTTGAGGAACTCCGCGTGGCGGAGCGAGCCGAGCGGCTGGATCGCGGCCACCACGGGGATCCCGGGCCCGCCGCCTCCGTCCCCGGGCCCACCGCCTCCGTCCCCGGTACCACGGCCACCGCCCCCGATCCCGGCCAGGAACTCGAGCAGGTGCTCGGCGTCGAAGACGGGCAGCGTCACCGCGAAATGCGCGCCCGCGTCGACCTTCCAGTGGAAGCGGCCCAGTTCGCGCGCGGGGTCGCGGGTGCCCTGGCGGAGCGCCACGCCCACGACGAACCCGGGCGGCGGGCCGATGTCGTTGCCCGAGGGATCGACCCCGCGGTTCATGGCGGTGACCACGTTGGTAAGGCCGATCGAGTCCACATCGACGACGGACCTGTAGTCGGGGTAGGGGGCGGCGCCGGGCGGGTCGCCGGTCAGCACCAGCACGTTGCGCACCCCGGACGCCGCCGCGCCCAGGAGGTCGCTGATCATGCCGAAGAGCGTGCGGTCCCGGCAGGTGTAGTGCGCCAGCGGCTCGGCCGGACACGATTCCGCGATCAGGCCGGCCAGCGCCAGCACGCTCAGCCGGGCGGTGCGCCGGTCCTCGTGGATGCCGATCACGTCGGCGCCGGCCTCGGCCAGGGCGCGGCAGTCGTCGAGCATCCGCGACGTGTCCCATCCGCGGGGGGGCAGGACCCTGACCATGGTGACGAACTCGCCGCGCGCGAGAAGGCGGCCGAGTTCCGAGCGCGACGCCAGCGGGGGAGGGGACTTGCGCGCGGCAGGCTCGCCCACCGAGCGGATCACGCGGACCGAGGTGCGCTGCGGCTGGATCGCTCCGACCACGTCGGCCACCCGGCGGATGTGCTCCGGCGTCGTGCCGCAGCAGCCGCCCACGATGCGCGCGCCCGCGTCGATGGCGCGCCGCGCGTACTGCGCCATGTACCCGGGTTCGGTGACGTAGATCTTGCGGTCGCCGATCGCGCGGGGCAGCCCCGCGTTGGGCACGGCGGCGAGCGGCAGCCGCGTGACCTCGGCCATCCGTTCCAGCCCTTCGAGGATGACCGCGGGTCCCACCGAGCAGTTGAGCCCCACCGCATCGGCGCCCCACGCCTCGGCCGCGCGGGCCGCTTGTTCCGGCGTCGTGCCGTACTCGGTGACCCCGTCCTCGGCCACCGTGACCTGCGCGATGACAGGCAGATCGCAGCGCGACCGCACCGCGCGGAAGGCCTGCCGCAGCTCGACCAGGTCCGCAAACGTCTCCAGCACGAAGCCGTCGACGCCGCCCGCCAGCAGCCCGTCGACCTGCCGCCCGAAGTAGTCGCGGGCCTCTTCCAGCGAGGTCGGGCCCAGCGGCTCGAGCCGGATCCCCAGCGGGCCGATGGCGCCCGCCACCGCGGCGCGCCCCGACGCGGTCCGCACGGCGATCCCGGCGGCTCGCGCGTTGAGTTCCTCGGTCCGCTCGTCCAGTCCGTGCGACGACAGCTTGACCGGGTTCGCGCCGAACGTGTTGGTCTCGATGATCTCGGCGCCGGCGCGGATGTACTGCTCGTGCACGTCCTCGACCAGGTCGGGGTGCGTGTCGTTCAGTTCGTCGTAGCAGACGTTCAGGAAGACGCCGCGGGTGTACAGCATCGTGCCCATCGCGCCGTCCATCACGTGGACGCGCTCGCCCGACAGCATCTCCCGCAGGTCAGCCACGTGGGGTCTCCGCCGTCAGGTTCGGATTCAGCCATTGCGTGGCCCGGTCGATACTTATTCCCTTACGCTTCGCGTAGTCGTTCAACTGATCCCCGCCGATCCGGCCCACGCCGAAGTAGAAGGCGCCGGGGTGTCCGATGTAGAGGCCCGAGACCGAGGCGGCGGGCGTCATCGCGCAGGTCTCGGTCAGCGACACGCCGATCCGGCCGGCGTCCAGGAGGCGGAAGAGCGTCCGTTTCTCGGAGTGATCGGGCGACGCGGGATAGCCGGGGGCAGGCCGGATGCCCGCGTATTCCTCGGCGATGAGCTGGCTGTTGGTGAACGACTCGTCCGGCGCGTAGCCCCAGAACTCGCGGCGCACGCGTTCGTGCATGCGCTCGGCGAAGGCCTCGGCGAGCCGGTCGGCCAGCGCCTTGGTGAGGATGCTCTGGTAGTCGTCGCCCGCGGCCTCGAAATCGGCGCAGAGTTCGGCGACGCCCTCGCCGGCGGTCACCACGAACGCGCCCACGTAGTCGGCTACGCCGGAGCACTGCGGCGCCACGAAGTCGGCCAGGCAGAGGTTGGGCCGGCCCCCGCGCTTGGAGAACTGCTGGCGCAGACAGTGGAAGGTTGCGAGCGGGGTGTCGCGCGATTCGCCGTCCCAAACAGCTATGTCATCGCCCACCGCATTGGCATGCCACAGGCCGACGACCGCCCTCGCCGCCAGCCGCCGCTCGCGCCGGACCCGCCTGAGCAGCGCGCGCGCGTCGTCGTACAGGCTCGTCGCCTGCTCGCCGACGTCGGGGTCCGAGAGGATGGCGGGGAACTTGCCCTTGAGCTCCCACGCCCGGAAGAAGGGCGTCCAGTCGATCCGCGAGATGAGTTCGTCGAGGTCGTAGGAGGGAGAGCAGAGCGCAGTTCCCGGCGACGCCGACGCACCATGCCCGGACGCCACCCCGTCGGCCCCGTCGCGAGGGAAGGTTCGCGTGCCCGTGAACGTCGGGCGCACCGGCGCATGGCGGCCCCAGTCGAGCTGCAGACGGTTGGCGCGCGCGGCCTCGATCGTCAGCAGCGGCGCGCGCTTCCCCGGCCCGGCCCGCCGTCTGCGGAGGCCCTCGTACTCTTCGCGGATGGCGGCCGTGTACGCCGCCCGGCTGCCCTTGTCGAGCAGCTTGCCCGCCACCGTCACGCAGCGCGACGCGTCCAGCACGTGCACCGTGGCGCCCGAGTAGCGCGGCTCGATCTTCACCGCGGTGTGGACGCGCGAGGTCGTGGCGCCGCCGATCAGGAGCGGCTGGGTCATGCCGGTGCGCTCCATCTCGTTGGCGACGTGGACCATCTGGTCGAGGCTGGGCGTGATCAGTCCCGATAGCCCGATCAGGTCGGCGTCCACCTCGCGGGCCTTCTTCAGGATGTTTTCGGCGGGGGCCATGACGCCCAGATCGAACACTTCGTAATTGTTACACTGGAGGACCACGCCGACGATGTTCTTGCCGATGTCGTGCACGTCGCCCTTGACGGTTGCCATGACGATGCGACCCGCGGAGCGGCGGCCCGCCATGCCGTCGCCGTCCGCGCCCTGCGCCTCCGCCCCCTCCATCCCCTTCTCGCGCTCCAGGAACGGCACCAGGTAGGCCACGGCCCGCTTCATCACGCGGGCGCTCTTGACCACCTGCGGCAGGAACATCCTGCCGTCGCCGAAGAGGTCGCCGACGGTGTTCATTCCGGCCATCAGCGGCCCCTCGATTACGTGCAGCGCCCGCCTGGCTCCGGCCCGCGCCTCCTCCGTGTCCTCCTCGATGTAGTCCGTGATGCCGTGCACGAGCGCGTGCTGCAGGCGCTGTCCGGCCGGCGCCTCGCGCCACGAGAGGTCCTCGACGTCGCCCGCCGCGCTCCCCCGGTATCTCCCGGCGAGCTCGGTCAGGTGCTCGGTGGCCCCGGCGTCGCGGTTGAAGAGCACGTCCTCGACCGCGGTGAGCAGCTCGTCCGGGATCTCGTCGTATACCGTGATGGCGCCGGCGTTGACGATCCCCATGTCCATTCCGGCGCGGCCCGCGTGGTACAGGAACGCGGAGTGCATGGCCTCGCGCACGCCGTGGCTGCCCCGGAACGAGAACGACACGTTGCTCACCCCGCCGCTCACCAGCGCGTGCGGCAGCGACTCCTTGATGCGCGCGACCGCCTCGAAGTAGGCCACCGCGTACTCGTCGTGCTCCGCGATGCCGGTGGCCACGGCGAAGATGTTGGGGTCGAAGATGATGTCCTCGGGCGGGAACCCCTCCTCGCGCACGAGGATGTCGTAGGCGCGCCGCGAGATCTCCACCTTGCGGTCGGCGGTGTCGGCCTGGCCCTCCTCGTCGAAGGCCATGATGATCACGGCCGCGCCGTAGCGCCGAATCAGCCGCGCCTGCTCGCGGAAGGCGTCCTCGCCGTCCTTCAGGCTGATCGAATTGACCACCGCCTTGCCCTGCACGCACCGCAGCCCGGCCTCGATCACCTCCCAGCGCGACGAGTCGATCATGAACGGGACGCGCGCGATCTCGGGCTCGGCCGCGAGCAGGTTGAGGAAGCGCACCATCGCCGCCTCCGAGTCCAGCATCCCCTCGTCCATGTTGACGTCGATGATCTGGGCGCCGTTCCTGACCTGCTGCAGCGCGACCTCGAGCGCGGCCTCGTAGTCGTCGTCCAGGATGAGGCGGGCGAAGCGCTGCGATCCCGTGACGTTGGTGCGCTCGCCCACGTTCACGAAGAGCGACTCGGGCCCGATGGTGAGGGGCTCCAGGCCGGAGAGGCGGGTGCGGACGGGGGGTTTGGGCACGCGGCGCGGCTCGACGTCGGCGACGGCGGCGGCGATCGCCGCGATGTGGTCCGGGGTGGTCCCGCAGCAGCCGCCCGCGAGGTTGAGGAAGCCGGAACGCGCGAAGTCGCCCATGGTGGCGGCCATGTCCTCGGGGCTCAGGTCGTAGCCGCCGAACTCGTTGGGCAGGCCGGCGTTGGGATGGCAGCTGACGGGGTACTCGCTGACGGTGGACAGTTCCTGCAGGTACGGGCGCAGCTGGTCGGGGCCGAGGGCGCAGTTGAGGCCGAAGGCGAGCGGGGACGCGTGGCGGAGCGAGTTATGGAAGGCCTCGGGGGTCTGGCCGGTGAGCGTGCGGCCGCTCTGGTCGGTGATGGTGCCCGAGATCATGAGGGGGAGGGGGGTGCCCAGCGCGTCGAACGCCTCCAGGACGGCGAAGACGGCGGCCTTGGCGTTCAGGGTGTCGAAGATGGTCTCGACCATGAGGATGTCGACGCCGCCCTCGATCAGGGCGCGGGCCTGTTCGCCGTACGCCGCGCGCAGCTCCTCGAAGGTGACCTGGCGGGCTCCGGGATCGTTCACGTCGGACGAGATCGACGCCGTGCGGTTCATGGGGCCGAGGATCCCGGCCACGTAGCGGGGACGGCCGGGGGTGCGCGCCGTGAATTCGTCGGCGGCCGCGCGCGCGATCTGGGCCGCCGCCCGATTGATCTCGCCGACCGCGTCCTCGACGCCGTAGTCGGACATGGGCAGCCGCGTCGAGGAGAAGGTGTTGGTCTCGATGATGTCCGCGCCGGCCTCGAGGTAGGCGCGGTGGATCCCGCCGATGATGTCGGGGCGGGTCAGGCTGAGGAGGTCGTTGTTGCCGAGCAGCGGATGGGGGTGCGCGCGGAAGAGGTCGCCGCGAAAGTCGTCCTCGCCGAGGTCGTGGCGCTGGATCATGGTGCCCATCGCGCCGTCGAGCACCAGGATGCGGTCGGCGAGGAGTTGCTCGATGGGGGGTCTGGTCACCTTGTTTCCCGCACTTCCCGCCAGTCCGCCCTTTGGGAAGGGCCAACCCCAGTCCGGCAGGGCTGCGGTCCTCCGGGCGGGCGTGGCTTTTTAGCTGTTCGCTGGCCGCAATATGCCACAAATCGCCGTAACTGTCGGCTCATCCGCCGGTAAGCGGCGGAGGCCGTTGGAGTTGCAACGATAGCGGAAACATCGGGGGGATTCCAGCCGGGGAACCGACCTTGGCGCGTCGCCAGGGCGCACGCTCCCGCCCGCCTACCCGCGATCCCTGCGGTACCGACTCGCCTGGTATTCCTCCACCCAGGCCCGGGAGCTGCGCCAGCGACCGCTCGCGTTGCGGATTGCCCGCAGTCGACCTCGTCCGGCCGCGGCACGAAGGGCCGAAGCCTTCAACTCCGGCGTCGCCAGCGCACTGAGCGGAACCAGGCGGGCCGGATCGGCGACCGCCGGAATAACGAAGCGGTAGAGGTTGTCGAGAATCGCGCGGGCAAGCATCTCGCCCAGCTGTCCCGGCTCACCCCGGTCCGCTTTCCGGAGGGCATTGAGGTATCGCGAGCGCTCGCGTTTGTAGATGATCGCGGGCGGGTAACCGAGTCGGACGAGGATCAGGTTCAGAAGCAGGCGCCCAGTTCGTCCGTTGCCGTCGAGGAACGGGTGTATCTGCTCGAATCGGCAGTGGAGTTCGGCGAGGTGCTCCGGGAAGTCCAACTGTGCAGGATCGAGCTTGTTGACCCTCTCGACCCAGGTCTCCATCTCGGCAGGCACGAGCGGCCACGAGACGGGAGTCATTCCGCCGGGGAACGGCCGGATGTCATGTTCACGGAAGCTGGCGGGGGTCTCGCGGTCCGTGGCGACCGGATGGGGAGCCACCTCCCAGACCGGGGACAGCGCCGTGTGGTGAACCTGCCGGACCTCGGCCAGGCTCAGGACGGCCCGCGGGTGACTGAGCCCGGAGCGGTTGACCGCCTGCCGGTACACCCACTCGGCCGCAGTAGCGTAGCCGCGAACCTCCAGATACTCGCGAAGTTCCCCGTCGCCCACGGCTCGCCCCTCGGCCAGAAGCTGCTCGACCTGCTTCAGGACCAGGGTGTTGCCCTCGATCGCCGTGGAATGATGGGCCTCCCGGTACCAGATTCCGCGCCAGATCCCGGCAGCCCTCTGCGGCACTGGCAAGCCGCCCAGGTGTTCCCACAATTCGGTCACGTCGGCTCGCAGCCGACCGTAGACTTCTCGGCGGGGCGGGCGGCCTCGTCGTTGCGCTCGCTCGGGAGTGTGTTCGGTCATGGACAATTTGTTCGCTTATGAGTAGTCGAATGTAACAGAATACTTTACGGGGCGGGCCCACTCCGTGGAGGAACGAGTCGCTCCGTGGACTGCCGGTTGTGCAAGGGGTGCCGAACTAGGCCGCCACCACCCGCTACCTCCGTCCCATCTGCAGCGTCGCAAGCGCCGGGACGATCACCATCAGCACGCCCGTCGCGGCGATGATCCCGAAGCCCAGTGAGGCCGCCATGGGGATCAGGAAGCGCGCCTGCAGGTCCTGCTCCAGAATGAGGGGTGCGACGCCCAGAAAGGTGGTCAGCGAGGTGAGGAATATGGGGCGGAAGCGCGCCTTGGCGCCGCCGATGATCGCTTCCCGGACGGGCATGCCCGCGCGGTGCCGCTCGTTGATGAAGTCGATCATCACGATGGCGTCGTTGACGACCACGCCGCTGAGTCCCACGAAGCCGAAGATGGAGGTCGCGGCGATCTCGAAGCCCAGAAGCAGATGGCCCAGCACCGCGCCCACCAGGCCGAACGGGATGGCGGCCATCACGATCAGGGGCCTGACGTACGAACGGAACGGGATCGCCAGCAGCGCGTAGATCGCGAACAGCGCGAGGGCGAATCCCCTGCCCAGAGCTCCCATCGACTCGGCGACCTCCTGCCGCTCGCCCGCGAACGCGTGTTCGAGGCCGGGATCCCGGGCCGACATCTCCTCCAGGACCGTGTCGAGCCGCCGCGTGGCCGCCGGCGCTGCGGACGCTTGCGCGTCGGCCGTGACGGTCGCGACGCGGCTGCCTTCCTGACGCCGGATCACGATGGGCGAATTCGCGAACCGCGCCGTGGCGACCTGACCGAGGTGGACCGCGCCTCCCGCGGGCGTGCGAACCCGGTAGGTCTCCAGATCGGCGATGGCGTCGCGCTCGCGCTCGGGAAGCCGTGCGTAGACGCGGATCTCCTCCCGGCCCCGCTGCAGCCGCACCACCTCCTCGCCGAAGAACGCGGCGCGGACCTGACGGGCCAGGTCGTCGAGAGTGATGCCCACCGTCCGGGCCTCGGGTTTCAGGTCGAGCTGAATCTCCCGGACGCCCTGGTCCTGGTCCGACCGGACATCGAAAACGCCCGGCCACCCGCGCAGAAGTTCCGCAATCGTGTCGGCGGCCGCGGTCAGTCGGGCCGGATCCGGATGCGCGAGTTCCACGTGCACGGGCCGGCCCAGGTCGACGAGATTGGCGCTGAAGGACAGGCTGCGGTAGCCCGCGATTCCTCCGGCCTCCTCCCGCCACGCCTGCTCAACGGCTGAAGCGGTGATTGTCCGGCGCTGGGCATCGAGGAGCCTGAACTGCACGGTCGCGACGTGGGCGCGGGGCACTGATTCCGGAGCGCCGCCCGATGCTACGATGGCGGCTCCGAGCGTCTCCGGTGCGCCCCCCAGAGTGACTGCAACGCCGGTCACCAGCGCTTCCGCTCCCTCTGGCTGCCCGGTCGACAACCGGTCGGCTGCCCGGCGTCCGGCGTCCTCCAGCTCCTGCGCCACGCTCGCGGTCCGTGCCCGTGGCGTGCCCTCGGGCATCTCGAGGGTTGCGGTCACCAGGTTGCCCTCGACGGTGGGGGTGAACGCCACGCCGACGATCCCGGCCGGAACCATGGCGAGGGTGACGATGAGGACTCCCGCTCCCGCCGCGATCACGATCCCTGGCCGGGCCGTCGCAAAGCGCAGAAGGCGATCCAGCGGACCGTTCACGAACCGCTCCAGCGCGCGGTTCACGCCGCTCCGCGCACGCGACGAGCCGCCCGCGGACAGCCCGGAGAGGTGATGGGGCAGCACCAGCAGAGATTCCAGCAGCGAGAACGCCAGCACCGCGATCACGATCACCGGGATCGCCTCGGCCATCGCTCCGACCGAGCTGGGGACGAAAAAGAGGGGAAGGAAGGCCACCATGGTGGTCAGAACGCCGAAAGTCACCGGTGCGCGCACGCGCCGGGCGCCACGGATGGCCGCCGCCAGCCCGCCGTGTCCCTGGGCGCGCTCCGCGGCGATGTTCTCGCCCACCACGACCGCGTCGTCCACGACGATCCCGACGGCCAGGATGAATGCGAAGAGGGAGGTCAGGTTGATTGACACGTCGAGCACCGCCATGACGGCCAGCGTCCCGACGAACGAGACCGCGATGCCCGCGGCCACCCAGAACGCGAGCCTGAGGTCCAGGAACAGCGTGAGCACGCCCAGCACCAGCAGGAGTCCCAGGAACCCGTTTTTGAGCATCAGGCCAAGGCGGGCCGCGAGGGGATCCGCGTCGTTGCTCCAGACATCCACCCCCACCCCCGGCGGCAGCCCCGGCGCCACGCTCTCCCGCAGTTGCCGTTCGACGGCTTCGGCGATGTCCAGAACGCGCTCGTCCGCGGTCCTGTAGATCTCGATGAAGGCGGCCGGTTGTCCGTTGTAGCGGCTGACCAGTCCGCCTTCCGCGAAGCCGTCGCGCACTTCGGCGATGTCCCCCAGCCGCACCGTGGTCCCGTCGCCCGTGGCCAGCACGATGATGTTCTCGAAGTCGTGCTGGGTGTAGCTGCGGCCGGCGGTGCGGATTCGGACCTGTTCGCCCGGCGTGTCGATGCTGCCCGCCGACAGCTCCAGCGTACCGCTCCGGACCGCGGCGGCTACGTCCGCCAGCGTGAGGTCCAGCGCGTTAAGACGGCTTGCCGGCACCTCGATCGAGATCTCGTAGTCGCGCACGCTGCTCGTCCGCACGTGCGAGACCGCCGGGAGCGCCGAGAGTTCGTTCTCGACACGGTGGGCCAGCTCCTTGAGCGTCCTTTCCGGGACATCTCCGTAGAGGGCGATCCGCATGACGCTCCGGCGCGACGTCATTTCGGTCACCGCCGGCCGCTCGGCACCCGCCGGGAATGTCGGGATTCCGTCGACGGCCGCCTTGATTTCGTCCAGCGCCCTGTCGGCGTCAGCGCCTCTGCCGAGTTCGGCGACAACCGATCCGAGTCCCTCCGAAGCCACCGATTGGACGCTTCTGATCCCCTCGATCGACTCAATCCGCTCCTCGATCCTGCGGACGATCGATTCGTCCACTTCGGCCGGCGATGCGCCCGGGTACGAGACCGAGACCTGAATCCGGTCGAGCGAGTGCTCTGGCAGCACCTCCTGGTCGAGGCTCCGGAGGGAAAAAAGCCCGGCCGCCAGGATCCCGACCATCAGGAGGTTGGCCGCGACGCCGTTGCGGGCCATCCAGGCGATTGGGCCCCCAGGCGTCATGTCGCCCCCCGCGGGTAGCGGCGCCCGTTCAGCTGTTTCCCGATGAACGTCGGTCGGACGAAGTAGTGGTAGGTCACCAGGATCAGGCCGGTCGCCATGACCGCGACAAGCACGAACTTGACGATCCCCGGAAGCGGCACACCCGCCAGCGGAATGGGCAGCAGCATGACGAACGGCACATGCACGATGTAGATCCAGTACGAGGCGTCCGCCATGTACCGCCAGCGCGGGCTCGGCTTGTCCAGGTAGCGCAGGAACAGTCCGATCAGGCCATAGGTCATGAGCCACATCGAGAGCGCGAGGAAGACGACAGCCGGCAGGTGTCCCTGGCCCGCCTCCGGGCACGTCCTGTCCGGTCTGGGAGGGCAGCCGATCTCGAAGAAGTGACGGTACACGAGAAAGCACAGCACTCCGGCAGCGAGCAGAACCCATGTCGGGCGCTTGAAGCCCTCCAGCGTCTCGCGTCTGCGAAACAGCATCCACCCGAACCCGAAGAACAGGCCGTACAGCGCCAGCTGGCGAGGGGCGGGGAAGGGGCCGGCGTAGTAGTCGATCGCCCACGACTCCATCCGGTACAGGATGAGGCCCGCGGCCAGGATCAGCACCGCGATGCCCCCGCGGTGCACCCAACGCTCGAAGAGGTCCATCGCGCGGGCGCGCACGGCTGCGGGAATCCGGGCGGCAAGCGGTCGCAGTGCGGTCGCGGCCACGCACAGGATCAACAGGTGGTAGAGGAACCACAGGTGCATGAAGAGGTGGTCCAGGGCCCTCGACGTAGTCAGCTCCGCGAGGCTGTAGGCGGCGTTCGGCGGGGTGGCGCTGAATTGGGCGGCGAACGGCACCACGAAGAACATCGTGGCCGCAAGGAGGGGCCACGCCACCAGGAACGGCACCCCGATCCGGCTCCATCGGTGCCGCAGGAACTCTCGCGCGCCGCGCGTATCGAGCAGGTAGCCGGCGAAGAACCCCGCAATCGCGAAGAAGACGGGCAGGTTGAACACGCGGATGAAGATGACCACCCAGTAGGAGAGCATGTCGGCCTGGGGGTCCCGGTACGGCCATTCGAAGAAGACGACGGGGACGTAGCTGACCGCGGCGTGACGAGCCACCGCGAGCAGCATCATGGACGCCCGCAGCCGGTCGAGGGCGTGATATCGACGAAGGCTCGCTTGTGGCCGGACGCCGGTCACGGAAGCTACGCCGTGGCGGCGACGTTCGTCGTGGCGGCGACGCCGTGTGCCCGTCGGCGCAGGACGCGGATTCGAAAGTCCATCGGCTGCATGGTCGGGAACGACCTCACGCGCAGCGCGTGGTCGGGCGCGAGCGGCTCCAGTTCGAGCTCCCTCAGGATCGTGGCCATGGTGAGCGCGAGCTGGACCGGGACGAGGCCGCTGCCGAGACACCGGTGGTTGCCGGCACCGAAGGGGGCGTAGGCGCCGCGCTGCCGGTGTTCGCCGCGAGCCGGCGTGTAGCGCTCGATGTCGAAGCGCTCCGGGTCGGGGAAGTACTCCTCGAGCGTGTGCCCGACGGCGGTTCCGATCATGACCTGGTTGCCCGCCCGAACCCGGTGACCCGCGAATTCGAACGAGTTGGCGGTCGTCCGCAGTACGGCGGGCGAGACCGGGTGAAGCCGCAAGGTCTCCATCGCCACGCGACGCGAGACATCGAGCACCTTCAGGGCTTCGCCGCTCACGGGCCCCTGGTCGAAGAGGGCGTCCGCCTCCGCGGTCATCCGCTCCATGATCCGCGGGCGCTTCACCACGTTGTAGATCATGAACGCACACGTGCTCGCCGTGGTGTCAAGTCCGACCATATAGGGCGCGAGCATCGTCAGGGGCAGGTTGGTCTCGGGCAGAAGCTGGGGATCGGCTTCCCGGAGCTCGAGCATCAGGTCGATGAAGTCCGGCGTCGTTCTGCGCGGACCCACCTTGCGCTTGTGTGCGAGGACCGCGCGGGCCAGCTCGCGGCCCCGTTCACGTGCGCGGCGGAATCGAGGGAGTCTCATGACGTGCGGGACCGTCGCGGCGCTGAGGAGCAGTCCGCCCAGCAGTGTGGACAGATCTCGCGTGTAGCCCTCCGGCGAATAGCCCGCCATCATGTGACCCATCTGCTCGCCGATCACGTCCTGGAACGCCGGCAGCGCCTCGAACGGCTCCCCCACCGGCCACTTGCCGATCTCGTCGCGCGTGATGTCGACGACTTCCTGCGCGCGGTCCCTCATGATCCGGACCGCGTATCCCCTGGCCTGGGCCTTCCGCGTCGTGACGTGATCGATCCCGTCCATGGTCACGATCGAGCGCGACGAGTCCATCTGGTTGTGAAGGCTTGCCATCGGCTCGAGCGACCGGAAGACTGTCTTCCCGTGCGATGTGAGGAAGTTGGCCGCTTCCGGCCCCGCGATGCACACGAACCGGCGCCCCGGGGCACGGATCCGGAAGATCGGGCCCAGTTCGCGGTACTGGCGGGCGAGAAAGGCCACCAGTCCCCTCCGCATGGCGAGGCCGTTGCCCAGCAGCGGCAGGCCCGGCACCACCGGGATCTCCTTCGGCCGCCGGGGCTCCGGCAGCGGTTCGGCGGGGGTGTCCAGACCTTCGATGGCCAGGCTCATCGTCCGACCGATCAGGTCGAGGTTCTTCAGGAGATCGATGCGGTCCCGGACCTGCTCCCGCTCCTCGGATGTCAGGATGGTGCGGAACACGCCGCAAGCGTTTGCGAGGGCGATGATCGCGATGTCGCGCGGGTCGGGAACATCGTCGCTGAACAGGATCCGCATGATGCGCAGCCTGGTTTCCTCGACCCGCTGCCCGTCGGACACGGGGTAGCGCCGGGACCGGGACACCGAAGGGGTCAGCGACAGTACCCCGTGCGCCTCCGACCTGAGGACGCCGCGTTCGGTAAGGCGCGCCAGTGCGGCTTCGCGGATCCGGCGTCCCCGCCGTGCCGTCCGTTCGAGCCAGTAGCCCGTGTCATGGGTTTCGCCGGTGCCGGCGATCTCGGTGATCTCGGTCAGCGTCGGGTCGAGGATGTCGTCGCCGAGGGGCGTCGAGTCCACGAGGATCAGCCGCTCGAGATCCGTGTCGATGCGGTCCGCGAGCGCGAGGTCCATCAGTACGGCTCCGGCAAGAGCCAGGCCGAACGAGCGCTCGGGCAGGCCGGGGGCCAGCTCGCCGCGTGCTTCGTCCAGAACGAGGACCAGAATCTCTTCGGCGAACCTCAGCATGGTGGTTGGTCGGGGGTCATGTCGGGTTGCCGTTGCATGTGCGGGATGGCCGTGGGGGACGAGCAGATGTCGTTAAAACATACCAAGTGCGCGCACCTGGCCGGTCCGGGGGTCGCGGAGGATGGCCATTGGACGGTTGGTCGACTCGTCCAGCGTAGCCGAGCCGCCGGGACCGGAAAGCGTGATGCGCGCCAGTTCGCCCCAGCCGGTCCGCACAGGCAAGGCGAACACGAAGCCGGTCTCTTCGCCCGCGCCGTCGCCTAGGTGGGGCATATCAGGGATGCACCAGAAGATGGGCGTCCCGTCGGTGCTTGCCCCCTCGATAGTGCACGCTCTGCCCGCAGACGGCATGAAGGGCACGCGTCAACGACGAAAACGGGATCAAGGTACGGAAGGCCATCCCGAAGTGAGAGCTTGTGCCCCAATTCCCGGGCCATGGTAGAGGCTCTTCCGTTCGCGCTATAGCTATTGCGAGACATTGCTCCATGCGATTTGTTCGCGATCTATCGGCCAGTATGCATGAGAATATCGTGATCGACAAACGACCCGCAAGAAACTCCCTGGGCGTGGGCATGTGGACGGTGACAGACGGACGAACTACCGGCGCCAGCTACCCATATCGGGCATACCCCTGCTGAACAACACTTCCATCGTCTGCCCCGCACCCTGTTCGACCGCGTCTGCGGTGGTCTGGATCGCTCGCGGCGGGTCCCGCAGGAATCCGCGCACCCTCCCGGTCCGGGGGTCGCGCAGGATGGCCATCGGCTGGTCCGTACTCTCGTCCAGCGTGGCCGATCCGTTCGGGCCGGACAGCGTGATGTTCTCCAAGTCGGCCCAGCCGGCCTGCACGGGCAGGGCGAACACGAAGCTGCTCTCCTCGCCCTCGGCGTCGGCGACGGTCGGCATCTCGAAGCTGACGGCGAACAGCTCGCGGCCATCCGCGGACCGTCCGGACAGACGGTAGTCTCCACGGGCGTCGGGCAAGACAGGTGGGGCCTCGACCACAAAGGCCGGTTCGAGGAAGGGCACGGTGTCGGCGTCCACGCCACCCCACAGCAGCAGTGCCTTCGTCGGCGGGGCGGCCGTCGGCGGCGACGGCAATCCCACGCTGTCCGCATCGCTCAGGCGGAAGCGCAGCGCGTTGGTGAACGAGTAGTCGCTGATCCACTTGTCACCGCAATAGGCCATCAGGTCCGTCGCGGAGGGCGATACGAGGCTGCCGCCATCGCGGAAGTCGTAGCCCCAGGCACCGATAGACCCGTCGGAGTACGGGAACGAGGGATCGGGTCCGCCCGCCCCTCCGCACGGCGCGTGTTGGAGATTCAGGTTGTGACCAAGCTCGTGGGCGATGACAAACGAGCCGGCGCCCGCCAAGCTCGATCGCCCCGGCAGCTTCGCGATTCCGGAGGGCCCGGTCCTCGGCCACGCCATCATCCCCATGTAGTGGCCGCTGCCCCCTTCCATGGCGCGGATGGCCGTGGTCTTTCTAAACAGGTCCCAACCGTCGTTGCTCGAACTCAGGACGGGTTCGTGGGCCGTCACCTCGATATCGTGAATCGGCAGGAGCGTGCGCGTGTCCGCGAGCAACTCGTGGGTTTCGGGATCAGCGGCGATCTCCCTGACGAGACTCACGATCGACTCGTCGCCCGTCTCGGTCCAGATGAACGGGACCAGCGTCAGATCGAAGACCGGCATCGTCCCTACATCCACGGCCAGACGGCCCGTCTCGGGGATCCGTCTCGCCACCCCCAGCGAGGAGTCCAGCGTCCCTCCCGGGTCAACCTCGATCACCATCTCAAGCCCCGGCTGAATCACGCGTCCGGGTATCTCGGCGTTGACCGACTTGTCCAGGCTGCTCTCGTCCACCTCTGTCGGGATGGGCACGGAAGCGCCGCGCATTTCGGCCACATGCGTCTCGCGGCCATTCTGGTAGAATCGGGCACGGATGTCTGGAAGACCCACGCCACCGCTGCGGCTGGCCGTCGGAAACACGCGGAGCAACGCCTTCTCACCTGCCACCAGCGGGACCGGGAACTCCAGCGACTGCACGGCCTGCGTCAGGTAGGCCATCGGCGGATCCCCCGCGCTGCACGGAGCGATCCTGCGCTTGTAAACCCCTTCGAGCCAATTCTGGAAGCCCGCATCCGTGGGTGCGCACAGATCGGTGCCTCCAGCCAGCAGCGCGTCGAGCCGGGACAGCGCGGTCATGCCGGCGGGAAGGGGGCCCGCCATGCCGGAGTTGCCCGTGAGGCCCATCTCCCGGAGGCTCGCCATTCCGCCGATCGCGGATGGCACCGGGCCGGTCAGATCGTTGCCCTCCAGGGACAGGAATTCCAGGGCCGCGAGGGTGCCGAACTCGGACGGAATGGGACCATCGAGGCGGTTGTCTTGCAGAAACAGGAGTTCCAGGGTCGACAAGCTGCCGAGTTCGGGCGGAATGGCACCTTCGAGGTCGTTGTCGTCGAGAAACAGCCGTTCCAGGGCCGCGAGGCCGCCAAGGTCCGGCGGGATCGGGCCGCTGAGCTGGTTTCCCCACAGATCGAGCGTCGCCAGGTTGGTGAGGCCACCCAGTGCGGACGGAATCGGGCCCGACAATTCGTTGTCGCCCAGGTACAGTCCTTCGAGTGCCGTGAGATTGCCCAGTTCCGGCGGAACTAGATATCGTGTGTCCCGTGCAGTCCAGTAGGATACACCATGTCATCCATAACACGTTATTAGACTGACA
>CAZRQE010000167.1:0-20614 GCA_964602175.1 uncultured Gemmatimonadaceae bacterium | reverse complement strand
CTCCCAGTCGGGATCCGCCACCCCCACCCTCTCGCCTGTCTCGCCGTTCACCCAGATGCCGTGGATCCGCCCGAACTGGCCCTCCCGCTCGTCCTCCTCGACCTCCATGCCCCACGACTCGACTTCGGCAACCACCTCGGGCGACCACCCGATCCCGGGTGACGTCTCCATGGCGATGCCCCCGTCGATCGGGTGCACCCGGGCCGCGGCCAGCGCATCGGGCAGGCTCATGCCCTGGTCGACAACGCGCAGGACGGCCTGCACGACCGCCGAGATGATCCTCGCGCCGCCCGCCGCGCCGAGGACCAGCACGGGCTCGCCGTCCCGCACGACCATCAGCGGTGAGATGCTGGAGCGCGCCCGCTCCCCCGGCTCCATGTACCCCAGGTAGCCGCCGAGCGTGGCCGCGTAGAGGAATCCCAGCCCCGGTGTCGCCACCTTGGAGCCGAGATTCGGACCGATGGTTTGCGTCAGCGCAACGTACATGCCGGCGCCGTCGGCGGCCGACAGGTGGGTCGTGTGCCCGCGCGCCGGGCCCCAGCCCGCGTCGTCCCAGTCCGCCACGGCCAAGCGTGCGCCCCCGTTCGGGCTGTATCCGGCAGCCGCGCGTGCCACCGCTCCCGGGACCTCCAGCTCGGCCGCCATGTCCGCCGCCCAGCCCTTGTCGGTCATGAAGGCCAGGTCGCCGCTGCCGGTTGCCCGCGCGTCGGCACGCTCCGTGAAGGCCTTGGCCACCGCCGCGCCCACAAGACCGGCCCAGCTGTCGTGATCCAGCGCACTCATGTCGAAGTTCTCGAGCATGTGCAGGATTCCGATCGTTGCCGCGCCGGAGGCCGGGATGTCCGTGCCTACAAGGTCGTAGCCGCGGTAGCTCCCCCGCACGACGGGGGCGTCCAGCGCCTGGTAGTCCGCCAGCGACCGTGCGGTCACCGCTCCGCCATGCGCCTCCATGTCCGCCACGATCCGCTCGGCAATCGGGCCCCGGTAGAACGCGTCCGCACCGCCCTGGGCAATCGCGCGCAGGGTCGCCGCGAGGTCCGCCTGGACGAAATGGTCCCCGGCGGGCCGCGCTTCGCCGCCCGGCGTCAGATAATGGGCGCGCGAGCCCTCGAATTCGGCGAGCTGGTCGACGCCCGCCCCATGGCGCGCCGCTTCGCCGGGAAGAAGCCGAAAGCCCTCCTCGGCCAGCGCGATCGCCGGCTCCATCACCTCTTCCAGCGACTTCGTCCCATGCTCTCTCAGGAGCTTCGTAAGTCCGGCCACGGCGCCCGGCACACCCACCGTCGGATACCCGTACGATGCCTGCGGCGCGGTCTCCGGATCGTACGTCAAAGGCGCCTGGGTGGTCGCATCGATCCCGGCGAAAGTCCCATCCGGCAGGCGCAGCAGGATCTGGGTCCGGCCCCCGATGCTGTTCATCGACGGCTCGACGACCGACACGGCAAAGGCCGCCGCCACGGCCGCGTCCGCGGCATTCCCGCCCGCCCGTAGCATCTTCGCCCCGGCCTCCGCCGCCAGCGGCTGCGCCGCAACCACGACACCATCCACCGAGGACGCCACCTGCGGCGGTGCGGCCGTTTCATCCCCACCCGGGACGCTGTCCGCAGGTGCGCAGCTCCACGCAACCAGCACGGCGAACGCGCCGACGGCGCGCCAATTCATCCGGTCGAGCATCAGAAGGGCTCCCATCTGCTGAAGTACTGTGCCATCAACGCCGTCCCCGCCGGCAGGCTTCGCCCACGAAGCGCAAACCGCGCGCCCAACTCGAACGCGCCGGGACCGACATCATACAGCAGAGAAGGCTGGAATTGCACGAGTTCCCGCTGAAAGCCCGGAATCCGGATTCCCTCGGTGACGCCCGAGGCCCCATCCCATCCGTCCACCGCCAGCTTGTACCCGATCCGGCCCACCTTGCCCCCGAGTTGAACGAAGTAGAAGAACTCGTTCCCGAAGTCCTTTCTCGACTCGGTGTTCTCTTCGCGCCACCGATACCCCGCCCAGCCGGACAGGTACAGCGAGCGCGGCCAGAACGAGTGACCCAGTTCGGCCATGACCTCCCAGTCCCGTTGCCCGTCGCCAAGCGGGATGATCTCCGCGTCGACATCGAACTCCCCGAGCGGGATCTTCGTGCCGCCGCGGATCGCAAACGGCAGCGAAGGGTTCAACCACGCAAGCGGCGCTACCCGCAGCCACACACGGGTGTCCCCGAAGCCGGTCGACTCCCGCTGACCCGCGATGTCGTCGTACCGCAGACGGCTGAACGAGAACTGCGTCCAGAGGTCGACACCGCGAACGAGCCCGACCGCGCTGGTGAGAAACGAGGAGGTCGTGACCGCGTGGCCTTCCGCGAAGAACGAACGAAGCTCACCGCCCGTCCCGAAGTGTTCACGCGTGTCCTGGTGGTAGATCGCCAATGCCAGCCACCCCTTGCCCGGAGCCTCGACCCACTGCGCCGATGCGTCCCGGGCCCCGCCCGCAAGGAGGGCAAGCGCCAGCAGCGTCGGTGCCACTCGCGCGGCGATCACTCCACTATCAGTTCCGTGTCCGGATGGAACCCGGCCCACGCGAGCCAGAACGCGACATAGGCCTCGGGGATCATGGCAAGGCGCCCGCCCTCCAGAGGTCCGGATACCGCCTGACCGGCCACGCTCCAGGTCGAACCCGTCTCGTTGTCCACGATCGCGTCGTTCTCGATACGGAAGGTCAGCCGCTGCTCTCCGACCACCGGACGCACCGCGACGGCCGCGAATCGGTTCGCGTCCCAAAACACCGCCGCCGGTGCCCCTGCATAGTCGAATTCGTGAATCCAGGCCTTGCCGCGGGCCTCCATCGCGTGGAAGGGAAACGCAATGGCGTCGGCGCCCACAACGGCCGGCAACCCCAGAACCCGCTCCTTCGGCAGACGCCGGGTGTCTTCGCGCGGAATCGGGAATCCGAGGTAGTTCGGGTTGTCCGGGTTCTCGTATGTGTTCCCGTAGGGGTTCACGCTGTAGCCGTCGGAGTCCAGGGGTTCCACGCCCACGACCGTAGAGCCCGTGAACAGATCCTGCCACCCGCCCCAGGTCATCTCCAACACGGGATGGCGCGTCAGCGCCTGGCCCATCCGGGACCCGCACGCGGCGGCTCCACGCATCTGCGGCCACAACGAGTCGTCCGCGTTGCGGTCGTACATGATCAGGTTGGCCTGAAACAGCAGTCCGGAAACCCCGAATTCAGCTCCGTCCACCGATGACCGGTCGAAAGCCAGCGCCGACCCCGTCAAGGGGCAGTAGGTGACCGCCACCTGTTCGGAGCCGCGGGTCAGGTTCACGATTTCGTGGCGGTACATGATGTTGTGCGGTATGGCGAGCCACTCACCGTCCAGAAAAACGCCGATCACGCGCGCATCGCTGCTCAGGTACGTGGTCGCCCCCTGGTCCTCGACCGGCACGAACACCGGGTCCGTGAGCGCCGGGATGCCGTCGCGGCCGACTCCTCCGTCGGCGAGGTAGAGCGGATTGAGATCCCCGCACGCCAGATCTTCGGGGACGACGCCAATCCGCACGTCACCCTGGCAGGCCGTCAGCGAGGTGACGAATGCAACGGTCACGGCCGTGCCGTAACCATATTGAGAGCGCGACATCGCAACCTCCCTGGACCGGAGCCCATGCCAACAGGAACGGAAGAAGACCTTCGACGGACCCTGCGCCGCATCGATGGACGCAGCTACCCCGCGTACCGGGATCTCAGGGGCAACTGGCACCTTCCCCCATACACTCTCGCGGTTCGCCGGGTCCAAGGCGACCCCTTTGCGGCCCCCAGCAATCTCGCGGTCATCCTGGATCCGTCCACGGCCGGGTTCGAGACGGCCGCTTTTTCCACGCCACCCAGGCGCGTTGGCCTCTCCTGCCTCCTGGCACGCACCTTCGCGGCCGCCGCCCGGCGCACGCCCGGCAAGAGGGCGGGCAGCGGCAAGAGCGGCGAAATCGGCATGGCCGATCCGGAGCAGGTGGTCCTCGCCAACACGGCCGTTATCGTTGGCGGCGATGGCTCAATCGAGGGGCGCTTCACGGTCGGCCTCCCCGCCGCGGGACGCCGTGTCCTGGGCCGCACCGCGGAGCGTCTCCTGCTGGACACCCTGCCCGCGCTGGTCGAGCGCTCCCTCGTCGCCCGCGCCCACGCACCCACCGAGATCACTCGTCACACGGAGGCCAGCGAGGACGCGGACTTCCTGCGCGGCCAGCTCGATGCGCGCGGCCTCGTTGCGTTTCTCGCCGACGGCGCCCTGCTACCGCGGCGAAGCGGTATCGACGACCGCCCCCTTCCCCGCGACCGCGCCACGCCCTTCGAGTCCCCGCCCGGCCTGCGCGTCACCCTGGAGCGCCCCAACGGCCCTCCCGTCACCGGAATGGGGATACCGCGCGGCGTGACGCTGCTCGTGGGCGGCGGCTACCACGGCAAGTCCACCGTCCTGGACGCGGTCGCGCGGGGCGTCTACAACCATCGCCCCGGCGACGGCCGCGAACTCGTCGTCACCGACCCCACCGCCATGAGGGTCCAGGCCGAGGACGGCCGTTCGGTCGCGGGCGTCGACATCTCGCCGTTCATCGGCACGCTTCCGGGAGGCCAGGACACCACGGCCTTCTCCACCCCGAACGCCTCCGGATCGACCAGCCAGGCCGCAGCCATCATCGAGGCGCTGGAAGCCGGGTCGCGGCTCCTGCTGATCGACGAGGACACGGCGGCCACCAACTTCATGATCCGGGACAGGCGCATGCAGGCGCTGGTGACGAGCGACGACGAGCCCATCACCCCGTTCATCGACCGGGTGCGGGCCCTTTATGAGAATACGGGGACCAGCACGATTCTCGTCATCGGCGGTTCAGGCGACTACCTGGACGTGGCCGACCGCGTGCTCGCGATGATCCGCTACCAGCCGCACGACGTGTCCATGGCTGCGCGGGACGTTGCCGCCGCCCACCCCACCGGCCGCCTGGCCTCCCCCGGCGGCGGCGCCTGGCCCGCTCGGCATCGTGTTCCGGATCCCCGCTCGGTCAGTCCCCGCCGGGGACGCAGGGCGCAGTACATCAGGGTCCGGGATCGTCACACCGTGGACTTCGGCACCAGCCGCATCGAACTTGGCGGGGTGCGTCAGATCGTCTCCCGCTCCCAGACCTGGGCGATTGCGCTGGCGCTCGGTCATGCGCGAAAGTTCATGGGCGAAGGAATGGCCGTAGAGGACATCCTGGATTCGCTCGCCGAATCGCTGGAGTGCCATGGCCTCGACGCCCTGGACCCGGGCCGCCGCGGAGACCTCGCGGCTCCCCGCTTACAGGACGTCGCGGCCGCTCTGGCTCGACTGCGAACTCTCACCCTGATTGGAGAAGGAAAGTGAACCGTTCGAAGTACCAACCTCCCCACCCACCCATGCGGTCCCTGCCGTCACGTAGCGCAGGCCCCGCCACACACGGACGCGTGTCCGCCCGGGCGCTCCTGCTGGCCCTGGCCGTCCTCGTCCCGGCAACCGCCTCCGCGCAGGAGCCGGAGCTGGTCGCCAGCGTCGAGGGCATCACCGAGTACCGCCTCGACAACGGCCTCAGAGTCCTCCTGTTCCCGGACCAGAGCGCGCCCCAGACGACCGTCAACATCACCTATTTCGTCGGCTCCCGTCACGAGGGATACGGCGAGACCGGGATGGCCCACCTCCTTGAGCACATGGTCTTCAAGGGCACGCCCAATCACCCGAACATCCCCCAGGAACTGACCGAACGTGGCGCGCAGCCCAACGGCACCACCTGGCTGGACCGCACCAACTACTTCGAGACCTTCCCCGCGTCGTCGGACAACCTCGAGTGGGCGCTCGACCTGGAGGCGGACCGGATGGTGAATTCGTTCATCGCCGCCGAGGATCTCGAGTCGGAGATGACCGTGGTGCGCAACGAATGGGAGTCCGGCGAAAACAGTCCTTTCGGGGTGCTGTCCAAACGCATGAACTCCATCGCGTACCTGTGGCACAACTACGGGAACTCGACCATCGGCGCCCGCGCCGACCTGGAGAACGTGCCGATCGAGCGCCTGCAGGCCTTCTACCGCAAGTACTACCAGCCCGACAACGCGCAACTCGTCGTCGCCGGGCAGTTCGACACCGACGAAGCGCTGGCCCTCGTGGTCGAGAAGTTCGGCGCCATCCCGCGTCCGGACCGGACGGGCGACATGCGCATCTACCCGACCTATACCGCCGAACCCGTACAGGACGGAGAGCGGATGGTGACCCTGCGCCGCAGCGGCGATACGAAGCTCGTTTCGCACCTCTATCACGTGCCCGCCGGCTATCACGAGGACTTTGCGGCCGTCGACCTGCTGGCGTGGGCGCTCGGCAGCCAGCCTGCGGGCCGGCTGTACCAGGCACTGGTCGAAACCGGGATCGCCGCTTCGGTCAGCGCGGGCGCAGGCCAGCGGCGGGAGCCCGGCACGCTGTCGGCCCTCGCGGTCGTGCGCGACGACGGCTCGGAGCAGGACGTGGCTTCCGCCATGTCCGATGCCATCCAGGAGGTGCTGACCCGGCCGATCACCGGAGAAGAGGTGGAGCGGGCGCGGGCTGCACGTCTGGCTTCCATCGATCGGCTCTTCAACGACTCGCGCGCCATAGCGCTGCAGATGAGCGAATGGGGCGCCATGGGTGACTGGAGGCTCTTCTTCGTGCACCGCGATCGTCTGCGCGAAGTGACTGCGGAAGACGTGCAGCGGGTGGCGGTCAGCTATCTCAAGCCCTCCAACCGCACGGTGGGCTTTTTCATCCCGGACGACAATCCCGACCGCGCCGAGATCCCGGTGGCGCCCGACGTAGCCACGCTCGTGGACGACTACCAGGGTGACGAGGCGGTGGCGGAGGGTGAAGCGTTCGATCCGTCACCCGCGAACATCGACCGCCGGACCGCGGCCAGCGAACTCATGAGCGGCATGGAGATCGCGCTCCTGCCCAAGGATACGCGGGGTGAGACGGTCGTCGCCTCCCTGTCGCTCAGGTTCGGGAATGAAGAGGCGCTCACGGGGCGTGGATCCGCGGGATCGCTCGCCGCCGCCATGCTCATGCGAGGCACCGTGAATCGCACCCGGCAGGAAATCCAGGACGAGATGAACCGGCTCCAGGCGCGTGTCTCGGTGGGCGGCGGCGGTGCGAGCGCGTCCGGGCGCGTGCAGGCTACCCGTGAGAACTTCCCGGACGCCCTGCGGCTGCTCACGGAGGTCCTGCGCGAACCCTCGTTCCCCGAGGACGAGTTCGAGACCCTGAAGGAGCAGCAGCTCGCGGCGTTCGAGAGCCAGAAATCGGAGCCGCAGCTCGTGGCGATGCTGACACTGCAGCGTCACATGAACCCTCGCGAGCCCGATCACCCCCAGTACGTGGCTACGATGGACGAAGCGATCGCCGAACTCGAGACGGTGACCCTGGACGATGTCAGGGAATTCTACGAGACCTTCTACGGCACCGCAGCCGCCACCATGTCCATCGTGGGCGACTTCGCCGAGGACGATGCCCTCCGGATCATCCGTGAAGGCCTCGGCGACTGGGTTTCGTCCGTCGACTTCGCCCGGATCGACCGGCCGTTTGTGGAAATCGCGCCCGAGAACTTCGAGATCGAGACGCCGGACAAGGCAAACGCGGTTTTCTTCGCGGCCCAGACCATGCCCATTACCGACAGTCACGAAGACGTGGCCGCATTGACGATGGCCAACTACCTGCTGGGCGGAGGATTCCTGAATTCGCGGCTCGCCACGCGGATCCGCCAGGAGGAGGGCCTCAGCTACGGTGTCGCTTCACAGCTGATCTTCCACCCCATCGACCCGGTCGGCCAGTTCATGGGATTCGCCATCTACGCGCCCGAGAATCGGGACAAGG
This sequence comes from uncultured Gemmatimonadaceae bacterium, assembly GCA_964602175.1. Taxonomy (GTDB): domain Bacteria; phylum Gemmatimonadota; class Gemmatimonadetes; order Longimicrobiales; family Gaopeijiaceae; genus Bin94. The sequence goes on along the minus strand of CAZRQE010000167.1, from coordinate 12,738 downwards.
TGGAGGCGGCCTTCCTCGACGAGATTCACAAGGTCCTCGACGAGGGCTTCACCGACGACGAGGTGACCGCGGGCATCCAGGGCTACCTCCAGAACGCGAGTCTGCGGCGGGCGCAGGATCCCGGGCTGGCGACGATGCTCAGCAACAACCTCTACTTCGACCGCACCATGGCGTGGCAGGCGGAGCAGGAGGAAGCGATCCGGTCGCTGACCACGGAGCAGATCAACGCTGCCGTGCGCCGCTGGATCGACCCGGAGAAGATGACCTTCGTGAAAGCGGGCGACTTCGCCAATGCCGCGAGGGTGATCCCGTGACCGCGGCGATTCGATAGCCGCGACGGAAAGGCGCCGGTCCACGGGGCATCCCGGTGCTTCGTGGACCGGCGCCGACCGTGCGACCGGCGCGTCGGGCACTGCTAGTTCAGGTGGCCGGCCTCTTCGAGCAGCTCGCGAAGCCTGGCCTCCCTGTCCGGGAGCGCCGTCCGGGCGATCGCGCGCGCCAGTCTGATCCGCTCTTCCTTGTTCACCTTGTCCAGCACTGAAATCGGAGTGCCATAGCGCAGCAGAATGCGCTTGGCATCGATCGCTACCGAGTCTTCCACCGCAAGCCTCCTTACGGGACAACAACAGCCGGCACAGCTACGAAGTATCACCGTTTCCAAGGACACTTGCCAACACGCACTTGTTGGTGCTCCTCGCTGTCCGGCGCGCGGCCGGCGGCATTATCTTCCCGCCATGACCTTCCCCGTCCTCTCCCGCTCCGTCGAAGACTATCTGAAGGCGGTCTATTCCCTGAACGAACGCGGCAAGGCGGCCGGAACAAGCGAGTTGGCGCGGGCACTGGAGATTCAGCCCGCGTCCGTCAGCGGCATGATCCGGCGCCTGGCCGAGGACGGGCTCCTCGAGCACGAGCCGTACTACGGCGTGCACCTCACCCCGCAAGGTCACCGCGAAGCACTCAAGATCCTCAGGCGGCACCGGATCATCGAGACTTTTCTGGTGCAGCGTCTCGGCTACCCCTGGGACGATGTGCACGAAGAGGCCGAGCGTCTTGAGCACGCCGCATCCGAGACCCTCATCGACCGCATGGCGGACGCGCTCGGCGACCCGGCGACCGATCCGCACGGCGCCCCGATACCCACGCGCAGCGGCGAAATCGATCGCACCCCCAGCCGCTCTCTCGACGAGGTCCTGCCCGGCACTCGCGTCCTGGTCCGGTCGGTTCCGGACGAGAATCGCGAGCGCTTGCGCTACTGCAAGGCCGTTGGGCTGGTGCCGGGCGCACGCGTCACGGTCGCCGACGCAGACGCCGAAGGCGATTCCATGGCGGTGATCGTCGGCACGGAGACCGAACCCGTGTGGGTCGAGGGAAGGGTCGCGCGGCGCGTAGCGGTCTCGGAGTCACCTCCAGCCTGACGAAATCGTGCTGACCCGTCTGGGCGCAGTCCCGCGCACCAAGCTCGCCAGCGTCCCCACACCGCTGATCGCCGTCCCGTCCCTCGCCGAGCACCTGGGCACGGGGGTGCCCATCTTCGTCAAGGCCGACGACCGAACAGGGCTGGGACTGGGTGGCAACAAGGTCCGCAAGCTGGAATACGAGCTGGCGCCCGAGCGGCTTCACGGTGTGACGGAACTGGTCACGGCGGGTGGGCCGCACTCCAATCACTGCCGCGTCGTGGCGGCCGCGGCCGCCCAGCTCGGACTTGGATGCACACTGGTCATCAGCGGCGAGGCCGACGACCCTGCGCGCGGAAACGCGTACCTTCACCGGCTCCTGGGAGCGCGTATCGTGACCGTCCCGGAGCGTGGCGACCGCGATCCGGCTATGGAGGAGGAGGCCCGTCGCGTCGGCGCGGCCGGAGGCAGGGCGCTGGTGGTCCCCGTGGGCGCATCGACCCCGCGAGGCGCGCTGGGCTACGTGCGCGCGGCGGTGGAAATGCACCGGCAACTCGACGCGCCGGGCCCTGCCTGGATCTTTGTGTGTACCTCTTCAGGGGGCACGCTCGGTGGCCTGATTCTCGGGTGCGCGCTGCTGGACTGGCACGTGCGGCTGGTGGGGGTGAGTGCCGACGAACCGGCCGGGCTGGCGAAAGACAAGGCGGTCGGCCTGGCGCTGGATGCGGCCCGCATGCTTGGCCGGGAAAGACTGGCCGACCGCGTTCACGCCCTGTCCGACAGCGTCGTGACGACGGACGCCTTCGTCGGTGACGGATACGGCGCGGCAACGCCCGCGGGGGACGAGGCTGCACGGGTCTTCGGCGCCCGCACGGGCCTGATTCTCGATCCGGTCTATACCGCCAAGGCGGCGGCCGCGATGATCGCCTGGCTCGGACGAGGGCGCATTCCCGCATCCGACCGGATCGTCTTCTTGCACACCGGGGGACATCCGGCCCTTTTTCGCTGACTCGCCCGGGAGTCCCGGCTACGACGGCTCCAGCCCCAGCAGCCGGACCACGCGCACGGACTGGACGTCCATTTCGTCGGATTCGATGTACGCCATCAATCCGTCGGGTCCGAATCCGTCGGGAATCCGAAGCCCATCTGCGGCCAGAGTACCCATGTAGCGCCCATCCGGGGTCAGAATGTCCGTCGGCCCGTCGCCGTCGCCCCCGGCTCCCGTGCGCGCAATCCAGATGCGGTCCCGGCGATCGACCGCCATTTCGGCGATCACCGGAATCTCCTGCGCGAAGACCATCGACTCGACCTGCGCGAGCATCATCTCCCGCATCTGCTGCTGAAAGCCCTCGTCCATGGCCAGCGATGTCGCGGGGCCCACGATGCGCATGCGCGGCGCCCCTGCGGACTCGCTGAACGCCTCCCGGCGGCGCGCCCGTTCCGCTTCCATGATTACGTCCGTCACGGCCTCGGGCGCGATTGCACGGCCCACGCTCCCGGTCACGGTCCCGTCCGGGCCGATCAGCTTGACCTCGTACGCGGTGGAGTCCGCCACCAGGACGCGTCCGTCGGAGAGGACGCCGACGTGAAGTCCCGGATCGAAGGCACGCATCCTGTTGAAGCGCATTTCCACGGTAGTCCGTCCCTGCTCGTCGCTCCCCGCCACTTCGTCGTCCGCCTCGGTAGGCGGAAGGTTCCAGGCACGGTAGAGAACCGTCTTCGGGGATCCGTCGAGCGAGAACACGTCGACCGGGCGGCGATGATCCTCTTCCTCGCCGTGGCCCTCCGGCTCCTCGCCGGGTGCACCCGTTCGGAAAGTGGGACCGCCGGCCGACACCAGGCGCCCGTCCGGCAGGGGAAGGAGCATCGACCCGGGCCCGCCGCGCGAGAGGTCGACCGGCACGCTGCGGACGAACTCGCCCAGCCCGTCGAAGATCTCGAAGGCGCCTGGCAGACTGAAGTCCCAGACCACGAGGCTGCCGTCATCGAGAGCCGCCGCCGCCGTAGGGCTGCTGAACTCCCCCGGGCCATCGCCCTGCGTCCCCACCGTGCGCACGTGGTTGCCATCGGGACCGATCACGACGACCCGGCGAGCGCCTTCGTCGACGACGTGGAGGTTGCCCTCGGCATCGAAAACGGTCGCGGCGATGGTACCGAAGTTCTCCCAGTCCTCCCCGGCAAGGGCACCGGCGGTGAAGACCTCCTCGGTCGACGCTACGAGCGGGATATCGACGGCAGCGTCACCGGTGTCGGGTCCCGGTTCGCCACAGGCAAGGGGGGAGAGGCAGAGCACCGCCAGGACCGCAAGGGGTCGTTGCAGCAGGAGGAGAAGGTCGCGCATCGGAGGCTGGTCCGTGGTTGGAGGACAGTGAGGCACTCAGACAATTGGACGTTCGCGGCAACACCATCGTTGCACTGCGCCGGACGGCTTTCCACAACCGGCACCGGCGCATACCTTGATTTTCCCGAAAAAGGCCAAACGAACAGCCGTACGCCACACCGTAGGAGGAATTCCATGGCCAGGTCCACCCCAACACGACTGCTGCTCCTCGCCCTCGTCCCCCTCGCGCTGCCGGCGGGCCTCTCCGCCCAGAACGAACCCGACGGCACGCTCAAGCTCGAGACCTATCTCGACTGGGAATGGGTGGCCGATCCCCGGATCTCGCCGGACGGCAGCCAGATCATCTACACGCAGAGCTGGGTGGACAAGCAGAACGACCGCCGCAGTTCGTCCATCTATATCATGGACGCCGACGGGGAAAGAAGGCGCCGGCTGGTAGAGGACGGGTCTTCTCCGAGGTGGTCGCCTTCCGGTGACCGGATCCTGTTCACCGCGGAGGGCGATCCCGAAGGGACACAGATCTTCGTGCGCTACATGGACGCGGAAGGGGCCATCACGCAGGTCACCCAGCTCGAGAACAGCCCCGGCAGCGTCGAGTGGTCCCCCGACGGCACACAAATCGCCTTCACGATGTCGGTGGATTCGGATCATCCCTGGCCGATCAGCCTGCCCTGGCGGCCCGAAGGCGCCAACTGGACCGAAGGGCCGAAGGTGGTCGACCGGCTCGTCTACCGGCGTGACCGGCGCGGCTACATCGACGAGGGCTACTCGCACCTCTTCGTTGTGCCGGCCGACGGCGGGACCGCCCGCCAGCTCACCGACGGCGACTGGAATCACAACGGGGTCGCGTGGACGCCCGACGGAGCGGAGATCCTCTTCACATCGCTCCGCGTCGAGGACGCCGAGCACGAATGGCGCCAGTCCGACATCTACTCGGTCGCGGTGGCAAGCGGCGAAATCACCCGCCTGACGGACCGGTCGGGGCCGGATGGCTCACCCGTGCCCTCGCCCGACGGCAGCCTCATCGTCTACACCGGCAACGACCTGACTACCGACACCTACATCACCCGCAAGATCCATGTCATGAACCGCGATGGTTCGAACTCGCGGATGATCAGCGAGGGGTTCGACCGGCAGGCGTCGGGCATGATCTGGGCCCTGGACAACAGCGGCGTCTACATGACCGTGAGGAGCGAGGGAACCAGCAACCTCTACTTCGCGTCCGTAAACGGAGGCGTCAGCCAGGTCACCGAAGGCAACCACATGCTGAGCGTCGCGTCGATCGGGGCGGGGATGGCCGTGGGGACGCTGTCCGACTATCACCGGACCGGAGATGTCGTGGCGTTCTCCCTCGACAGCCCGAGCGACATCACCCAACTGACCGACGTGAACTCGGACGTCCTTGCGGGAGTGACGCTGGGCGAGGTGGAGGAAGTGTGGTACAAGTCGGTCGAGGACTACGACATCCACGGGTGGATCATCAAGCCGCCCGACTTCGACCCGTCGAAGCAGTACCCGCTCATTCTCGCGATCCACGGTGGGCCGCACGGCATGTACAACGTCGGCTTCAACTTCGGATGGCAGAACCACGCCGCCAACGGTTACGTGGTGCTGTACACCAATCCCAGGGGCTCGTCAGGCTACGGGAGCGCCTTCGGCAACTCGATCAAGAATGCCTACCCCGGCAAGGATTTCGATGACCTGATGGCTGGTGTGGATCTGGTCGTCGACCGGGGCTACATCGATGAGCAGAACATGTTCGTGTACGGCTGTTCCGGCGGGGGCGTGCTGACCTCGTGGGTCGTCGGCCACACGGACCGCTTCGCGGCGGCCTCGGCGAACTGCCCGGTGACCAACTGGCTGTCCTTCGTAGGCACGACCGACGGCGCCAGCTGGTACCGCAACTTCGAGCACTTCCCCTGGGATGACCCGTCCGAGCACCTGCGCCGCTCCCCGCTGATGTACGTCGGCAACGTGACTACGCCCACCATGCTCATGACCGGCGAGGGCGACCTGCGGACCCCGATGCCCCAGACGGAGGAATACTACCAGGCGCTGCGGGTCCTGAAGGTCCCGACCGCCATGATCCGCTTCAAGAACGAGTGGCACGGCACGAGTTCGATGCCTTCGAACTTCCTGCGCACCCACATCTACCTGCGTGAGTGGTTCGAGAAGCACCGGAGGGGAGGGAGCGTAACGGACGAGTAGCCGCCGGGCCGCCTACCGGGCCGCGTAGATCCCCACCTTGAGGGGTGGGTCGACCCACCAGTGGAAGTGGAAGCGGTTCTCGCCGTCGACGATGACCGCTTCGCGCCGTTCCCGCGTCTTGGGCCAGTCGTCGCGCCCGTTGTGGACGACGAGGACCTGCCCCGGTTGCAGGCGTTCGACCCACTGGGCCAGCGCGCTCTCGAGGTTGCGCAAGAGGTCTCTCTCCGCGTGCCGCTGCACCTCGGCGTCGGCCTCCGCTCCGATTTCGCCCGCCTCCAGTGCCTCGTAGCGGGCCTCGAAGTCGGCGGCGGGGACCGAAAACGCACGGTCGCGCATGAAGCCGATCTCGTTGATCGCCGTCGGGTTGAAATTCGTTTCGACGCTGTGGTAGGCGTTGCCGTATCTCCGCAGAATCATCGTTTCCGTCCTGGCGTGTCATGGCTCAGGAGCGCGGCCAGTTCGTCGGGATCCAGGCGCTTGTCCGCCTGGCTGCCCATGCCGCGCCCCGATCGGGAGCGCTTGCGTGCAGGCTCACGCCGCTCCATCACCGCCCCGCCGGCAAAGTCGAAGTCGGGGTGGTGCACCTTGTCGAGCCGGCGTTCCAGCTGGTGTTCCAGCGTACGGAAGGCGCCGAGGTCCGCGGCCGTGACGAACGTGACGGCCTCGCCGGTCGCGCCCGCCCTGCCCGTGCGGCCGGTACGGTGCACATAGTCGCCGGGATCCAGCGGCACATCGTAGTTCACGACATGTGAGATCCCCTCGATATCGAGCCCGCGCTGCGCGATGTCGGTGGCGACCAGAACGCGCACCTCGCCCGCCGTGAAACGGTCGATCGCGCGGGTTCGGTGGCGCATGTGCCGGTCCGAGTGGATCACGTCGGAAGAGATCCGGGCGCCGTCGAGCCGCGACTTGAGCGTGTCCGCGCCGATCTTCGTCCGGGTGAAGACGAGCACCTGCTCCCAGCCGGGCTGACCGAGCAGGTGAATCAGAAGACCGGGTTTCATGTCGGGGCGAACCGAGTACGCGATCTCCGAAATGCCCTGCGCCAGCGTGCCCGAAGGGGTCACCTCGACCCAGGCGGGGTCCCTGGTCATGCGCAGCGCCAGGTCGTGGACGGCGTTGGGCATCGTAGCCGAGAAGAGCAGGGTCTGCGGCCGCTTGCCCAGACCGCGCACCACCTCCTCGATCTGGGGGCGAAATCCCATGTCGAGCATCCGGTCGGCCTCGTCCAGAATCAGGAACCGCACGCTCTTCAGCTTCGCCGTGCCGCGATTCTGCAGGTCGATCAGCCGGCCGGGCGTGGCGACGATCACCTCGTCTCCGCCCTTGAAGGCCGCCACCTGAGGGCCGTAGGAAACGCCGCCGCACACCACGGTCGCGCGTATGCCCGTGCCCAGCGCCAGCGCTGCGGTGTCGTCGCGGACCTGTTGCGCCAGCTCCCGCGTGGGGCACAGGATCAGCACCTGAAGTCCCTCTCCCTCGGCCAGCCGCTCGAGCGCGGGGAGCATGAACGCGCCGGTCTTGCCCGTGCCGGTGGCGGCGATGCCAACGACATCCCGGCCGCCCATGACCAGGGGGATCGCCTGTCGCTGGATGGAGGTCGGGTGCGTCCAGCCCAGAGCTTCCACTGCGGCCAGGCGCGTTTCAGAAAGGCCGAAGCCCGAGAATTCTGTTGATTCGGTCAAATGCTGTTTCTTGGTGGAGGGATCCGCGCCGCGTGCTCCGGTCCCCGACTGGAAAGAACCGCGCCGTGCGCTTCGGTCCCCGACCAATGTAATACCTTCAGGAATGTCCGACTCCAAGACCTCCGTCCTCTTCGTCTGCCTCGGGAACATCTGCCGCTCGCCGCTGGCCGAGGGAATCTTCAGGCACCAGGCCGGGGTCCGCGGGCTGGCGGATCGCTTCGAGGTCGATTCCGCCGGTACGGGGGCGTGGCACACGGGCGAGCCTCCCGACTCCCGTTCCATCGCGGTGGCGGCATCGCACGGTGTGCACCTGACCGGGACCGCCCGCCAGGTTGTCATGGACGACCTCGGACGATTCGATGTGATCGTGGCCATGGACAGGAGCAATCAGCGCTCGCTGGAAGGGCTGCGGGACGGGGGGACGCGGTGGGACCGCGGACGTCGGCGGCACGGCCGTGGCGGCGGTGCAGCGCCACATGGCGGCCGGAACCGGGCCCGCATCGTCATGATGCGCGACTACGACCCCCAGGGCGGCGATCCGGACGTACCCGATCCCTACTACGGGGGGGCGGGAGGCTTCGAGCAGGTCTACCACATCCTGGAGCGGGCATGTGGCGCGCTGCTCGACGAGCTGGCCGGGCCGAGTCGCTGAGGGTGTGGCGGGGGTGGTCGAGGCGGTACTCGTAAGCGCCTGCCGGGCCGCGGGTCTGGATCGGTCGTCGGTGGAATCCGCGCGGCCCATCGGTGGAGGATGCATCAACAACGCGCTGAGGGTGCATACAGCCAGCGGCGACTTCTGCCTCAAGTGGAATGCCGGTGCCGGTCGGGACTTCTTCCGGATGGAGGCGGACGGCCTGTCGGCACTGGCCGACTCCGCTGCGGTGGATGTCCCGCGTGTGATCGCTCTCGGCGGCGACGAAGACGAAGTCCCCTGGTTGCTCCTGGAGTGGATCGATGAGGCGAGGGCGACCGCACAAACGTGGCGGCAATTGGGGCATCGCCTGGCGCAGTTGCACCGCACGCGTGAACGCCGGTCGATTCCCTTGCGGCATGCACCCGGATTCGGCTGGCACCGCGACAACGTCATCGGATCCCTGCCCCAGCCGAACCGATGGATGGACGATTGGGCGGAATTCTGGACCGAGTTGCGCATCCTGCCGCTCGCACGGGAGCTGAGTGGCGACGGAACCCTGTCGCGGAGTGGGCTCGCGCTGGTGGAACGGGCTGCGGCGCGGATGGGCGACCTGCTTGCGCCCGCGGTCACCGCCGACGGGCCCTCACTGCTGCACGGCGACCTCTGGTCAGGCAACGTCCTGTTCGGCCGGAAACAGACGGCGCCGGACGAGGGCCCGCTGCCCTTCCTGATCGACCCGGCCGTCTACGTCGGCCACCGCGAGGTGGACCTCGCCATGTGCCGGCTCTTCGGCGGCTTCCCCGCGGCATTCCGGGATGCCTACGAAGCCGCGTGGCCGCTGCAACCGGATCACGAGCGCCGCCTACCGGCCTACCAGCTCTATCCGCTCCTCGTGCACGCGCGTCTTTTCGGGGGCGGGTATGTGGCGTCCGTCGCGAGGGCTGCCCAGGCCGTGCTCGACTAGCGCCGCACTGCGAGCAGCAGGCCATCTCCGACCGGCAGGATCGTGGCGTCGAACCGGGTGTCGGCCGAGACCGTGCGGTTGAAGCGGTCCAGTTGCGCCGCCAGTTCGTGGGAATCGGGGTCGAGCACCCGGCCCGCCCAGAACGCGTTGTCGGCCATGAGCAGCCCTCCCGGCCGGAGCAGCCCCGCCGCCATGTCAAGGTACGTGGTGTAGCGCTCCTTGTCGGCGTCCAGGAAGACGACATCGAACGAACCGTCGGGTCCCAGTTCGGACATCACCGCCACAGCGTCCCCGACGCGTATGTCGACGCGGCCGCTCACGCCCGCCGCCTCGACCGATTCGCGCGCGACCGCGGCGTGGTCGGCGTTGATCTCGATCGTGATCAGTTCGCCGTGCGGAGGGAGCGCCCGGGCGATCCAGACCGCCGAATATCCGGCCAGTGTGCCCACTTCCAGTACGCGGCGCGCGCCGGCTGCACGGACCAGCACCTGGACGGCGCGCGCGGTGGCGGGCGGAAGCTGGATCCGGGGCATCCCGGCCGCGTCCGCGCGGCGGCGTATTTCGCGCAGCACGGCGTCTTCCCCCGAAAAGTGGCGCTGGACGTACAGATCGAGCGCGTCGTGATCCAGTTCCGAGGGGTCCGGCGCGCCCGACGGAACGCGGTCGATCCCCCCGTCGGGACCGTCGCGACCGCTCACGCCCGCGCCAGCACCCGCGCCATGCGCCGCACGCCCTCCTCGATCTCCTCGTCCGAAGACGCCGTGCTCATGCGGGCGTACCGCGCGTCCCCGAACGCCTCGCCCGGCACGATCGCCACGCCCGCCTCCTCCAGGACGCGGGTGCACACGTCGCCGGCGCACGTCACCTCGTCGTCGAAGAGCCCGTCTACGCGGAAGTACAGGTAGAATGCGCCTCCGGGGCGGATATACGAACACCCGGGGAGGAGTTCGTCGAAGAGGCGCGCCACCAGGTCCCGGCGGCGGCGAAACGCGGCCACCATGCGGTCCCGGTCGCGCGCGCCCTCTTCACCCCGCGTCAGGCCCTCGAGCGCGGCAATCTGCGAGGGGGTCGCCGCGTTCAGCGACACATGGCTCTGCAGCGCGGACATCCGGGCCGCCAACTCGCGGGTCGTGTACGAGAAGCCGACCCGCCACCCGGTCATGGCGAAGGCCTTCGACATCCCGTTCGTCACGACGAGGTCGCCCACCCGATCCCGGTCGAGGTCGAGCGCACCCGGCGCCTTCACCCCCTCGCCGTAGTAGATCTCCTGGTAGATCTCGTCGGAGATGAGGGTGATGCCCCTCCCCCCGGCCCACTCCGCGATCGCGCCCAACTCCGACTTCGAGTACACGGCCCCGGTCGGGTTCGAGGGCGAAGACAGGATCAGCCCCCTCGCGTTGTCGGTGGCCGCCGCCTCCAGGTCGTCGGGCGTGAGCAGGAAGTCGCGTTCCTCGCTCCCCATCACGGGCACCGAGTCGGCTCTGGCCAGGGTGACCATCTCGGGGTACGAGGTCCAGTACGGCGATCCGATGAGCACGTCGTCGCCCGGCCCGAAGAGACAGAAACACGCGTTGAATAGCGACTGTTTCGCCCCCGCCGAGATCACCACGCGGGCCGGGTCGGCAGGATAGTCGGTCCCGGCGGTCATGTACTCGGCCGCGGCCGCACGCAACTCCGGGAGACCCGCCGCGGGAGTGTACCGCGTGCGTCCCTTGCGAATGCCCCCGATCCCCGCCTCGGCGATCCCCGTCGGGGTGTCGAAGTCCGGCTCCCCCGCGCTCAGATTGATGATGTCCCGCCCCTCGGCCGCCAGTTTCTTCGCCAGGGTGCTCACGGCAACGGTGGCCGAGGGCCGCAGCTTCGCGATGTTTTCGGAATAGGTCATGAGTTAGTCTTATGGTGAGGAAGCCCCGCCCGCGCATGTCCGACAATCGGCACAGCCCGGTGCCTTGGCAACCCCGAGCACGTTGACCGCCCGCCCGGCACATGGCCACCCCGACGCCCGTCCTTTTCTTCGACTTCACGGATCCCGGATCGTACCTCGCCAGCCACCTCCTGGACGAGGCAGGCGCCGCCGATCGCTGCGAGTGGCACGCTCTCGAGCTGCGGCCTCCTCCCCGGGCACTTGTTGATCCGTCCGATCGGGATTGGCGATCCTACCATGCCCTGACCGCCGCCAGCGCGGCAGAAAGGGGGCTGCCCATGAACACGCCAAGGTTCGTTCCCTGGACTCGCAAGGCCCACGAACTCACGGAGTTCGCGCGGGAGGAGGACTGTTACCACGCCGTGAGGCGAGCCCTGTTCGTAGCCCACTTTGTCGACCGAAGGGACATCGGGCGGATAGATTTGCTGGTCGAGATCGCGGCCGCGGCCGGACTGGACCGTTCCGGAGCCAAGGCGGCGCTGGACGTGGATCGCTTTGAAGCGACGGTACGCCGGCACAGAGAACTTGCGAAGAACCGGAACGTGGCGGAGGTTCCGGCCGTCGTGCACGAAGCGCGGCGCATCGAGGGAATGAAGTCGCCCGCGCGGGTGTCGGAGTGGACGCGCTGGGTCGGGGTCGAACTGTTTGCAGACAAAGAGGAGTGACGGCAAGGAAATGGCCGGATACGAGCGCAAGACGGCACTGCCGCCGGCGGACGTGCTGCAGAAGGCCGAGGAATGGCTGCCAGCCTACATCGGCCTGAAGCGGTCGAAGCACACATCCCATGGGGCCACGTACACGGGCGACGAGGGAACGGTCGTCCTGAGCGCGCACCGGCACGGCCCGTTCACCGAGGTCACGGCGCGCACCGACCGGTTGCGTACTTCGCGCATGGACTACGAGATCCAGCGCTTCCTGAACTGGCTGCCGTACGAATACGGCGACGCGGGCGGTCCCGGCTCGGGCGACCCGGGCGGGGCAGGATGACCGGCCCTGGCTGGCGCGCGCTGGCGGCGCGTCAAACGCTGCGGCGCTAACCACCATGGCCGACCCCACCTCCTTCGACGAACTGCCCCTCGGCCCCGAGACCGTGGCCGCGCTCGCGGCCGAGGGGATCGAGACGCCTACGCCATTCCAGGCCGCGGCCATCCCGGTCATCGCCCGTGGCAACGATCTGCTCGGCCGGGCGGGTCCCGGCAGCGGCACGATGGTGGCCTACGCCGCCCCCCTGAGCGAACGCCTCGAAGGGGGTGCGGGTTCGCCCGCCTGTCTCGTCCTTTGCACGGGCCAGCGTCAGGCCACCGAACTCGCGCGCTCGCTCGCAGGCCTGTGCGAGGCGGCCGGCGCACGCGCCGCGGCACTCACCGACCGGTGGAACCTTCCCGAGCGGGCCGATTTCCTCGTGGTGCCCGCAGACCGCTTCCGCGCCGTGTACGATGGCACGATCGCACTGAAGCATCTCCGGGCGGTCGTGTTCCACGACGGCGACGGGGTCGTCGCCAGCGTCGCCGCCGATCACCTGGAGGCCTTTCTCGGGGGCTTGCCCGGCGACTGCCAGCGTATCGTGTGCGGCCTGCCATTCGGCCCC
>CAZRQE010000166.1:0-7825 GCA_964602175.1 uncultured Gemmatimonadaceae bacterium | reverse complement strand
GCGAAGTGGGGTCCGCCGCGGCCGTCGACCGGGGCGATCACGGTAGCGGAGCCCGGCCCGTCCGCGTCCGCAACCCACACGATCTCGGCGGGGGCCGGCCCGCCCGATCCGAAGCCACCGGCCGATTCCTGGAAGTCGCGCGCGTAGCCTCTCAGCGCCACGATCCGGTCGCCGGCCGGGGACCACGCGGGCGTCACGTACACGGCGGCCATCGTGGTCAGCTGGACCGGCGTGCCGCCTCCGTCCGCGCGCGCCTTGAACAGGTGGCCGCCCTCGCCGTCCCAGGTGGCGTAGACGACCTGGCTGCCGTCCGGTGACCACGCCGGGTAGTGCTCCGACATGTCTGAATCGGTCAGTCGGCGTGGGTCGGAGCCGTCCGCGCCCGCCACCCAGAGGCGGTCCAGCGCGGTGAACGCGATGCGGGATCCGTCGGGCGAGGGGACCGCGTCGCGGATCTGCCGGACCGTGAAGGTGGGGGTGTCCTCGATCGGGTAGTCGAAGTCGACGACGGGGCCGAGCGCGAGGTCGTACTGCACCCGGAACGGGATCTCCTCTGCGCCGCCCTGCTCGACGTCCAGCTTCCAGATCCCACCGCCGTAGCTGACCACGAGATGGCGCGAATCGGGGGTGAAGGACATCCCGGGAAGGACGTCGAGGGTCGCGCGCGACTCCTGGTCGTCGTGCTGAACGGGGTGGGCGAGCCAGCGTTCGCCGCCGGACTCGAGGTCGCGGATCCGCAGCCCCGTGCGGGCGTCGTGGCGCGTGCCGTAGACAAGCCAGCGCCCGTCGGGCGACAGGGTGGGCCGCACCCCCGAGCCGAAGCGCGAGGTCCGGGTGTAGGTCTCGCCGGTCTCGCGGTCGTAGACGGCGAGCTGGTACTGCGGCAGCTGCGCGTTGTACGTCCAGTCGCTGGTGCGCCGCGCGTGCCAGATGTAGCGGCCCGTGGGGTCGAAGGCGGCCCCGAGCGTCTTGAGGTTTTCGGGCTCGTCGATCAGTTGCACGCCGGATCCCCCGTCCACGTGGTACAGCCAGAGCTTCGGCAGGCCGCCGCCGCGGAAGCCTCCCTTCGACGCCACGATGTAGTCGCCGTCGGGGGACCAGTCGGGCGACTCGGTCCGGTTGGACCCGCCCCTGGTGACCTGGATGGTGTCCGATCCGTCCATTGACATGACCCAGACGTTCTGGCCGCCGCTGCGGTCGGACGTGAAGACGATGCGCGAGCCGTCCGGCGAGAACCGCGGCTGAGCGTCGAAGGCCATGCCGGAGGTGAGCTGGGTGGCGTCGCCGCCGGTGATCGGCACCGTGAAGAGGTTCCCGAGGTGGTCGAAGACGATCGTCGTGCCGTCCGGGCTCACGTCCAGCGAGATCCACGAGCCGACCGTCATGTCGATCGCGAGCGTGCGGTCGACGGGGAGGGGGAGGGCGGTGTCCCCGTCGCCGTCGGATTCCTGGGCGAGGATGCCGGTGGGGACGAGGAGCGCGGCGGCGAGGAGAAGGGTCCGCATGATGGTACAGCTCCCTTGGTGGCGCGTGGGTGCGGTGGACTCGCGAGCGTGGTGTCTCGCGGCCTAATATGCGGCGTAATATGCGGTCGCCGGTCGCTCGGCGGCTACCGCGGACGCGATCCCGGGGGCGCGGTCCCTTACATCCATGCGAGACCCCGATGACGGACCCTGGCCTTTACCGGCTCTACGACCTCCTGTTCGTGGCGTTCCACACCGCGCTCATCGTCTTCAACATGCTCGGCTGGGCATGGCGCAGGACCCGGCGGTTTCACCTGCTCACCATCTCCGCCACCCTGCTCTCGTGGTTCGGGCTCGGGATCGTGTACGGGTGGGGCTACTGCCCGCTGACGGACTGGCACTGGCAGGTCAAGCGCGCGCTGGGGGAAACCGGTCTGCCGGCGTCCTGGGTCAAGTACTACCTGGACCAGCTCACGGGCGTCGCCTGGAACGGGGCGCTCGTCGACGGCCTCGTTGTCGGCATCGCCCTGGCGGCACTGGTGCTGTCGGTTGGGCTGAGCGTGCGGGATCGGCAGCGACTTGCGCCCGGGTCCGCATAGGGCAGATTAGCCGTCGTCGCCTGAAGAGAGGCCGCGCAGACCTTATCCGGGGAGGATTCGATCTTGAACGCAATCAGACATGCGCCGGTCCGCTCGGGGCCGCCGTTCGCCGCCGTGGCGTTCTCCGCCTTCTTGTGCGCCGTGGCCCTGTTGGCCGCCCCGCCCGTCCTTGCCCAGGAATCCGACGCCGCCCCCTCCCGCTGGGAGACGAGCCACTCGGTCGTGGTCGGCGGCGAGACCGTCGAGTACGACGCGGTCGTGGCCTCCACCACCCTGACCAACGACGACGGCGCACCGGCGGCCGAGCTCTTCTACACCGCCTATTTCCGCACCAACGGGGCGCCTTCGCGCGAGCGGCCGCTGGTCTTCTCCTACAACGGCGGCCCCGGCTCGGCGTCCTTCTGGCTCCACATGGGGATCATGGGGCCGCGCCGGGTGGTCACGCCCGACGTGGGCCCGCAAGGCGCGCCGCCGTATCCGCTCGAGGACAACGAGTACACGGTCCTGGACGTCGCGGACATCGTCATGGTCGACCCCATCGGGACCGGTTTCAGCCACTTGCTCGGCGACACGCCCGGGTCCGACTACTGGGGCATCGATGAGGACGCGCGCTCGCTGACGCAGTTCATCAGGCGCTTCCTGAGCGAGCACGAGCGGTGGAACTCGCCGCGGTATCTCCTCGGCGAGAGCTACGGCACGACGCGCTCGGCCGTCCTGGCCCGCCACCTGCAGGGCGCGAACATCGACCTGAACGGGATCGTCCTGGTGTCGGCCGTGCTCCACTTCAACACGATCCAGTTCGCGCCCGGGGACGACCTGCCCTACATCGTGAACCTCCCCTCCTACGCGATCACGGCGCGGTACCTGGACGCGCTGCCCGGCCCCAACCCGCCCGACCTGGAGGCGTTCATGGCCGAGGTGGAGGAGTGGTCCCTCACCGAGTACGCGACCGCCCTGCTGGCCGGCGGCACCCTCGATGCGGACACCCGCACCAGCGTGATCGACCAGATGCATCGCTACACGGGGCTCAGCCACGACTTCATCGACAAATCGGATCTGCGCGTGACCGCGCCCGCGTTCGAGGCGGAACTGCTGCGCGACGAGGGGCGGATCGTGGGACGCCTGGATGCGCGTTTCACGGGTCCGGCCGGCGACGTGCTCGGCGGAAGGCCGTCGCACGATCCGCAGTCGACGGCGATCAGCTCGGCGTACACCTCCGCCTTCAACAGCTACGTGCGCGACGAACTGGGTTACGACGGAGAACGGGAATACGTGCCCAGTGGCGGCACCCGCAACTGGAACTGGGGACGCCTTGGCGGCGGCGGGGCCTTCGTGCGCGGCGGGGGCACGCCCAACGTCTCGCCGGACCTCGCGACCGCGATGAAGCGCAATCCCAGCCTGGAAGTCCTGCTGATCAACGGCATCTACGACCTCGCAACGCCGTATTTCGCGGCGGTCTGGGCCATGGATCACATGGGTCTGCCGCCGGAGCTGAGGGACAACATCGAGCGCGCCGATTTCGCCGCGGGTCACATGATGTACGTCGAGCAGTCGCTGCTGCCCCAGTGGAAGGAGACGCTGGACGCCTTCATCCTCCGGACCTCCGGGCGGCCGGTGCCGGTGTCGCAGTAGCCTGGCCGGGACCGGCACGAATCACGGCGCTCGAACCGCCGCCGTCCGCCTCCGATGCCGCTGACCGCGCTTGCCCTGGTGCTGGGGGCCGGATTCCTGCACGCCTCCTGGAACCTCATCCTCAAGCGCACGAGCGAGCGTCTGCTCGTCACCTCCTGGGGACTCCTGCTCGGTGCGGTCATCTTCCTGCCCGCGCTCATCCAGGCGGGGCCGCCCCCCGCGCGGGTATGGCCCTACGCGGCCGCGAGCGCTGCCGTGCTGCTCGGGTACTACACCTGCCTTGCCCGGGCCTACGACCGCGGCGACTTCTCACTGGTCTACCCGGTCGCGCGCGGTACGGCGCCGGCCATGCTGACCATCTGGGCGATCGTCTTTCTGGGCGAACGGCCCAGTGCGGTGGGCATCGCGGGGATCGCGTTGATCCTCGGCGGGCTCGTGGTGCTCGGCGGCGCCCCGATGCTGGTCGGGCGGGGCGGAGAGCGCGGTTGGGAGGCGGTTCGCACGCACACGCGGGGCACCGGCCCCGCATTCCTCGTGGCGCTGCTCGTGTCGGTCTACACCGCCATCGACGGCGCGGCGGTTCGGCACTGGATGCCGATTCCCTACCTTGTCGTGGTGTTCGCGCTGGCGGGGGCGGCCTTGATCCCCCTGCTCACGCTGCGCTATGGCAGACATGTGTTTACCGTGTTGCGCACGCACTGGATCCCGACTGTCGTCATCGCGATCATGACGCTGGCCGCGTACTCTCTGGTGCTGAATGCCTTCCGCATCGCCCCGGTCAGCTATGCCGGCGCGGCCCGTGAGATCGGCATCGTATTCGCGGCCCTCGCGGGGTGGCTGCTCCTCGGCGAGCGCTTCGGGGGGGTGCGCACGCTCGGCGCGGTCACGGTGTTCTTCGGGATCGGCCTGCTGGCGGCGGCATGATCTTCCGGCCGGTCACTCCGGAGCGCTGGACGGACTTCGAGCGCCTGTTCGAGGCGCGCGGGGGGCCGAAATACTGCTGGTGCATGGCATTCCGCAGGGACGCCGCCGGCAGGATTCCGCGCACCAATGCCGAGCGCAAACAGGCGATGGGGTCGAAGGTCCTGTGCGGAACGCCGGTGGGAATCCTGGCCTACGACGTGGGAGAGCCGGTCGCGTGGTGCTCGGTCGCGCCCCGGGAGACGCTTGCCGTGTACCGGGGGCTCGGGTGGCCGGAGGGCGACAGGTCCACGGTGTGGGCGATCACCTGTTTCTACGTGAAGCGGGGGATCCGGCGAGGTGGTGTCATGTCCCGCCTGATCGACGAGGCGGTCGCCCACGCCGGCCGTAGCGGGGCCACGGTCGTCGAGGCCTACCCGGTGGCGCCCGATTCGCCCAGCTACCGCTTCTGTGGCTTCGTCCCCGTGTTCGCCGAGCGCGGATTCGTCGAAGTGGGCCGCGCCGGGTTGCGGCGCCATGTGATGAGACGGGAGTTGCGCGGGAGGGGCATGGGCTGAGATTGTGGGACTCGTCCATTGTCACGGCGGGGAGGGGGAAGGGGAGGTGTGTGGTGTCACGGCAGCGTTTGAAGTCGTTCGACGAATTGCAGCAGCAGCGGTCGGGCAGGCGGTGGGAGGGTGGAGGCCACGAACTGCGCGTCCGCGCATCGGTCGCTCCGCACGCGGGCCGAGCACCGTTGCGGCTGGGCCGCGACATCGTGCTGGAGTGGCTGCGGAACGGTCTGCAGGAGGACCTTCCGCGCAAGGCGTTGCGGCACCGCGGGTTTTCGCTCCGGACCGGCACGACGGTGTGCAAGGGCGTCAGGGTCCGCGACGGCGACGGTGACCAATGGGCGGTGATGATCGAGCGAACCCCCGCCCCGGATCGCGAGATCGCGACCGAAATCGTGGTATCGGGCACGGCCGCGCGGCCAGTGGTGATCGGCATCCGGGTCGTGGACCGGTCGATCGCTCCCGGTGACGTGGAGAGGGAATACCCCGCGGACCTGCTCGCGGCGCTGGCGGCCCGGATGCCCCTGCGGCAGGGTGGGCGCAGGCTCGCCTACGAGCCCGTAACCGTGGCGTCGGAGCAGACGATGAGGGGTTTTCTGGCGCTGCTGCTGGATCCGGCTCGCCAGACACCCTTTGCCGTCCTCACGCTGCCTTCCGACGCGGACGATCGCGCCGCCGTGGAGACGCACGCGCATTCCCTGGCGCGAGCGGTCACCGGACTTGCCGTTGTGTGGGTGCTTCCGCCCGCGATGACCTTTCGCCTGACGGAGCGCGTCACCAGGCACCTGTCGGTGTTCAACGGCGCGTGGCGACTCTACATGCCGGGGTTCGGCGAGGGGTCGGCGAAGAGCGACCATCCGCTGATCCTGTGGGACCGGTTGAACGAGGAAGGCGGTATCGCACGGGCGACAGAGCGCCTCCTGCGCGCGTCGGCCGAGGCGGTCCGGAACGCTGGAGACGGCGACCACGCCCCCACCTACGCGGATCTGGAGCGCGGGGCCGCCCGCATCGCCGCGCGACGGGGAGGTCTGGTGTCGTTCCTGCGCAGATCGATCTGGGGCGGGGCGGATCGGGTCGCGGTCGTTCGCGAGCCGCCTCCAGCGCCCATGGCCGCTCCAACGCCCGCGCCCGAGTCACCGGGCCCGTCGCGCCGTCTCAAGGCGGCCAGGGAGACCGCGACCGCCCGCGCAAGGCGCTACGAGCGGGTGAAGAAGCGGGTCGTCGCGGTCGAGCAGGAGCGCGACGAGGCGGTGAAGCGGGCCGAACAGCTCGCCGGCCTGGTGCGGGTTCTGGGGGGAGATCCGGACGCCGGGATTCCATTCCCCACAACCTGGGCGGAGTTTCCCGCCTGGTGCGACGAGAGCCTGCGCGGTCGCCTCGTTCTGACGGGCGCGGCGCGGCGAGAGCTCGACGGCGCCCGCTTCGCCGACGTGGATCTGGCGGCCCGCTGCCTCAACTGGCTCGCGGAAGAGTACCGGACCAGCCGACTCAACGGTGGCAACGCCAGCCTGCGCGGACGGATCGACGGCATCGAGGGCGCGTTCAACCTGCCCTGCGGGCGCGACAGCTTCGAGCACTTCCGGGACGGCCGCCGCCACACCGTGAACTGGCACATCAAGCGGGGCGCCAATACGCGCGATCCCCGCCGCTGTCTCCGCATCTACTACTTCTGGGACGAACACGCGCGCCAGGTAGTCGTCGCCGCGATGCCCGGCCACAGGAGGAACGCGCTGTCGTAGGAGTCCACGGGCTCATGGTGCGGATGGCCTGCCTCCTCCCGCCACGCGCTTCTTCTCGTCCTCCAGCGCCCCCAGCGGCACCCCGTCCGTGATCCACGCCGGAGCCGGCTCGCCCTTCAGGTAGTGCCCGAACCACTCCAGGATGCGGCGGTGGTAGTCCTTCTGGTTGGCCTCCCGCCGGAAGCCGTGATCCTCGCCTTCGTAGACCAGCAGCACCATCTGCCTCTCGGCCCGGCGGGCGAAGTTGAAGAACTCGGTCCCCTGATCCCAGTCCACGACCCCGTCCTCGTTGCCGAACGCCATCAGCAGCGGCGTCTCCATGTTGTGCACCTCGTGGATCGGCGAATTCCGCCGGTGCGCCTCCGGATCCTCCCAGAACGGCACCTCCATCCGCGCCTGCCCCGTCTCCCAGTGACTCAGCTCCGCGATCCCCGGGTTCCAGTGCAGCTGGCCCATGAAGCTGACGAAATCGGTCAGCGGCGCACCCGCCACCGACGCCGCGAAAATATCCGTCCGCGTGGGCAGGAACGTCGCCTGGTAGCCGCCCCAGGAGTGCCCGATGAGCCCGACCGCCTCCGGATCCGTGACGCCCATCTCGACGGCCTTCGCAACGGCCGCGCGCACCGATTCCAGCGCGCTTACCCCCGGGTCCCGCGCCCTGTACACGATGTCGGGCAGCAGCACCGCGTACCCGTGCGGCGTCCAGGCCGTGGAGTTGTAGTAGTGCCGCTCGGTGGGCACCCGGAAGAAGTGCATTTGGGGGGACAGCATCTCGTAGGTGTACACGATCGTGGGGACCGCGCGTCCCTCCTCGTGGTTCGCGGGACGAAGGAGTACGAACTGGAGGTCGCGGCCCGATTCGCTTACGAAGTCGACCAGCTCCGCCCGGCCCCACGCCACCTCGTCGATGAAGGGGTTGA
>CAZRQE010000165.1:0-25705 GCA_964602175.1 uncultured Gemmatimonadaceae bacterium | reverse complement strand
CGCTAGAAGATCTGTCTCACGACCGCGTTGTCGCGGTTGAGCCGCAGGACGATGGGTTCCTCGCGCGTGATCGCTATCGGGATGTTCCAATAGAGCTCGTTGTACGGCAGTTCGTGACGCGCGTAGACCCAGTACTGCCCGGGAGCGGCCTCGAACGTGGCCACGCCCTCCACACCGGTCGTGTCTGCGTGTTCCTCCAGGCCGGTCAACTCGATCCTGCCCGCGATGATCAGGCCCACGTCCGCGAACGCCTGGTCGGCCCAGTCCGCCTGGACGATGTTGATGCTGTCCATGCGCCCGATGGCCGCATCCTGAAGCGACGTGAAGTTGTCGAAGAGCCTTCCGACCTGCTGCTCCGCGCGATTGTATTCGCCCTCCAGATCCTGATACTGGTTATAGAGCTCCATGTAGGCGCGCTGGGCCCGGTTCAGGCCCTCCATGGCATTGTTCAGCGTCTGGAGCGAGTCGCGCAGAACGTTCCACCGCGTCTCCGTGTCCAGCCACTCCTGCTGGGCCTGCGCGATCTCCTCCTGGGCCGCAAGCAGATCCGCCGGGACCTCAGGCTCGGGCATTCCTGCCGCGGCTGCGGCTGCCGTCAGCGAGTCGAAAATCTGGTCCCGGTCGTAGGGCAACAGGCGGACTTCGACCCCGTCGAGGGCATTTGCGTCTTCGCTGGCCTCGTCTCCGAGCGCGACGATGATCGTGGCTTCGCCGGGCCCGCATGCGGCCAGAATCGTGGTGACCAGGATTGCGGCCAACCCTGTGCCAATGCTGCTTCGCTTCATGACTTCGCTCCCTGAAGTAGGCCGTACGTTGCTGTCGCCCCAAGAGGCCGCGCGCCGCCCAAGGTAAGGACGAAAAAGGGCTGCATCAAGACGGGCGAATACGGCCGGGAGGGACTGGTCCTACTGGATGGCGCGCGTGAGGACGTAGTTCAGCGGATCGACCGGCGTGCCGTTCCGACGGACTTCATAGTGGACGTGCGGCGCCGTGCAGGTCCCGGTGCATCCCACTTCGGCGACGACCTCGTCCCGGCGAACTCTCTTGCCGACGTGGGCAAGCAGCCGGGAAGCGTGGGCGTAGCGCGTGACGTACCCGTAGCCGTGGTCGATCTCGATCAGGTTCCCGTATGAGGACATCCGCCCCGCGTAGGTGACGACACCGGCGCCGGTGGCCACGATCGGAGTTCCATAGATGGCGTGGACATCTATGCCCTCATGGGGCAGGTCGACCATGTGGATGGGATGCCGCCGGCTCCGGCTGAACCTGGACGACAACAAGCCACCCACCGGGGAGATCGATGGAATCGCCGCGAGGCGCTCCGCGTCGGACTCGAGCGCGGCGGTCGTCTCGTCGAGACTCTCGTCGAGCAGATCCACCTTCCGTTCGAGCATCGCAAGGTCGTAGCGGAACGCGTAGGCGGCCTCCGAGGCCTCCGGATCCAGGCGCCAGAGTTCGTCCTCACCGGGCGATTCCAGTCCCGGGCCACCGACACCGACTTCGAACACCTCTTCGTCAAAGCCGACGCGGCCGGTCAGCAGCCGTGCGTGCCGGTCCTTTTCCGCGAGGTCGGCGATGGTCTGGTCGAAGTCCGCGAGCCTTAGTCGGTAACGCCCGAGTTCGTCTTCCAGGAGGCGATTCTCCCTGGCCAGATTGGCGGCGCGCAGACGCGCTCCGCTGTCGTATACCAGGAAGGCTGCGGCCACCAGGAAAAGCACCCCGAACACACCCAGGGCCAATCCCGCCCGCCGCACCGTCGAGCGCGGCATCGAATACTGCCGCACTTCTTCGTCATCGCCCTTCAGCAGGAGGACGGTCCATCGGTCGGTAAACATGTGGCTGATAGGTTACTTGTCTGTCGTCACGGGGTCAAGTAACAGATGTTTTCTCCTGATCGGAAGACCCCGGATCGACGCGCGGGAACAGGGGTTGGCCGACCGTAGTCGGACGCCCGGCAAGGTTGACGCCTTCCAACTCCGCCAGGAGCGGCACCCCCGCTAAACCCAGTCGCGAAGCCAGTTCGCGCGCCTGCACGGGCATGACGGGTTCGAACATCACAGCGAGCACGGCAAGCGTCCGCGCAAGAGTTGCCAGAGTTTCGTCGAGTTCCCCGCCGCGACCCGGATCTCGCGCAAGCGCCCAGGGCTCCTGCGCTTCCACAAACCCGTTCGCGGCCCTGGCCAGGTCCATCGCGGCCGCAAACCCCTCGTGGAAGCGGTATTCGTCAAGGCCTCGCCGGTACGCGGCCATTGCCTGCACGGTCTCGCGGGCCAGGCTCTCGGCGGGCGCGTCGGGAACGGTGCCCCCCCGGTATCGCTTCACCATCGACAGTGTGCGGTGCGCCAGATTGCCGAAGATGTTGCGCAACTCGTCGTAGCGGGTGAGGAAGCGGTCCGGGGTGTAGGACGCGTCCTGGCCGGTCGGCATCTCGCGCATCAGGTACCAGCGGACGGCGTCGGTCCCGTACTGCTCCCTCAGGTCGAGCGGGTCCACCACGTTGCCCAGCGACTTGGACATCTTGGTGTCGCCCACCACCCACCAGCCGTGCGCGAGTATCTTGCGGGGCAGTGGCAGGTCGGCCCCCATCAGCAGCGTCGGCCAGTAGACGGCGTGGGTGGTAAGGATGTCCTTGCCCATCAGGTGGACGTCGCAGGGCCACCACGACGGGCGCCGGGAGTCGCCGAAGCCGCGTTCCTCCCTGGGCGCGCCGGGTTCGATGGCGCCGGAGGCCGTGACGTAATTGGTCAGGGCGTCCACCCACACGTAGGTCACCTGGTCGGAGTCCCAGGGCAGAGGGATCCCCCAATGAATGCGCGAGCGCGGCCGGGAGATCGACAGATCGGCGAGCCCCTGCGCGAGGAAGCCGAGGACCTCGTTGCGGCGCGTGACGGGCACGATCCACTCGGGATTGTCCTCGATGTGCCGGACCAGCCTGTCGCGAAACTCGCTCATCCTGAAGAAGTAGTTCTTCTCGCGGATCCGCTGGACCGGACCGCCGGCGATGGGGTCGACCCGGTCGGGCCCGATTTCCTTCTCCGTGAAGTACCGCTCCTGGCCCACGGAGTACCACCCGGCGTACTCGGCTTCGTAGATGAGCCCGTTGTCGTACAGGCGCTCCAGCAGGGCGCGCACAACGGCGACATGCTCTGCCTCGGTCGTGCGGATGAAGCGGTCGTGGGAGATCCCCATCTCTTCCCACGCGGCTTCGAAACGCCCCGCCATGACGTCGCACAGCTCGAGCGGCGTGACGCCCTCCGCCGCGGCCGCCTCCTGGATCTTCTGTCCGTGCTCGTCGGTTCCGGTGAGGAAGAGGACGTCGTCGCCCGCGCGGCGCCGGTACCGTGCCAGCACGTCGGCCAGTATGGTCGTGTAGGCGTGGCCGATGTGCGGCTCGCCCGAGGCGTAGTAGATGGGCGTCGAGAGGTAGAAGGACCCCATGGAATCAGCCTCCGTCCGCGCCCACTGCAGCCCGCATGGCCCGGGCGTACCAGGCGAGCGTCTCGATGAAGCTCGCGAACGACTTCTCGTAGTGCGCCTCCCGGGGCTCGCCGCCCTCGCCGAAGCTGCCCGACACCCTGGAGACGTGCATTCCGGCCACCGGCAGGGCCTTGAGGCGTAGGAACAGAAGCTGCAGGTGGTTGTGCACCTGGACGCCGCCGAAGCCCCCGGCCGACACGGTCACGATGCCGACCGGCTTGCGGAACCACTCGCCGTAGATGTAGTCGAGTGCGTTCTTGAGCACACCCGGCATGGAACCGTTGTATTCGGGGCTGACGACCACCACCGCGTCGGCAGCCTTCACCGCCTCCGAAAAGCGGACCAGCCCCGGCGGCGGGTCGTCCCGCCTGTGCAGGCGCTCCTCCATGATCGGGAGATCCAGGCTGCGAAGGTCCAGGAGCGGCGCATCCGCTCCCGCCCGTTCGAGCCGGTCGCCGGCGAAGCGCGCCACCTTGATCGACTGGCGCCCGCGGCGCACCGAGCCCACGAGGACCGGGACGCGGAGCGAGCGGTTCACGGTGTGGTCCCGGACGCGCGGGTCGTGACGGGAGAACCCGCACCCCGGTCCGACACGCTGCCCCGGCGCTTCAGCGCCCCGCGATCGACCTTGCCCAGGTGGGTGCGCGGCAGGTCGGCGAGGATGTGGATCGCGCGCGGCCGCTTGTAGGACTCCAGCCGGGCCGCGACGTGTGCGTGGAGGGCCGCTTCTCCGCTGTCCCCGCTGTGCCCCCTGTCCCCACCGGCCGTGAGCACCACGAACGCCTCCGGAACCGTCAGCCCGTCTTCGGTCTCGATCCCCACCACCGCCGCCTCCTTTACGTGCCGCTGTTGCAGCAGACACTCCTCGGCCTCCCGGGGCGAGAACCACTTCCCGGAGACCTTGAGCAGGTCGTCGGCGCGTCCCTGATAGCTGAAATACCCGTCCGGATCGCGCGTCATCATGTCGCCCGAAATGTACCACTCCCCGGCAAACGCGTGGCTCGTCGCTTCCGGGTGTTGCCAGTAGCCGTGGGCCAGGGATCCGCCGCGCACCCGCATGCGGCCGACCTCGCCGGACTCCACCTCGTTGCCGTCGTCGTCGCAGAGCGCGACCTCGAAGCCAGGGACCGCCGTGCCGAGCGTCCCGGGCCGTACTTCGCCGGGCCGGTTCGAGATGAAGACGTGCCACATCTCGGCCGTGCCGAGCCCATCGAGCAGCTCGACGCCGAAGGTGTCGTCCCAGCGCTGGTGCAGGGTGGCGGGCAGGGGTTCGCCGGCCGACGTGGACAGCCGCAGACAGCTCAGGTCCCGGGCGCCCGCGTCCGGGTGCGAGACCATGCGGTTCACCATGGTGGGGACGTTGACGAGGATCGTGGGACGGTGGCGTGCGATCTGTGCGAAGAGCTCGTCGGCGGTGCAGCGTTCCGGGAAGAGCACGGCCGAGGCACCCGCGGCGAGGGGGAAAAAGAGGTTGGAGCCGGTGGCGTAGCCGAAGTAGAGCTTGGGCACCGACAGGGTGATGTCGTCGGGCGCGTAGCGGAGCACACCCTTCGCGTAGCACTCGGTGGTGTTGGCGAACGAGGCGTGGCTCTGGATCACGCCCTTGGGGCGCCCGGTCGTGCCGCCGGAGAAGAGCCAGATCGCAGGGTCGTCAAAATGTGAAGCAAAGTTGACATAATGTAAACTGGAGTTGTCAATCAGGGCGTCGCCGTCGGGAGTGCCGAGGACGATCAGGCGCGGCGGGTTGGGCAAGCCGCGCGCCGCCTCCAGGAACGCCGGCGCGTGGTCCGCGCGGATCACGGCGGCCGTCGCACGGGTGTAGTCGTACAAGTCGCGGATCCGCCGCTCGCCCAGGTAGCAGTTCACCATCACGCCGACCGCGCCCATCTTGAGCGCGCCGAAGAGCGCGGCGGGAAAGTCCGGCACGTCGGGAAGACCCACCAAGACCCGTTCCTCGGGCCGCACACCCGCCGCTTCCAGCGCGTTGGCGAACCGGTTGGCGCGCGCCTGCAGCGCCGCGTAGGTGACCGTCCCGTCCCACGTCCGCAGCGCGATCCGTTCCCCGAGTCCCTCCCGGACCCGGTCGTCCAGGAAGTGGTCGGCGATGTTGAACGGGTGTCGTGGAACGAAGGGCATGCGGGCGAGGCGTTGGGGCGGGCGGGCGGCGATTATGTTTAAAATGAAGGAGGGATCGTCAATGGAGAACCACCACTGGGGCCATGCGACGTGGCCCGGGCTCGCCAGCCTCGGTCTTGGATTCGGCGGCGCGGGCGGGAGTGCCCGCACCCCACCCGGCCTCCGCGTCGTCGCGGTGCTCCCGGTCGGCGCGGTCGAGGCGCACGGCCCCCACCTTCCGCTGACCACCGACGTTACGATCGCGACCGCCGCCGCCGAGGCCGCGCTGGACGGTCTCCGGCGCCTCGGCCTGCGCCCAATGCTGCTTCCGCCGCTCCCCTACACCGCCGCCCCGTTCGCCGCCGGCTTCCCGGGAACGATCTCGGTCCAGCCGGCCACCTTCGCGGCCCTGCTCGAGGATGTGGCCGCGTCGCTGGAGCGGCAGGGGGTCGCGGCGCTGATCATCGTGAACGCGCACCTGGACCCCGCGCACCTGACCGCGATCCGGGACGTGGTGCGCGCCAGGGAGGCCGCGGCGGCGCCCATGCCCGTCATCCACCCGGACCTGACCGCACGGCGCTGGGCCTCGCGCCTCACGGACGAGTTCAAGAGCGGCGCGTGTCACGCGGGGCGTTACGAGACTTCGGTGGTCATGGCCGCGGCCCCGGAGCTGGTACGGGAGGACGAGCGGCGCCGACTGGTCGAAAACCCGCCCTCGCTGTCGGTGGCGATCCGTGACGGGGCGGCCACCTTCGAGGAGGCGGGGGTAGGCGAGGCGTACTGCGGAGACCCCGCCGCCGCGACCCGGGAAGAGGGGGAGACGACGATCGCGGTGCTTGGGGGGATCGTCGTGGACGCGGTGGAGGAGGCGTTCTCGTGACCGGCAAGGGCGCAGTGGTGACCGGCGCGGGCCGGGGCATCGGGGTGGCCGTTGCGCGGGCGCTGGCTCGGGCGGGTGCGGCCGTGGTGGTGTCGGCGCGGACCTCGGACGAGATCGAGGCGGTCGCCGGGGAGTTGCGCGCGGGGGGCCACGCGGCCCACGCGGTGCCCTGCGACGTCACCGACCCCGATTCGGTCGGCCGGATGGCGGCGCGTGCCGGGGAGTTGCTGGGCGCCGTCGACATCCTCGTCAACAACGCCGGAGTGGCGGCTTCCGCGCCTTTCGGGAAGGTCACCGTGGAGCAGTGGGAGTCGGTGCACCGCGTGAACGCGACCGGTCCGCTTTTCTGTACGCAGGCGTTCCTGCCCGCCATGGTGGAGCGGGGATGGGGCCGAATCGTGAACGTCGCGTCGGTCGCGAGTCTCGAGGGCGCGCGCTACATCACCTCGTACGCGGCCTCGAAGCACGCGCTGATCGGAATGGCGCGCTGCCTCGCGGCCGAGCTGGCCGGGACCGGAGTGACGGTCAACTCGGTGTGCCCCAGCTACGTGGACACGCCCATGACGGACGCGAACATCGCCCGGATCGCGGCGAAGACGGGCCGCGACGCGTCGGACATTCGCGCGGGCCTGGAGGACAGGCAGCCGGGGGGACGGTTCATCACCGCCGACGAGGTGGCTCACGCCGTGATGACGTTCATGCCCGACGCGGCGGCGGCGCTTCAGGGCAGCGAGCTGGTGGTCCGGGGCCGATGACGTTCGAGATCGTGAACCCGGCGGCGCTGGGCCCTCCCCGCGGCTGGAACAACGGGATGCTCGCGCCGGAGGGGGGCAGGGTGCTCTTCGTCGCCGGGCAGATCGGAGTGGCGGGCGCAGGGGAGGCCGCGGGCAGCCGGCTGGCGCGCCAGTTCGGCGCCGCGCTGGCCAACGTCATGCGCGTGGTCGAGGCGGCCGGGGGCCGGGTCGCCGACGTGGGCCGGCTCACCATCTACGTGACCGACATGGACGGCTATCGCGGGTCGCTGGCCGAGGTCGGGGCCGAGTACAGGGCGGTGTTCGGGAAGCACTTCCCGGCCATGGCGCTGGTGGCCGTGACCGAGCTGGTCGATCCGCGCGCGGTGGTGGAGATCGAGGCCACCGCGGTGATTCCGCAGGCACATTCGGGTGGGCACGCCGCCACCTCGCCGCCCACTGCGAAGGAAAAGCCATGACCGACCTCAAATCCCCTCGGCTGGAAACCCCGCGCTCGTTTCTGCTGGATTGGGACGCGGAGACGGGCGTCGCGCGGATCACGCTCAACCGGCCGGAGCGTCTGAACGCACTGACCTTCGAGGTCTACGACGAGTTGCGGAACACGTTTCGGGCGCTGGACACCGAGCCCGAGGTGCGCGCGGTCGTCATTACGGGCGCGGGGCGCGGCTTTTGCACGGGCGGCGACGTCGAGGACATCATCGGTCCGCTGTTCGAGCGGGATTTCGAGGGGCTGCTGGAGTTTACGCGCATGACGTGCGACCTGATTCTGGCGATGCGGCAGTGCCGTCAGCCGGTGATCGGGGCGCTGAACGGAACCGTGGCGGGCGCGGGCGCTGTGATTGCGACGGCTTGCGACGTGCGGATCGCGGCGGAGTCGGCCCGGATCGCGTATCTATTCACACGAGTCGGGCTTTCGGGCGCGGACATGGGTGCGGCGTGGCTGCTGCCGCGGATCATCGGCTTCGGGCGGGCCAGCGAGCTGCTCATGACCGGCGAATTCGTCGATGCGGCCGAGGCCCACCGGATCGGGCTCTACAACCGCGTGGTGCCGGACGGAGAGGCGCTCGCGGCGGCGACGGCGCTGGCGGAGAAGCTGGCGCGCGGGCCGTCGTTTGCGCTGCAGATGACCAAGGAAGCGCTCAACCGGGAGGCGCACATGGAACTGGCGGAGGCGCTCGAGGCCGAGGCGCGCGTGCAGGCGGCCTGCATGCTCAACCCCAACTTCCGCGAGGCGTACGATGCGTTCGTGGAAAAGCGGAAGCCGCGTTTTGTTTGACGCCGGCGGGCTGTCTCTGGACCCGGTGGCGGCGTTCATCGAGCCGTCGCACCGGGAGTACCGCGAGCGGGTCCTGGCGTTTTGCGAGGAGGAGATAGGGGAGGGGCGCGATCCGGATACCGATGCGGCCGCACGGGCGCGGGCGCGGGAGCTTGTGGGACGGATGGGAGCGGCGGGGCTGTTCCGTCCGATTGCCGAGGGGGATGTGCGGGGCTGTCTGGTCGCGCGCGAGGTGCTGGCGTGGTGGTCGCCGCTCGCGGACGCGGTGTTTGCGTTGCAGGGACTGAGCGCGACGCCGGGCCTGATCCGGGGCGAGGATCCCGGCGGGTGGGTGGAGCGGGCGGTAGCGGGCGAGGCCATGGGTGCGTTCGCCATGACCGAGTGGGGAGCGGGCTCCGATGTCGGGTCGATGACGACCGTGGCGGTGCCGGATGGATCCGGGTTCAGGCTGAATGGGGGCAAGGCCTTCATTTCCAATGCCGGGATCGCGGATTTCTACGTCGTTTTTGCGCTGACGGACCCGGACGCGGGAACGTGGGGGATCTCATGCTTCGTTGTGCCCGCGGACGCGGACGGGTTCGAGTTCACCGGATCGCTGGTCATGAGCGCTCCGCATCCGCTGGGCGAGGTGAAGTTCAATGACTGCGTGGTTCCGGGCGATGCGCTTCTGGGCGAAGTGGGCGGCGGGTTCAAGATCGGAATGGCGACGCTCGACCGGTTGCGCCCCACGGTGGCGGCTGCGGCCTGCGGCATGGCGGGGAGGGCTCTTTGGGAGGCCGTCGACCACGCACGCGGACGAGAACAGTTCGGGAAGCGCCTTGCTTCGTTCCAGTTGGTCCAGGAGAAGCTGTCCTCTTCGGCCATTGACCTGACCGCCGGGCGCCTGCTGGCCTACCGGGCGGGGTGGGAGAAGGACCGGGGAGCGGAGCGGATCACGATGGAGGCCGCGATGGCGAAGGCCTTCTCGACCGAGGCGGCGCAGCGGATCGTGGACCGCGCGGTGCAGGTGCTGGGGGGAAGGGGCGTGCTGGCCGGCCATCCGGTCGACCACCTGTACCGGAGCGTGAGGGCTCTGCGGATCTACGAGGGGACGACGGAGATCCAGCACCTGATCGTCGGGGGCGGGCTGGTGCGCGGGGACGCGCGGTGAGGCCCGGGTGCGGCCGGGAGGCACGCCCTTGAAGGTCAATGTGATCGGTGGCGGGCCCGGGGGACTCTTTGCCGCCCTGTTGCTCAAGAAATCGGACCCGGCGAGAAGAGTCGAGGTCTTCGAGCGAAACCGTCCGGACGACACCTTCGGCTTCGGTGTCGTCTTCTCGGATGCGACGCTGGAGGAGGTGGCCGAGGCGGATCCGGCCACGTTCCGCGCCATCGAAGAGCGCTTCCAACACTGGGACGACATCCACATCCATTACCAGGGCGAGCTCCTTGAGTCGACCGGGCACGGGTTTGCGGGGCTGTCGCGACGGGAACTGCTGCTGCTGCTCCAGCGGCGTTGCCGCGAGGTCGGGGTCGGGTTGCACTTCGAGACCGAGGTCGGCGAGCCGGTTGCCAGCAGGGCGTCGGGCGCGGGGGTGGCTTCGCGCTTTCTCGACGCCGATCTGGTCATCGGCGCGGACGGGCTCAACAGCGTCGTGCGGGAGCGGTTTGCGGAGACGTTCGAGCCGGTTGTCGACCTGCGGCCCAACCGCTTCGTCTGGCTGGGGACGACGCGTCCATTTCCCGCGTTCACCTTCTACTTCCGCGAGGATGAGCACGGGCTCTGGCGGGTGCACGCCTACCAGTACGATGCTTCGGGCAAGTCGACCTTCATCGTGGAGGCTACCGAACGAACCTGGCGCCGGGCGGGCATGGACACGGCCAGCGAGCAGGAGACGGTGTGTTTTCTGGCCCGGCTGTTCGCGGAGGAACTCGACGGACACCCGCTGATCTGCAACCGTTCGTTGTGGCGGCAGTTTCCCACGGTTGTGAACGCGCGCTGGTCGGCCGGAAACGTGGTCCTGATCGGAGATGCGGCGCACACGGCGCACTTCTCGGTGGGGTCGGGGACCCGGTTGGCGATGTTGGATGCGATTGCGCTGTCCGGGGCGATGGAAGGGGTGGGCGCGGCCGGGGGCAGGCCGGCGGACCACGCCGCCGAGGACACTCTCGCCGCCGCGGGCACCCTCGCCGCCGCCCTCGCCACCTACGAGGCGGAGCGCCGGCGGCCGGTGGAGTCCCTGCAGCGGGCGGCGCAGGCCAGTCTCCAATGGTTCGAGGACACGGAGCGCTACTTCCGTCTCGAGCCGGTCCAGTTCGGTTTCTCGCTGCTTACGCGCAGCCTGCGGATCTCGCACGAGAATCTGCGGGAGCGCGACCCCGCGTTCGTCGACCGGGTGGACCGGTGGGTGGCGCGGCAGGCGGAGGCGCAGACCGGATTGACCATCGCCGACAACGAGGCGGCACAGGGGATCGACCGTGCCGTCTCGGACCGCCCGGCTCCTCCCCTCTTCACGCCGTTTCGGCTGCGCGACCTGGTGTTCGTCAACCGCGTCGGCGTGTCGGCGATGTGCCAGTACTCGGCCGACGACGGGACGGTCGACGACTGGCACCTCGTGAACCTCGGCTCCCGCGCGATCGGGGGTGCGGGGCTCGTGATGGCCGAGATGACCGCGGTCGGGCGCGACGGGCGCATCTCTCACGGTTGCGCTGGCATCTACGACGAGGGGCACGTGGCCGCCTGGCGCCGCGTGACCGGGTTTGTGAAACGCTTCACAAGCGCGCGCGTCGGCATCCAGCTCGGCCACGCGGGCCGCAAGGGTTCGACGCGGCTGGACTGGGAGGGCCCGAACGAGCCTCTGGAGGAGGGCGCCTGGCCGATCGTGTCGGCCTCGCCGATCGGGTATTTCGAGCACAGCCCGGTGCCGGCGGAGTTGGACGAGGCGGGGATGGAGGCGCTGATCGTGGAATTCGAGCACTCTACCGCATTGGCGGAGGAGGCCGGCTTCGACATGGTCGAAATCCATATGGCGCACGGCTATTTGCTTGCGAGCTTCCTGTCCCCGCTGACCAACCAGCGAGCCGATCGCTACGGGGGCACGCTCGACAACCGTCTGCGCTTTCCACTGCGTGTGGTCGACGCGGTGCGCTCGCGGTGGCCGGACGAGCGCCCGCTCTCGGTCAGGCTGTCCGCGGTGGACTGGTGGCCGGGCGGCAACGAGCCCGAGGACGCGGTGGAGATCGCGCGCGCGCTGAAGGCCCACGGCTGCGACATCGTGGACGTGTCGACGGGACAGACGGTGCCCTATCAGCAACCGCGCTACGGCCGCCAGTTCCAGACGCCCTTTGCCGACCGGATCCGGCACGAGGTCGGCATCGCAACCATGGCGGTGGGCAACATCTCGTCGTTCGAGGACGTCAACGGGATCATCGCCGCGGGGAGGGCGGACCTATGCCTCATGGCGCGCGCCCACCTGTGGGATCCATACTGGACGAGGCACGCCGCGTACGCATTGGGGTATCCGCTACCGTGGCCTCCGCAGTACGAGACTCTCGACAACTATACGCCGCGGTTCGGGTCGGCCGCCGGCGCATACGGACCGGACACCGGAGATGAGTAACCGCGACGAATCGATGAACTACCAGCGCTTCGCGATGCTCCCGGAGCTGCTGTCGCTGCAGCGGCCGCTGTCCGATCCGCCGGAGCACGACGAGATGCTCTTCATCATCGTGCACCAGGTCCACGAGCTTTGGTTCAAGGCGGCGCTGCACGAGCTCGACCATGCGCGGGAGCTTCTCGTGGGCGGCGATGAGCCCCGGGTGGCCGCGACGCTCAAGCGCGTACGTTCGATCCTGAAGGTGCTGGTGGGCCAGCTGGACATCCTGGAGACGATGACCCCGGTGGAGTTCGAGTCGTTCCGTGATCGCCTGGACACGGCCAGCGGTTTCCAGTCGGCCCAGTTCAGGGAGCTGGAGTTCGCGCTGGGAGTCAAGCGGGCGTCGGTGCTCAAGACGTTCCCCGACCCCGGTGAACACCGGCGGCTGAAGCGCAGACTGGAGGAGCCATCGCTGTGGGACGCCTTCCTCCGGTTTCTGGTCGGCAGAGGGTACGACATCCCGGACCGTGCGCTGGCCCGCGACGTGACCGAACCCGTAGCGCCCGACCCCGAGGTGCAGGGAGTTCTGATCGATGCCTACCGCTCGGATCCGGGGCTGATCAACCTCTGCGAGCGGCTGGTGGACCTGGACGAGGGGTTCCAGGAGTGGCGGTACCGGCACATCAAGATGGTGGAGCGCACGATCGGCAATAAACCGGGGACGGGCGACAGCGCGGGGGTGGCCTACCTGGTGACCACGATGACGGCGGCGTTTCCGGATCTGTGGGAGATGCGGTCGGCGCTTTGACGGAGCGGGACGTGGACGTTGGGCCTGCCCCGTGGCGTGCAGGCGTGTGCTTTGGCGTGCGGGCCCATCCTGTGGCGCCCGCGTTCCGGCGCTACCTCATCGCCGCGTCCAGATCATGATGAGCCCGCAGGCTGATCCAGTTGCGCGATACTGAACCGGTATCCCTGCCGTTCTCCTGTAGACTTCCACGCCCGCAATGGCGCTGCGCATGAGAAGAACGTCGAGTTCGGCGGGCAGGCTCGAGCCTCCTCCCACGACTATGTCGTCGAGCACTACAACGGGGAAGCAGCGCCTGTCGCGGCCGGCGCTCAGCATGACATGCAGCTGGCCCGTGGGACCCGGAACCAGGGTCACGCCCGCCAGTCCCAGGAACAGATCGCTCATGTTTCCGGGAGGTCGCATCTCGAGATCGTCGCGGTCGAGAAACTGCCCGAATCCCGTGGCCTCCCGGCGGTAGAATCCCGCCTGCTCGAGGACGATGTCGCGCCTTTCGACGCTGACCTCGATCGGATCCAGTTGCACCGGGTCGGCCGAGAGCAGGACGCGGATGTTGCTCATTCTCCCGTACTCGACGCCGATCGAGTCGGCGCGCGTTGCGTACCCCAGGTGGGAGAACCGGACGAGGTGTTGGCCGGGATACAGCCTGGTGAAGGTGAAACGGCCCCGTCCGTCCGTCTGCGTGCCCTGGGGTGCGGCGGCCGTCCACACGCTGGCGCCGACCACCGGCCTGCCGTCGACACCGTCCCTCACCACGCCGGTGATGCCCGTCATCAACCCGTCCTCCAGGAATTCGAAGGGCTGCAGGGCCGTGGCGAATTCTCCGCTGCCGAGGACCGTGAAGTCGTCCACAAAGGTCTGATAGCCCGGGTGGGAAAGCCCGAGCTTGTAGACGCCGATGGGGATCCGGGTGATCGTGAACCGTCCGTCGTCGTCGGACTCGAGCCGCACGTCCGCACCGTCGACCACGACGACGACGCCAGCCAGGGGCTCTCCAGTGACTGCATCGACGACGGTTCCCCTGACCGTGACCAGGGGACGGTCGCCTGCCTCCTGGGCGGCACTGCCCGTCGCCCAGGCCAGTCCCGCCGCGCACGCGAGAGGAGCCACCTTCCGCAGGGCCGGGAACGGTCGCTTGGCGCTTTGGGGCAGGCGAGGGCGCCACCGGCGGTGCGCTCGCGCGGAGGGTGTTGTGGCCTCGAACATTGTCAGTCGATACTTCAGCGAAGGAGGCAAGGTCCCCATGGAAACTACGACGGCCGCGCTGGCCCGGCACTATTCCCGGTTCCGGGTGTCGGAGCGGGTGCTGCTGACCGGACACTCCCATCAGGCGTGGCCGGATGCGGCATTCGAGGCCCAGAAGCAGGCGTGGCTGGATGCCGCGGAGCTTGTGGACGACAAGTGGGGGCGCGCCTTCGAGGTGGCCGACCAGGTGCGGGCCGGCTTTGGACGCCTTCTCGACGACCCGGACGGGCACATCGCGCTGGGGCAGAATACGCACGAGCTGCTGATCCGGTTCCTTTCGGCGTTGCCGCTGCGGGACCGGCCGCGCCTGGTGACGACCGACGGCGAATTCCACACGATCCGGCGCCAGCTCGACCGGCTGGAGGCCGAGGGGATCGAGATCGTGCGCGTGGCGACGGGCACGGGGGACGGGGCGAGCGGAGCCGGGGCGGTGGCCGAGGGGATCGTGGATGCCGTGGACGACCGGACCGCCGCAGTGCTGGTGTCGTCGGTCCTGTTCCGGGATGCGCGGATCGTGGAAGGGCTGGGCGAGGTGGCCGCCGTGTGCGCTTGCGTAGGGGCCGAGTTGCTCGTCGACGCCTACCACTCGCTCAACGCGGTGCCGTTTTCGGTCGTGGAAATGGGGCTGCAGGGCGCGTTCGTGGTGGGCGGCGGGTACAAGTACTGCCAACTGGGGGAGGGGAACTGCTTCCTGAGGTTCCCGCGGGACTGCGCGTTGCGGCCCGTGCTGACGGGCTGGTTCGCCGAGTTCGGGACGCTGGCGGCGGAGGCGCGGGGTGGAGAGGCGGCCGAGGGCGGCGTTGAATATGGAGAAGGCCACCTGCGGTTCGCGGGCTCCACCTACGACCCGGTCAGCCATTACCGGGCCGCAGCGGTGTTCAGGTTCTTTCAGGAGCAGGAGCTGAATGTGGAGCGGCTGCGTGAGATCAGCCTCGGCCAGATCCGGCGACTGGCGGCTGGCGTGGACGCGCTGGACGCGGATCCGGCCGTGCTGACGAGGGACCGCACCGTGCGGTTGTCCCGCCGCGGCGGCTTTCTGACCATGGAGACGCCCCGCGCCGGTGAGATCTGCTGCAAGCTGCGCGGGCTCGGCGTCTACGCGGACTTCCGGGGCCGCGTGCTTCGCCTGGGCCCCGCGCCGTACGTGACGGGGGAGCAGCTGGATGAGGCGGTCGCCGCGCTGGGCGAGGTGGTCAGCGACTGACCATGCCCTCCAGCTGAGCGGGATCCCTCGGCAACCCCGACGTCAGCACCTCCACCCCGTCCTCCGTCACCAGCACCACTTCCTCGACGAACACGGAGACCCCGATCTCGTGGTTGTAGTACCACGGCTCGATCGTGAACACCATGCCGGGCGCCAGCGGCTCGTCGAGCAGCGCCGGATCGCCCGCCGAAAGCCCGATGTGGTGGCCGAAGAACGACGGCGTCTGCATGTGCGGCTCCTCGTGATCCGGAATGGCTGCGTACGCGACCGCGGTCAGTTCCCGAAGGGTCACGCCCGGGCGAACCGCCGCAATGATCGCTTCCGCGGCGCGCGTGCTCACCAGGAGCTTCTCGCGCTGTACCTCGGTGAACGTCCCGTTGACCGGAAACGTCCGCCCGACATCGCTCACATAGCCATTGACTTCGCACCCCACGTCGAGAATCACCAGGTCGCCGTCCCGCAGCCCCCGGTTGCGGCGGTCGTAGTGGGCCGCGAGGATCCGCCACGGCCACAGGCTGTTGGGCCCGGACTTCACGATCGGCGTGAACGGGATCGACTGCGAGCCGAAGGTCCGGCAAGTCCGCTCGAACTCACCTTGCAGCGTGCGCTCGTCCACACCGGCCCGGACCCGGCTGGCTGCCGCGCGAATCCCCGCCATGGTCGCGTCGGCCGCAGCACGCATGCGCATGATCTCGGCGGGCGTCTTGATCATGCGGAGCCGGGCTACCGTCTCGAACGCATTGCGAATCTCGGCGCCGGGGTAGTCGGTGTGCAGGCGGTGGATGAGGGCGGCGGCGGCATCGAGGGTGCCGATCAGCGGAACCACCGGCTCGGAAACAGGCCCGGCGGTGCCTGCGTTGACACGCAGCGCGGTTCTCCCGGCGAGCCGTTCCCGCAGAAAGGCGTCCAGGTCGGCGATGTCCCGGTACCGGTCGATCCCCGCGATGCTCCGCAACTGATAGTCGTCCAGCAACGGCCGGCCCGGGAAATCGTTCGGCCGGCCCGGGTTCTCGAAGCGGGGGTCGCGGGGCGGCATGAAGAGGGTCGACAATCCCAGATCCGAGTCGAGGACCAGCATCGACCCGGGGACCTCGAGCCCGGTGAGATACCAGAAGTCATCCAGTTGCCGGAACGTGCCGCCGTACGTCGTGCCGTCGGAGGACGGCGTGAGCAACAGGCCGCCGCCGGTGGTCCGCAGGCCGTCCATGATACGGCCCCGCCGGTACTGGTACTCCTGCGGGCGGAAGTCGGGGCGAGCCCAATCCATGTAGCGCTGCTCGGGCGTCTGGGCGGCGACCGGGGCCGGTGCGGCCGCGACCAGCCAGAGCCCTGCAACAGCACCCGATGCGACGATCCATTGCATGACGATGCGGCGACACCGTGGTCCGGTCATGATCCCGTCTCCTCTTTGAGTTGCCACAGGGCTACGGTAACTTCGCGACCATGAAGATTGCCATCTACGGTGCTGGGGGCGTGGGCGGCTATTACGGCGGCGTACTCGCGCGTGCGGGCCATGACACCGCGCTGCTCGCGCGCGGCGACCACCTCACCGCAATCCGTCGATCCGGCCTCCGCGTCCGTTCGCCCCTGGGAGATTTCCTCGTGCGGCCAGGCGTTGCCACCGACGACCCCGGCGAGGTCGGCCCCACCGATGTCGTCATCGTCGCGGTGAAGTCGACGCACCTGCTGGCGGTGCGCGACGGCATCGCGCCCCTGCTCGGGCCCGAGACCCTCGTTGTGCCGTTCCTGAACGGCGTGGACGCGCACGAGGCGCTCGTCCCGGCGGTGGGGCGGGCACGGATGGGCAAGGGACTCACGCGCATCATCAGCGAGATCGCGGCCCCGGGAGAGATTCGACACGTCGGCGTGGATCCGTATGTCGCCATGGCCGAATGGGACGGCGGCGCGTCGGCACGGGTCGACGCCCTGGTGGCCGCGCTGCGCGACGCCGGCGTCGACGCGGAGGTGCCGCCCGACATCGATGCGGCGCTCTGGCTCAAGTTCCTGTTCATCTGCTCGGTGGGTGGTGTCGGCGCGGCGTGCCGAATGCCCCTGGGCACGATGCGCACGCTCCCGGAGACCCGGGCGCTCCTGCGGCGGGCGATGGAAGAGATTGTGGCGGTGGCAGTTGCGCACGGAGTGTCATTGTCCGACGAAGCGGTAACCTTCGCGATGAACACCGTGGACACCTTTCCCCCCGAGGGTACCTCGTCGCTGCAGCGGGACATCGTTGCCGGGTTGCCGTCCGAACTGGACGCGTGGAGCGGCGCGGCGGCGCGTCTGGGTGCCGAAGCCGGGGTGCCGACCCCCGTTCATTCGTTCATCCATGCGGTTCTCTTACCCGCGGAACTGGAGGCGCGGCGAGCAGCCGAAACCGGTACATTCGAGGAAACGGATCGCGGGTCGCGCCCGTAGAAGGGGCATGCGTCCCATCGGTGGACGCGGGGCCTCGCAAATCTTGGACTGGACGAGCAAGCAACGGTGTTCATGACGCCCTGGGTAAAGCGGCTCCTCATGGCGAACGTCGTCATGTATCTGATGACGCGCATCGCTCCCGGCCTCGTTCAGGGCCTCGCGCTGGTCCCCGCCTTCATCCCGTTCCAGCCTTGGACCCTCGTCACGTACATGTTCCTCCACGGCGGGTTCACGCACATCCTGTTCAACATGCTGATGCTGTTCTTTTTCGGCCCGCGCCTGGAGGAGCGGCTCGGAAGCAGAACGTTCATCTGGTTCTATCTGG
This sequence comes from uncultured Gemmatimonadaceae bacterium, assembly GCA_964602175.1. GTDB lineage: Bacteria > Gemmatimonadota > Gemmatimonadetes > Longimicrobiales > Gaopeijiaceae > Bin94. The sequence goes on along the minus strand of CAZRQE010000165.1, from coordinate 7,636 downwards.
CGTGTGGGGTCGGCGGGGCGCTTCTCTCCTTCATGACGCCCTTTTCGGCGATCGTCGGGGCCTCGGGAGCCATCTACGGCGTAGTCATCGGTTTCGCGCGCTACTGGCCACGCGAGGACATCTACATCTGGGGCATTCTGCCGATCCAGGCCCGCATGCTGGCGATCTTCATGGTGGTCCTGAGTCTCTTCGCAGGATTCACGGGGGCACAGGACGGGATCGCCCACTTCGCTCACCTCGGTGGACTCCTGGCCGGCTGGGTGTTCCTGAAGAGCTGGGAACGACGGCGTAAACAGCGGGTGGTCCGGCGTCCTTCGGCACGCCCCCGCATGTCCGGGATTCGCGACGCGGATGCGATTCAGAGCTGGGAGGCGATCCCGCGAGAGAGGTTGCACGAGATCAACCGGGAAGAAGTGGACTACCTGCTGACGAAGGTGAAGAAGATGGGCGTCGCCTCGCTGACCGCCGAGCAGCGCGCGTTTCTGGATCGGATGGCGAAGCCCCGACCCTGATTGCGGTGTTCCATATGGCACGTTACGTTTGACCATATGGGCAACGAAGTGAAGTACTCCAGGCCGGCATCCGGGTCGACCCTGTACCCCATGCTGGTGCGTGAAGGGGCCGTGGCCGCGGTGCGGCGCGGTCTGCCGTTCTCCGCGTTGGACGAGGTGTCGGCGACCCTTGGGCTCGGACGCCTCGCTCTGGCTGAAGTCATCGGACTTCCCTCCACTACCCTGGCTCGCCGACGTAAGGCGGGGACACTCACGGCGGACGAGTCCGATCGCCTCGTGCGCGTTGCCCGCCTGATTTCATTGGCGCACGAGATGATGCTCGGCAATGACCAGGCCGCCCGCCGGTGGCTCACGGATCCGCACGAGCTGTTCGAAGGCGAGTCGCCCCTTGAGCGTGCCTCCACGGAAGTGGGTGGGCGGGAAGTGGAACAGCTCATCGGTCGCCTGCGTGACGGGATCTTCAGCTAGCAGTCCGTGGATAAAGCCGCTCGAATGCCGGGGGGATTTTGTCCACGGGCTGCTAGTCCGTGGAACAACCCCCGCGTCGCTTCCGGGGACGTTCGGGAGGCGTGTCAGGCGTGATCGAAGCCTGGCGTCTGGCGGCGCCCGATCATTCGCGGACCGTTGACGAAATGCTGAACGGCCGGGGTCCGCTACACCATGGCGGGCGATGGAACAGTCCGGGACGGAGGGCGGTCTACCTGGGTGGCAGTCTGGCCCTGGCGAGCCTTGAGCTGCTCGTTCACCTCGAGGCTCTGGATGTCCTGAGGCGATACCGCAGGCTCCGGGTTCTCGTTCCCGAGACCCTGATCACAGAGTTGACCTTGCGGGATCTTCCCGACGGGTGGGACCGCCCGCTTATTGATCCGGCCACACAGGCGGTGGGCGACCGGTGGCTCGAGTCTCTTGAATCGGCCGTGCTGCGCGTTCCGAGCGCGGTCGTGGCCGGCGAAGTCAACTACGTCGCGAACCCGGTTCATCCGGGCTTCGCCGAGCTGGAGCCGGGGTCCATCGCCGATTTCCGCTACGATCCGAGGCTTGCACGCCGCCAGGAACCCGGGCCTGCAGGGCGCCCCTGAGTCAGCCGGTATCTCAGCCCGGACCGCTGGACTCCCTCTTCGGGATGACCTTCCCGGTCTCGCGGTCGTAGTCGACGATATTCTCCCACTCCGAAGCATCGGAGCGCGCGACCACGGCCACGACATCTTCCGTGTCGCTGATGTTGACGACCTCGTGGGGGACTCCCGGTTCGATGAAGATGAAGTCGCCGGCGTGGTTAACGATCGACTCGCGGAGATGGGGCCCGAAGTCATGGCGCACGGTGCCCTCGAGGATGTAGAGCATGACTTCGAAGTCGACGTGGATGTGGGCGAACGCCACGCCGCCGGGCGGGATCCGGGCCACGTTCATGGAAAGCTCCCGGGCCGGGACGTTCCTTGCCGAGAGGCCGGTCTTGTAGTGGATCCCGTTCCAGCCCCGGTGGATTCCGCTGGCTCGGATGGTGTGGATGCCGTCGCGGCCGTCGGGAGTGCCGGGCCGTTCTTCGGCGCTCACGAGTCCCCCAGCAACAGTTTGGCCAGCCCGGCCATGTCGGGCACCTCGGCGTCCGGCCGCGCCGTGGAGATCGGGGTCGCGCCGGTCGCTCCGCCACGGCTCTTCCTGTTTACGTGCACGGTGGCGTAGCCGAGCGCGGAGGCAGGCGCGACATCGTGGAAGAGGCTCTGTGCGACGTGCAGGGTGCGTTCCCGCGCGATCCCTGAACGCGCGGCCATCTCCTCGAAGTGTGCGGTGGCGGGCTTGTAGCTGCCGACCTGTTGGGCAGTGACGACCCAGTCGAAGTCGATGTCGAGCCGCTTCCGGGTCTCGGCGAAGAGGTCGTCGTCGACGTTGGAAACGATGCCGAGCCGGAACCGTTCGCCCAGGCGGCGGAGCGCATCCACCGTGTCCGGGAATGGAGGCCAATCGCCCACGGACGCCGCGAAGGCGTCGCACTCCGCCGCCGTGGGTCGAAAGCCGAGCGTGGAGCCGGCCTCGACCAGGGTCAGCGCGAGCACCTCGCGATACGTGCGGTACCGCTCCCCCTGCACCACATGTTCGGCGTCGCCGAACGCCTTGAGGATGGCCGCGGCCCCGGCGGATCGCCCGTGCGCGGCGCCAACCGCCTGCACGCCCTCGATGATCCCCGTCTCCCAATCCACCAGCGTGCCGTAGCAGTCGAAGGTGAGGAGCTCGAAACGGTCCGGGTCGAGCCGTGCGCGGGAGGCCCGGGTGGAAGGGGACGGCTGGCCGCTGTGCGCCGGCGAGGAGGGGCGCGGCTGGCCGCCCATGTCCGGGGTGCCCGCGGTGGTGGCGTTCATGGGAGGTCCGGCCTCTACATGTCCGCGAAGTCGGCTGTCGGTCCGAACAACTGCGGAACCGGGACGTCGAGCAGGCGAAGATAGACACCGAGCTGCGCCCGGTGGTGGATCAGGTGGTCCAGGATGAAGGTCCGCAGGACGACGCGCTTCGGCAGCGTGAAGCGGGCCTCGCCGGCGACCAGCATCGTCCAGGGGCCGTCCAGGTCCTCCTCGGAAGAGGCTGCGATCGCGGCGCGGGCGGCCGCGGCGCTGCCGTCCAGCGCGTCGACCAGTTCGGCGCTCGAGCCGAGCGCGGCCATGGGCGGGGGGCCGCCCTCGGCGGGCGCGATGTCGAATTCGGACATGGAGAGGGTGGCGATCGTCCAGTTGGGCAGGTTGGAGATGTGGGTCGCCAGTTCGCCCAGGGTCCAGGACTTGTCGTGGGGACGCCAGTCCAGACGATCGTCGGGCACGGCCTCCAGCATGGTCCTGGCACCTGCGATGATCTGGTCGAACGCGGCGAGTTGGCCTCGTACAGACATGGGTCGTCCTTTCGGGTGACTTGTCGGGGGGCAAAAGGTAGAGAAAGGCGGGGGGCGAAGGAATAGCGGCGGCGGTCTCCGGGGAGCGGTGTCCCCGGCCAGACGGCGACCTGGCCGGAGGCGCAAAGGATGGGCACAGCGGCGGCTGCGGTCCCGCTACCGCTACCTCACCCGGCGGAAGAGCCGGTCGGCGAGGACCGCGGCGGCTGGAGCGCCAACCGTCGCCATGACGATCCCGAGCCCCCGCGACCCGCTGAAGCCGTCTTCCTCGGTTGTCAGGGCGAGGACGACGCCGGGTGCGGACACGATCGCGTTTGCGACCGCGTTCCTCCACATGCTGCCGCGGGACAGATCCGTGTCGCCGACCCGCGCAACGACAAACCCCACCCCGACCTGGGGCGCGCCGTACAGCGCAAGGCGCGAGCCGGCATTGACCAGAAACGCGCACTCGGCCTCGTAGAAGTGCTGGGCGAGGGACTCGAAGTTCAGGCAGCGGTTGGACAGCGCGTAGCCGGCGAGGAGACCGACCGCATTGGCCGCGCCGGCGGCCGCCAGCGCCTTGGCCCACGGATACGGCCTGGTTTCCAGCGCCCAGTTGTAGAGCCCTGCGGTCGCATCCCGTGTGCCGTCCGCCATCGCCACGCCCGACCGGGTCTCGATGAGGATCACGCCGGCGCTCGAGTCGGCTCCGTAACGCACCCCCGCCTCTCCGGGCGGCACCGCTTCGACGCTTTGGATCTCATTGATCGGAAGCGTGTTGAGGGTTACGAGACCGTTGGACTGACGCACGTTGTCGACGATAACGATCGGCGTGAGACATCCCGGTTGGGCAAAGCTGACGACACCCCTGAACTCGAGGCACACGAGTTCGCCCGGCTGGCTGCGTCCGCTCCGGACCCGCACACCCGGCAGCAGTTGTGCGAGGGCGTTGGCGAGGTGGTTGCCGGTACTGGCGATCGGTGCCAGCTGCTCCGACGTGACCCGTCGGCGGGCCGTCCCGAGCGCGCGCTCGCTACGCTGATCGCGGGACGCGACCTCGACCACGACCGGATCGAGCACTATTGCCGTGGGCGACAGCGTCACCCGCAGCGCGAGCCGCTCCCCCGCCGCCAGCGTCAACTGCTCCCGGAACGTGCCGTACCCGATGTGCGTCACGGTGAGCGCGTAGGCGCCGGGACCGGCTCGCTCGAACTGGAACAACCCCACGCCGTCGGTGACCCGTTCGGCCCGGGCCGAATCCTCCCCCTCCTCGCGGAGAGCCGCCAGCACGATCTCCGCGCCCTCCACGCCTGCGCCCGTGTCGCGGTCCACCACGCGGCCCGAGATGCGAGGCGGCTCCTCCTGAGCGGCCAGCTCGCCTACGCCTCCATGCGGTATCCCGCCGAACCCATACAGCCATATCAGCGAACCATACACCCATACACCGACTCCGCCTACCACTCTATGCGCCAGATCCGCCCCCCCTCTCCCGCCGCCCAGCCCACGCGGCCACCCGGCGCGAATTCGACCGCCCACGCGCTTACGCCGTCGAGCGGCCGCCAGGTCCCGCCCATGTCAGCTGTAAATGCGGCTCCGGGCGGGGCCACCGCCACTATGTTCCGGTAAGGGCCCCAGCGGCCGACCGCGCTTCCGTAGACGGCTCCGGCGATTGGCGCGGGGTTGGCGGCCGTCCAGGTGCGGCCCCCGTCCCGGGTGACGGCCGCGTTCGCCGCGACCACCTCGTCGCGCGCGCCCAGATCGCCGCCCAGCGCCACGACCGGCGACCCGTCCGCCAGGGCCAGCGTGAAGATCCCGGCCGCATCGCCCGTCGCCATCGGCACGGCGACTTCGCTCCATGTGGCGCCGTAGTCGTCCGTCGCCAGGATCCGCGCCGACCCGCCCGCGCCCGTTCCGATCCACCCCCGACCCGAATCGCCCGCGCGGGCGCATGTGCCGCTGGCCGCGAAGCCACCCTCGCCTTCGTTGGCCGCCGGGGCCGCGTCGGCCCGAACCCGCGCCCAACTGCGTCCTCCGTCCTCGGTGAGCAGGATGTACGGGACGCCGTCAAAGGCGTCGCCGTACGCGAAGCCCCGCTCGCCGTCCCAGAAGTCGAGGCAGTCGAGGAAGCCCTCGGGCGCGTCCATCAGGAAGCGGAGCGTCCAGATCTCGCCGCCGTCTGCCGTACGGTAGATACGCGACGCCGGTCCCGTGCCTGCGGTCAGCGCAATGGCCGTCCGGGACGAGAACCCGTGGATGTCGCGAAACTGGAGCGAATCGGCTGCCGGCGCGGCGACCCGTTGCCACGCTGCCCCGCCGTCGAGCGTGCGCAGGATCACCCCGCCGTGCCCGCTGGCCCACACGGTCTCAGCCGAGACGGGGCTGATCGCCTGGATGACCTCGGTGGTGCCGCTGGACTGCTCGGTGATCGTGGGAAGGGGTGTGTCAGGGTCGTCCGCCGCTTCCTCCCCCCGCCGCCGGTACACCTCACGCGCCTCCTCGAACTGCGCGTACACGTGCTCCTTCTCCCGCTCCGACCGCCACCCCGGCCACAGCTCCGCCATGACCTGCAGTTTGTCGATCCAGCGCAGCGCATAGTCCGCCGCCGCGGCGCTCCGGATCGGGCGCCCCGCCACCGTCACCCAGACCGGGTTGGTGAACGCCTGTGGGTACACCGTGTCGAGCGGCCAACGGTCCTCGCGGGCGCCTTCGACCCGCAGGTGGATCCAGCCGCTCGCGCCGATGGCCAGGGTGTCGTCGATGTCGAGGGACTTGCGGTCGCCGGCGGGTTCCCAGGTGCGGACCACGTCGCCGTCGACGACCAGCTCGACCCTTTCCATCGGCACCACGCCCCACACCCGGCCACGCACCCGCACCTCGGCCGGGCCGTCGAGGTCGAGCTCTTCCCCCGGCCCCCGCCCCTCCACGGCAAAGTCGAGCAGCGGTCCGGAGCTGACGAACGACCGGCCGCCGCGGAGCCCCTCGAACCAGCCATCCATGGTCAGCGTGCCGTCGGGCGTGCGGACGTAGGTGCGCATCGAGCCGAGGAGAGGGGTTGCGTGCAGACTCGAGATCGAGTCCTCGCCGCCGACCGCCGTCGCCCGGATGTCGTTGCTCCAGACGGCGTACAGCGGGGGCCAGCCGTCCTGCGGAGACGACCACTCCACCGCATCCGCCGCGGCCAGCGCCGCGTCCACGATGAAGCCCTTGGCACCGCCGAGGTTCCCCTCGAGCGGGTCGCCGGTGTAGAAGGAATGGACGTAGCCGGTCGTGGCGCCCTGCGCCTTGGCCTTCAGCATCATGTCGGTGTTGCTCGGGTAGAGGCTCTCGATCGCGGTGCCTTCGTACCCCATTGCGTACGGAGAGATCAGGTGGTCGCGGTGGCCGAACATGAAGACGTGCCCGTAGAAGGGCGGGCGGTACTCCTGGCCGACGACCAGCAGGCGGTCGGGCTCGGAGAGCGGGTGCGGGCCTCCGCCCGGGATCCAGAACTGGTGGTCGAGGATGCGGTTGTCCTTGTTGGCGATCTGTTCGGCGACGACGTCCTGGTCTTCCGCGTCGGACATCATCATCAGGTTGGACAGGCTGTTGCGCAGGTTGCCGGCGTAGTTCATGTGGACGTGGGTGGAGCCCGAGAACCAGCCGCTGTCGGAGAGGTCGGATATCTCTTCGAGGACGATGTCCAGCACCGTCGTCCGGCCTGCGGTGATTCCGGCGGTGAGGGTGACGGGGGTCGTCTCGAAGCCGCGCACGACGGTCATCTCCACATCCCCGGCCGGGAGTTCGACGGTGAACGATCCCGGGTGCTGGAAAATTCGGTCACCTTCGCGGGCGACGCGGGCGTAGGCGTCGGTGGGGGCGTAGAACTTGCCGTCCGAGGCGGTCAGATGGACGCGGCTGGCGAGCGGCTCGGGGTCGGCGCCGTCCGCGCCGCCCGCCGCGACCGTCGTGACGGACAGGGTGCCCGTCGGGCGCGCCCAGTGACGTTCGGTGATGTCGATGTGGCGCAGCCTGCCGCCGTTCGCCTCGAGCAGGTAGAGCTGGGGGAGCCCGTCCGTGTGCTCGGGTCCGCCGCCGTTCGCAACGAAGGCGATCCACTCCGCGTCCGGTGACCAGCGCGGGTGAAAGGCGTCGTGGTCGAAGAAGGTCATCTTGTACGGCTCGCCGCCGGTGGTGGGCTGCACGTACAGGTTCTGGAACTGGTCCGCGGCGCCCGCGGTCGAGGAGTAGACGAAGCGCCGGCCGTCGTAGGAGACGTGCGGCTGGGTGC
>CAZRQE010000164.1:0-9868 GCA_964602175.1 uncultured Gemmatimonadaceae bacterium | reverse complement strand
GATCTCCTCGAAGTAGTGCCGCACGCGGTCGTGGGCGTGGCCGGCGTCGAAGTCGCCGCAGACGGAAATCACGGCGTTGTTCGGGAGGTAGTAGGTGGCGAAAAACTCGTGCACGTCCGCGAGCGTGGCGGCGGCGATGTCCTCCATGGCGCCGATGACCGTGTGGTGGTACGGATGGGTCGCCGGGAAGAGGAGCGACTGCATCCTCTCGTCCCAGTCGCCATAGGGCTGGTTGTCGTAGCGCTGCCTCCGCTCGTTCATGACCACGTCGCGCTGGTTCTCCAGCTTCTCCTCGGTCATCGCGGGCAGCATCCAGCCCATCCGGTCCGATTCCAGCCACAGGGCCAGGTCCAGGTGATGGGACGGCACGGTGTCGTAGTAGTTCGTGCGGTCGAACCACGTCGTGGCGTTGGCCGTGCCCCCCACCTGCTCGATGTGATGGAAGTGCCCGTTCTTCGGGACGTTCGCCGAGCCCTGGAACATCATGTGCTCGAAGAGGTGCGCGAACCCCGTGCGCGGCCGCGTTTCGTTCCTGGAACCCACGCCATACCAGAGGTTCACCCCTACGACGGGCGTCGTCCGGTCGGGCGCCAGTACGAGCCTGAGGCCGTTGGCGAGCGTGTGCTGCTCGATCTCGATCATGTCCCTCCGCGGAGCGTGGCCCCGTTTCGCAGGTACTCGGGATGCGCCATCTTTTGCTTGCGTGCGACAACACTCTAGCGAATCACCACGCCGCACAAGGCGGGCGGGATGCGGGGGCGCGGCCGGGGAGGCAGGGCGCCGGGTGGGCGCGGTGGACCGTGTCGGCAAACCTGAAGGAGGCATTCCCGTGGGCTTCACTCCCTTCGCCATGGAGCGGTGGCAATCCACCTGGGAGCATCGGGTGGCGTTCAACCTGTCGGAGAGCGGCGTTCATCCCCTGACGGTCGGAGAGCTGCTCTCCATGGCCGGCGGGTCCACGGATCTGGCGGACGTGCGGCTCGGATACGGGCAGTCGAACGGCTCGGACGAACTGCGGGCGATCATCGGCTCGCTGTACCCGGGCGCGTCGGACCGCTCCGTGGTCGTCACCACCGGCGGCGCCGAGGCGAACTTCGTGGGATTCTGGGAGCTCGCAGCGGCTGGCAGGCCGGTGGCGGTCATGCTGCCCAACTACATGCAGGTCCCGGGGCTGATCGAGAACTTCGACGGAGGGTATGTACCTTTCCATCTTCGCGAGGAGGCCGGTTGGCGTCCCGATCTCGATCAGCTGGAGGGGGCGCTGCAGGGCGGGGCCGGATTCATCCTGGTCACGAACCCGAACAATCCCACGGGGGTGGCGCTGACCGGGGAGGAGATGGACGACATCGTCGCACTGGCGGACCGGCACGGCGCCTGGATCCTCTCCGACGAGGTGTACCGGAGTGCCGAGGTGGGTGAGGACCCGGTCCCGTCCTTCTGGGGCCGCTACGACAGGGTCCTGGTGACGAACACGATGTCCAAGGCCTACGGGCTGCCCGGCCTGCGCCTGGGGTGGGTGGTGGGACCCGAGGACGTCGCGGAGCGGCTGTGGGCCCGGACGGACTACACCACGATCGCGCCCGCGTCGCTCTCGGACGCGCTGGCCACCGTCGCGCTCTCGCCGGACGTGCGTCCCCGGATTCTCGCGCGGACCCGCGGCATCATCCGCAACAACCTGGGCGTGATGAGCGGCTGGATGGACGCCCAGGGAGGCCTTTTCAGCTACACGCCACCCGACGCGGGCGCGATCTGCATGGTTCGGTACCACGAGCCGACCCCGTCGCTGGAGCTGGCGGAGCGGCTGCGGGTCGAGCACAGCCTGCTCATCGTGCCCGGCGCCCACTTCGGGATCGAGGGGACGATGCGGATCGGGTTCGGCCTGCCTGAGGACGAGCTTGTCGCGGGGTTGGAGCGCCTGGGAGCGGTCTTCGCGACGGCGGGGGCGGTATAGTTCGGTAGATGCAAGAACGCTTTATGTATACTGAACATTACATGAACAACCCCAAGTCGTCGATTTCCACTGCCACCACGCAGTCGGGCTCGTCGTAACCCGCGCGATTCACCGCCCTGGAGACGGGGTGCAGGTTGAGTTCCGGAGGCTCGGCGCCGCCCAGGATGGCGTGCAGCCCCGCGGGTGTGGTGCCCCGTGCCAGCCAGTCGTCCCAGCTGTGCGGCGGAAGGATGACCGGGACCCGGTCGTGGAGCCAGCGGATGGCCTCGGGGGCGTCCCGCGTGAGAACCGAGAACGTCAGGAGCCTGGAGCCCGTGCCCGAGCGCCAGGACGACCAGATTCCGGCCATGGCAAAGACGTCCCGGTCCGCCAGGTGGAGCCAGTACGGCTGCTTTCCCGACGGGCGGCTCTCCCATTCGTAGAAGCCGTCGGCGGGCACCAGGCAGCGCCGCGCGAGAAAGGATTCGCGGAAGGCGCTCTTGCGATCCACCGTTTCGGACCGCGCGTTGATCATGCGGGCCCCCACGCGGGGGCTCTCCGCCCAGTGCGGGACGAGGCCCCACCGCATGAGACCGGCCCGCCGACCGCCGCGCGCGGCGATCACGATCGGCGCGTCCTCGGTGGGAGCGATGTTGTAGCGGGGGCGGTGGCTCGTCAGGCCCGGAGCGGTTTCCGCACGGAACGCGTCGGCGACCGCGTCGATTTCATGGGTGAGGCTGAAGCGGCCGCACACGGATTCAGCCGCGGGAAGGGAACGTGCCCGCCAGCGCCACCACCGCCGTTTCGCTCGTGACGCCGGCGACTTCCCTCACGACGAAGAAACCGTCCTCGCCCTGCTCCTGGTAGAGCGGCATGAGGAGTCGGCCGGTCTTCGGAACCGCGACCTCGCCACGGCGGTCGTCGCCCACGACGTCGCCCGCGCGCACGCGCTGGAAGTTCCGGAAGCCCGGGCGGGTCCGGTAGCGGTCGGCCGGCTCGATCGGGTGCCGGTATGTGCTTTCGAGCACCCGCGGCAGCCCCCGGTACGCTTGCCTCAGCGCCCTGAACGCGGCTGCCGCCTCGGGCGCGTCCTGCCAGTCCAGCAGGCCCGCCGCGTGAATCGCCAGCCAGACCGCACTGGCCGCCCTCACCCTGGACTCGGCCTCTTCGTGCTGTCCGCATTCAAAGACCGCCGCCGTGTACCCCAGGTGGTCCATGTAGCTGTTGAAGGTCCCCTCGAGGTGCTGGTCGAGGTTCATGACCAGGGGCACCGGTATGGCCATCGCGAAACGCTTGTTGTGCGACAGGTCGCTTGCCGTCGTAAAGGCCCCGCCGCCGCCCGAGGTCGTGTGGATGTCGAGAACGTACACGGGGCCCCGGCGCCGCTCCGCCACCTCGTCGAGCACGTCGAGAATCCGGAGCATTTCCAGGTCTTCGTGCTCCAGTGCGCTGCCGTTCGCGGCGTCCGGAGACCTCACCGCCGCGACCCTGGCCGGCGTCCACACGCGGTTCAGATCGTACCTGAGGAACCGGCGCCCGGCTGCGAGCGCCTGCAGGTTGCCCGCGACGGCGACGAACTCGCCCCTCAGGACCCGCCTGCGCGCGGAGACCGTCTCGAGGATCGCCTCGAGCGCCCGCACGCCAGCCGGCTCGTTGCCGTGCAGCCCTCCGATGCACAGAAGCAGCGGGCCCGAATCGACGCCCGTGACGCGGCCGATGACGCCGGGACCCGACAGCCAGGTCTCACGGCCCCCGGACGCGCCCTCCACCCCGTCGGTCACGCGCCCTAGTCTTCCTGGAGCCGTTCTTCGAGAAGATGATAGGCCATCGGCATGTAGTCCGTCTCGCTCACCAGGCCGACCAGCTGGCCGTCCTGCACCACCGGAAGCGCCGAGACCCGGTTGCTCCGCATGGTGTTGATCGCCTCGAGCGTCGTCGTGTCCGGCGAAGCCGTCACCGGATTGCGCTCCATGATCTCGCTCACCGGGATGCTCTCGGCCTCCGCCTGGGTGCGGCCCTCGGCCATCAGGCGCAGCACCGAACGATAGGACACGATGCCGACCAGCCGGTGTTCGTTGTCCTCGATCAGCACATGGCGGATCTGCCGGACGTGCATGAGGTACGCGACCAGTTCGACGAGCTCGTCCTGGTTCACCGTCGTCAGCGAGGTCGTCATGTACTGCTCGACGCGCATGTAGTTGTGCTTCCAGCCTCCGGCCTCGCTGAGCTCGGCGGGCTCCCACCGCGCGACCGGCAGTCCCTTCTTCTGCTGGCGCACCGTCGCGGACGTGAGCGCCGCCAGCTGTTCTCCCTTCGTGCCCGCACGCTTGAGTTTGCTCAGGGACCGGATCGCCCAGCTGGCCCCCGTCACCCCGGCCGCTACGCGCTCCTCGATCACGCCGAGGTAGCGGTCGACTTCGGTCTTGTACACCGGGTAGCGGCTCAGTCCGTCCGCGGCGAGGGGGAGCAGCTTGTCCAGGATCAGCCGGTCCGCCGGAGAACTCCTCCCGTCGAGCCACGTCATCCCGGCGCTCAGCCCCAGCCGCGAGGCGGCCAGGAAGTTCGCCTTCGCGTCGTCGAATTCCATGTGGTCGGTCAGGTCGGGCACCGCTTCGGCAACCCCCAGCACGGTGCCGATCCAGAACACCGTATTGGCCATCTCGTCCAGGGTGGAGGGACCGGCCGGAAGCGCCCGGCACTCGATGCGCAGGTGCGGCTTCCCGTTCGAAATGCCGTAGCAGGGCCGGTTCCAGCGGTAGACGGTGCCGTTGAAGAGCTGAAGGGCCTGCAGCCTGGGGACGCCCCCCTGTTCCAGCACCGCGATCGCGTCCTCCTCCACGTCCATCGCAAGCAGCACGCGGAAGTTGGCGATGTCCTCCTGGAAGAGCTCGGCCACCGACTTCTCCAGCCAGCTGCCCCCGAACCGCACGCGCGGGCTCATCTCCCGCATGTGAAGGTCGGCCCCGCGGGTGTCGAGCGACTGCCGGAAGAGCGCGATCCGCGTCTCGGCCCACAGCCGGCGCCCGAAGAGGAGCGGCGAGTTGACCGACGCGGCGAGGATGGGGCCCGTGACGGCCTGGGCCACGTTGTAGAAGTGAGCGAACTCTTCGGCCGAGACCTGCAGGTGGACCTGCGCACTGGTGTTGCACGACTCGAGCATCACGGAATCGTGCTGGATCATGAGCTCGTCCGTGCCCCTGATCCGCAGACGGAACCCGCTTCCCGCCTGGTTCATGGCCTCGTTGAGGGCGTAGTAGCGCTCGCGCGGCGTGATGTTGTCGAGCGAAAGGTCCGACTTCGTGAGCGTGGGAAGGATGCCGGTGAGGACGGCCTCCGAGTTGTACACGCGGGCGGCGTCCCGCACGCGCGTGACATAGCCGTCGAGTTCCGCGTGCATGTCGGAAAAGCACGACCCCTCGAGAACCCGCGGGGACAGATTCGCCTCCAGGTTGAAACGCGCCAGCTCGGTCGTGAACGGCTCGTCGTCCAGCTCCTCGAGAACCTCGACGGCCACCGGGGCCGGCCGCCAGGCCTCGTCTACGAGGAAGAACTCCTGCTCCGCGCCAAAACGGCGGACGCCGGATTCGATCCGGTCATCCGCGAGGAGGCGCTCCAGCGCCTGGAGGTCCCTGAGGAGCGCGCGCGTGAAGACGCGGATTGCTTCCGGAGATGTCTGAGGTTTGAGATCGACGCCCATTTGCGTTCCCGGGTTCGTCCGGTCCCTGGTTGTTGCGGGTTCGCTTCGCGACCGGATTCTATCTGAATGGAAGGTACTAGCGAAAGGTCGCGATGGCCGCGAGCGCCTTCTTCGTGATCGCCGGCACCCGGACCTCGTCCGCCGGATACCCCGTCACGAGCAGCAGGAACGGACGCTCGTTCGGCGGCCTTCCCAGAATCTCGTTGAGGAAGTTCATCGGCGAAGGGGTGTGGGTGAGCGTCGCCAGGCCCGCGTGATGAAGCGCCGTGATCAGGATGCCCGTCGCGATGCCGACGCTCTCCTGCACGTAGTAGTTCTTCACCTTTCGGCCGCCCTTGCCGACCATGTACCGCTCGGCGAAGATCGCGATCAGATAGGGCGCGGTCTCCAGGAAGGGCTTGTGCTCGTCGGTTCCCAGCGCGGCGAGGGCGTCCAGCCACTCCCTGGGGGCGCCGCCGCGATAGAACGCCCGCTCCTCGGCCTCCGCGGCCACCCTGATACGCGCCTTGACCTCGGGGTCGGACACGACGACGAAGTGCCACGGCTGATGGTTCGCGCCGCTCGGGGCGGTCCCCGCCGCGCGGATGCACTCCTCGATCACGCCGCGGGGCACTGGCCGGTCGCTGTATTCCCTTACCGTGCGGCGGCGCTGTACATCGGCCCGGAACTCCGAAGCGCGCGCGGTCATCTCGGCGGGCGAGCGCTCGATCCACGACTCGAGCGGAATGAAGCGGGGCTCGCTCAAGGGGGAAGACTCCCCGGCCGTGCGTTCACGGTCAGTAGCGGCCACTCAGGCGCATGTACGCGGCCACGACATCCCCGCCGCCCAGCTCGCCGACCACGTTGGAAGCCGGCATGCCCAGGGAGCGCGAGAGGAAGCGCACGTTCACCAGCCCCACCAGCTCCTCGTCCGTGAGCGAGACATCGCGCCACTCGGAGGCGACACGAGCCTCGAAGCGCGCGTACACCGCGGCGAGGAACCCCGCCGAACCGTTGATGGGGACATGGAAATCACCCGCGTGCACAGAGTAGGTGCGGGCGATCTCCAACCAGGTCGCACCGCGCCTGCGCTGAGCCACGACGACGTCCGGGGGCACGCCGGCACGAGTCGCCAGCCGCAGGACAACCGGGATCTCGGCGGTGGACAGATCCCACCGCGACAGGACCATGACTTCGCCCGGCGGCGTGCCGAAGTGCTCACCGACCGCGCGCAGGAACACGGCCTCGTCCGATTTGCCTCCCTGCGCGCCAAGTGCTCCAGGTGCGAGCACGAAAAGCAGCGCCGCCGCGGCCCTCGATCTTCCTGCGTTCCACATTTGCGCCCTCTCCTGTCGTTGCAGAAATGTCACCGCGCCACGGTCCGCCCGCCACCCCCGGGCCTGCGCCAAGCCTGCCCCCGGGGAGACATTGCGGGCCGGAAGGACGGTTGCACGCGGCTCAGCTCCCTCCGAGCGCCCGCGCCGCCCGCTCGCGGGCCGCGACGACGGGAGAGCACCCCGCCTCGTCCGCCTCGCGAAAGATCGCCGCAAGCGAATCCCCGATCGAGCGGACGCGCGACTCGAGGTCCCCGTGGTCGAGTATTCCCCGCTCCATGAGCCCGAACGACATCGCGCCACCGCCATTGATCACGTAGTCGGGCGCGTAGAGGATGCCTCGGGCCCGCAGCCGCTCCGCGTCTTCGGGCACTGCGAGCTGGTTGTTGGCGGGCCCGGCCACGACGCGGCAGCGCAGGCGCGGAATCGTGCGCTCGTTGACGGTCGCGCCAACCGCGCCCGGTGCGTACACGTCGCACTCGGTGTCGTACACGGCATCGGGGTCGATCACGGTCCCGCCGCACTGCGCCGCGACGGCGCCGGCGCGCTCCCCGTCGATGTCCGACACGAGCACCCGGGCCCCGGAGTCGCGCAGCAGGCGTGCCAGGACGCCGCCTACGTCTCCCGCCCCCTGGATCAGCACGGACTTCCCCGTGAGATCCGGGCTGCCGTCAAGGTGGTTCACCGCCGCCGCGATCCCCGCGTGAACGCCCACCGCCGTGTAGGGACTCGGATTCGGCGGCGGGTTGCCGTCATGGCTGCCCGCCACCGCTTTCGTGAGCGTGGCCAGGAAGGTCATGTCGTCCCGGGTCGTCCCGAGGTCTTCGCCGACGCTGTAGCCGCCGTCCAGGGCGTTCAGCACCCGGGCGAACCTCCTGAACAGGCTTCGCCGCCGATCGCCCGCCACCGGTCCGGGCACGGAGAGCACGGATTTCCCGCCACCGTACGGCAGGTCGATGGCCGCCCACTTGCTGGTCATTCCCTCGGCCAGCCTCATCGCGTCGCGCAACGCCTCGGCCGGCGACGGATAGCTCTTCAGGCGGCAGCCGCCGGTGGGACGGCCGAGAGTGTTGTCGTGGAGCGCCACGAAGATCCAGCTCCGGGTCTCCGCGTGATAGGACGAGACGACGCCCAGGCCGTCCCATCCCTCGATCAGCGACTCCACCCCGATCCGCGCACCGTTCGCGGCCCCCGCGCCGTACTGCGCCTGCGTGTCCGTATTCTTCACCTTGGTATTCTTCACCTGGGTCGATTCTCCTTTCTGTAAACGAAGCGCAATCCCGACCAGTCCCGGTCGATTGCGCAGATCTTGTTGTCCACCAGACCGCCCGCGAGACCCGCGCGCCGCACGTCCGACTCGCGGATGTCGCTGGCCAGCTTCCCGGCGAGCTTCGGCCAGGCGAGCCAGAGCCCGCCGCTCCAGTTCAACTGGCGGCTGAAGCGTTCGACCGTGCCCGCAAGCGCCGCAAGCGCCGGCAGAAAGACCACGATCACATCGTAGCGACGCGGTCCGGCAAAGCCCTGGTCGACGATCACCGACGCCGGAAGATCGAGGGCCGCCGCAAAGTCGTCCGGGCCGCCCGCCCATCCGACGCGGTTCCCTTCGCCGATCCCCAGCTTTCGCGCAAGCGGGGTTCCCGAGTAGCCCGCCATGCAGTCCTCCGTGAAGTTTGGTGGAAACGATGGAGTAAGTTAGGAGACCACCAACCACCGAGAGGCTACCGCCAATGGAATGGATTGCCAATCCGGAAGCCTGGGTTGCCCTGGCCACCCTGGCCGTGCTGGAGATCGTTCTCGGGATCGACAACATCATCTTCATATCGATCCTGGCCGACAAGCTGCCGAAGGAGCGACAGGCGAGCGCCCGGCGTATCGGCCTGTTGCTGGCGATGATCACCCGGCTCGCCCTGCTGGGCACGATCAACATGATCATGAGGCTCACGGCGCCCGTCTTCAGCTTCGTGGGGCACGCCTTCTCGGGACGCGACCTGATCCTGATCGTCGGAGGGCTCTTTCTGCTGACCAAGGCCACCCGCGAGATCCACCACCGCCTCGAGGGGGACGACGAGCACGGCGGCAAGGCACGCGCCGCGAGCTACGGGGCCATTCTCGTCCAGATCGCCATCATGGACATGGTCTTCTCCCTCGACTCGGTGATCACCGCCGTGGGCCTCGCGGAGGACTTCGCGGTAATGGCCATCGCCATCATCCTCGCCGTCACCGTGATGCTGCTCGCCGCGGGTGCGGTTTCCCGATTCGTCAACGATCACCCGACGGTCAAGATGCTGGCCCTGAGCTTCCTTCTGCTGCTCGGCATGACGCTGGTGGCCGAGGGCTTCGGACAGCACATCCCGAAGGGGTACATCTACTTCGCGATGGGCTTCTCGATCTTCGTGGAGGGGCTGAACCTGCGGGCCCGGGCCGGACGGCGGCCGGTGGAACTGCGGCAGCCTCCGCGGAAACCGGCGCCGCAGGCCGATCCGCCCGCGACCGGAGCCGCCTGAGTACGCCCGAGAGGATTCGAACCTCTGGCCTCTGCCTCCGGAGGGCAGCGCTCTATCCAGCTGAGCTACGGGCGCAGCGAGCAGTAATGTTCCAGGACGGCCGATCCGGGGTCAAGGGGAATGATCCAGGAGGACGGGCGTCATAAGCCGAGTTCTGTGTCCCGCCTGCGCGGCGGGCCGGAATCATTTGTCTGGGATCCGGATCGCTCCGAACCTCTAGCGGCCTACCCGGGACTCGGGCGGGGCAGGCGACCCCTCGTCCCCTATTTGGCCTTGCTCCGGGTGGGGTTTGCCATGCGACCCCTGTTGCCAGCGGCCCGGTGCGCTCTTACCGCACCCTTTCACCCTTGCCTGTGTCCCTGGGGACCATCGGCGGTCTGCTCTCTGCGGCACTTTCCGTCGCCTCGCGGCGCCCGGGCGTTAC
>CAZRQE010000163.1:0-7296 GCA_964602175.1 uncultured Gemmatimonadaceae bacterium | reverse complement strand
GGGGCATGTTTCGCGCAGCGGCCGTGCGCCCCTTAGCCGCGCGCGGGGTGGCCAGGACCGCTCCGAGGCCCGCCATCCGCGCGAGGAAGTCGCGGCGTGTCGTTTCGCCCGGGGTCGCCATGATACCTTCCTCCGATCAGCCCGCCGCGCCAATCGGAGCGGGCGTCTACACGATCAGCCAGCAAGACCGCTGGCGGGGATTGAGGATGTTGTTCAACAAGCCCGGCGGCAAGTTGTCCGCCAACGGTGTCACGAGGGAAACGGCGCCATGCTGACCCGGCCCGCCTGCCGAAGTGTCGAGTTTGCCGAAACGTTCAAGGACCCGAGCGTGGTGGCCGCCTATCGGCACCGACCACCGCATCCGCCCAGGACGTTCGAGCTGCTCCGGCAACTGATCGTGGACCGTCCGAGGTCGTTGCTGGATGCCGGAACCGGGCTCGGGGACCTCGCCCGCGGGCTCGCGCCGGACTGTGAACGCGTGGACGCGGTCGACTTATCCGAGGGCATGATCGAGACGGCCCGTACACTCGCCGGCGGCGATGACCCACGCATCCGCTGGCACTGCTCACCAATCGAGCACGCTGACCTGGTCGGCGCCTATGCGCTCATCACGGCGGCCGACAGCCTGAGCTGGTTCGACCTGGATGTGGTCATTCCGAGGTTCGCCGAGCTGCTCACCGAGAACGGTGTCCTCGCCGTGGTCGATCGCAGCGCGCAGGTGGGATTGCGAGAGGACGACATTATCCCCCGCTACTCGTTGAACCGGAACTATGTGCACTGGGACCCGGTGACGGCGCTCGAGGAAGCGGGCCTCTTCAAGCGCCTTGGCCAGGAGTGCACGGGTCCGGTTCCGTGGACTCCGACGGTAGAAGAGTACATCGAGCGACGACACTCGCAGAACGGGTTTTCCAGGGATCGAATGTCGCGTCGACGGGCCGCCGAGTTTGACGCCGCCATGAGGGCGAGGATCGGCGAGCAGGTCAAGGAGGGGTCGGTGAGGATGGAGGAGGGACGGTTGCTGGGCGAGGTCACGGGCTCGGTTGTTTGGGGGAGGCCGCGCTCTCCAGCCCATTGAGCCTGGACGGCATCCCGCCTGGTACCCGCCAATCAGCACGACCCGCCGCACGCGCTGATCGTGACATGCTCCCCTGGACGGTCGCCCCGTTGTATAATGCCGAGGGAGAGGGAAGCGGACGCCGAGCCCTGCAAACAAGGGTAGCAGAGAATGAGCGAGCTAATATTCGAGGTCACCGAGGACGAGGTCGATGGCGGCTACTCTGCTAGCGCGATCGGATACGGGATCCACACGCAAGGCGATTCGATGGAGGAGATCCGCAAGAACGTCCGTGAAGCTGTTGACTGCTACTTCGATGAGACCATGGACCGTCCAGGGATCATCCGTCTGCATTTCGTGCGCGATGAGATCCTTGTCCCTTGAAGTTGCCCCGGAACGTCAGCGGACAAAGGCTGGTGTCGGCCCTCGCGCGCCTAGGCTATGAGGTTGTCCGTCAACGTGGTTCTCACGTCAGGATCACGACCCAGGTCGGTGGCGAGCATCACGAGGTCATTCCGAATCACAATCCGATTCGCGTCAAGACGCTGTCCAGCATTCTGAAGAGCATCGCACGGCATCACGGGATGACCGTAGACGATCTTGTGGCTCGCCTCGACCTCTAGGATGCTGGCGGTGTTTCGGGACCGACCCGACAGTGACACAGGAGGATCGCCATGAAGTTCCGAGCCAAAACGATCGTCGTCAGCGCAGTCCTCGTCCTGAGTGGACTCGCGCCGCGGAGCGGCGGATCCCCGGGTGGGGTCGCGTCATTCGGCCAGGCCGCACCGCTGAGCGCCCAGTCCCGCTCCCCCGACCTCGAGAGCGTCTGGGTCGCCGCCGGGTTCGGAGCCGCGATCGCCATCGGCGACGGCGAGATCTTCGTGGGGCGCACGGGTGGGGGCGTAGCGGGCGCGATCTACCCCTCGCCCGGCAGCATCTACGTGTTCGAGCGCGCCGTTGACGGGTGGGACTTCGCCTACATCATCACCGGCGACGATGTCGAGATCGGCGACGAGTTCGGGGCCGCGCTGGCGGTCGAGGGCGATCGGTTGCTGGTGGGATCACCGGGGCGGGCCGATGGCGTCGGTGGAGCCTACACCTTCGAGCGCGGTGACGATGGCGAGTGGGCGCAGGCGGTCGAGTTCGTGCCTCCAGCCGATCGGGAGATCCGGGGCGCGGGTTCCTCCGTCGCGCTTGCCGGTGATGCTGTTTATCTCGGAGCGCCATCGGAGGTGGGCCCGGGAGCGGTCCTGCGGTTTGACGCGGACGGCGGGTTCGCCGCGATTCTCGCCGCGCTCAACCCCTCGGACGCCGACCGCTTTGGCGCGGCCCTCTCCCTGACCGACGACCTCCTGTTCGTCGGCGCGCCCGGGACGGCCGGCGACGTGGGCGCGGCCCATGTGTTCGACATCGGCTCGTCCACGGTGGCGTCACCGGGTGTCGCCATGGGGGTCGATGGCCGCGGCGGCGACGCTTTCGGCACCAGCCTCGCCGCCTCGGGCGCTTCCGTGCTCATTGGGGCGCCCGGCGCGGACGAAGGAGCGGGCGCAGCTCTCCTCTTCACCCGCGGCGACGACGGCGAGTGGGACGCGACGGCCCGTCTCTCTTTCCCCGAGTCAGGCCCGGCGGGGTACGGCTCGGCAGTGGCCTTCGACGGCCGCAGCGCGTGGGTCGGTGCGAGCGCCGTCAACCAGGGCGCTGGCGGCGCACAGGTCTTCCGGGTCGCGGAGGCGGGCCCGCCGGGCACCACTACCCTCGAGCCCCATTCCACCATTCCTGCGTCGGGGTTTTCCCGCGGCGCTCTCTTTGGCTCGCATGTTGCCCTGCGTGACGACGTGGCCGTGGTTGCCGCCTCCAACGCTGACATGCGGCTGGGTGCGGCTGTCGTGTTCGAGCGCAGGGACGGTGGCTGGGCCGAGAGCTCAACCCTCCGGGAATCCACTCGAACACTCACTGCAGTGACCGGCGAGGAAGCCCCCTGCACCGACGGCGCCACCGGGCCCTTCGACTGCTCACAGGTCGACCTGGTCGCGTTCGTGCCG
Organism: uncultured Gemmatimonadaceae bacterium; assembly: GCA_964602175.1. Lineage (GTDB taxonomy): Bacteria > Gemmatimonadota > Gemmatimonadetes > Longimicrobiales > Gaopeijiaceae > Bin94. The sequence continues at coordinate 4,200 of CAZRQE010000163.1, read as the reverse complement.
CTGGCGTCGCTGGGAGCCGATCCGGGCACGATCCTCAACGACATCTGGGGCTGGACCGACCCCGTGACCGGCAGGGACTGGGCGCTGGTCGGGCGGTCGGACGCCACGGCCTTCGTCGACGTCAGCGACCCCGCCAACCCGCGGTACGCCGGCGAGCTCCCGCTGACCGAAGGCGCCACCGAGAACCTCTGGCGCGACATCAAGGTGTACGCGGACCACGCCTTCATCGTCGCCGACGGCGCCGGGGCGCACGGCGTGCAGATCTTCGACCTCACGCAGCTTCGGGACGCCGCCGGCCCGCCCGTGACCTTCGCCGAGACCGCGCGCTACGACGGCATCGCGAGTGCCCACAACATCGTCATCAACGAGGAGACGGGGATGGCGTACGCGGTCGGCAGCAGCATGGGCGGCCAGACCTGCGGGGGCGGTCTGCACATGATCGACGTGCGCTCGCCCGCGGAGCCCGTTTTCCTGGGCTGCTTCTCCGACGCCACCACCGGACGCCAGCGCACCGGCTACTCCCACGACGCCCAGTGCGTCATCTACCGGGGTCCCGACGAGGACTACCAGGGCCGCGAGATCTGCTTCGGCGCCAACGAGACCGCGCTGAGCATCGCCGACGTGACCGACCGCGACAACCCAATCGCCATCGCCCGCGGCGAGTACCCCAACGTCGCCTACGCGCACCAGGGCTGGCTGACCGAGGATCACCGGCATTTCTTCATGGGCGACGAGGCCGACGAGGCGCAGGGCGGCGTCGACCGCACCCGCACCCTCATCTGGGACGTGGCCGACCTGGACGACCCCCTGCTGCTCAAGGAGCACTTCGCCGAGACGGGAACCATCGACCACAACCAGTACGTGCGCGGCAACCGTCTATACCAGGCGAATCTGATGAGTGGACTCAGGGTGCTCGACATCAGCGACGTGGAAAACCCAATCGAGATCGGCTTCTTCGACACGGTGCCGGACGATGCGGGACTTCCTGCGTTCGGCGGGGCCTGGAGCAACTACCCGTTCTTCGAGAGCGGCGTGGTGGTGGTGTCGAGCTGGAGCGAAGGGTTGTTCGTGTTGCGGCCGCGGGGGAGGCCGGTGAGTTGAGGGGGGGGTGCCGAGTAGCACTGCCGACGACCGATTTCGAGACTCCAGTCCCCAAGCGCCGAGACTTGTCGTATATCGCCTGCGCGAATCAACGAGATCGTCCGCTGCCGGCGCGGCATCACCGCGGAGACCGCTCTCCGTCTTGCCAGGTGTTTCGGCACCGACGCCCAGAGCTGGATGAACCTGCAGGATCGGTACGAACTGGCCGTGGCGGAACGGAAAGTGGGTGATGCGCTGGCTGCGATTCGCCCGCGGGATGTCGCCTAGCGGGGAATCGACCCCGGGGCCGGGCCTGTCGCAGGCGATCGAAGAAAAGCGCAGGGTGGCGCGCGGAGGCGAAGAGGGGGACTAGAGTAAACTAGGCCGTTGGCCCCAACGTATTAACGACGCACGGGACGACAGCACATTCGTCGAGTGCACGTTCCCGGTTCCAATCGCCCACCGACGCTAACGGGAGCCAACGTCCATGCAGCACGCCCTACCATTTCCGACGTCAGCCCGGCTCGCGCTCGCGGTGGCGCTCGCTCACCTGGCAACCACCGGCTGCGCCGACGAAGGCAGCGACGCGGACGCTGGCGCGGGCGACGCCATACCCACCTACCAGGGCACGGTCGACCTCGAGTTCGGCGATGTCGACGGCGACGATCCGTACCTCTTCACCAGAATCGGGGGGATCGCCGAGGACGCGCGCGGACGGTTGATCGTGGCCGACATGCAGTCGCACGAGATCCGCGTCTTCGATCCCGAGGGTCGTTTCCTGTTCCGCTTCGGCGGTCCCGGAGAGGGCCCCGGCGAGCTGACTTATCCATGCTGCCTGGCGTTCGGCCCGGACGGCGCGCTCTGGGTGCGCGAGAGCACACGGTACAGTGCATTCCAGCTGGAAGAGGCGGGCGCGGAGTATGTGCGCGGACAGCAGATCGCCCATTTCAGTCAGGGAATGATGGCTCCGATCACCTTCGACGCCGAGGGCCGGCTGGTCGACATCGGTTCAACGAATACGCCCGAGGGCGGGAGCGTCATGACGCGCTTCCATGTCGGTGCGGACGGTGTCGCCGACGAGGTCCCGATGGCCGATCCCGAGCGGCAGGCCACCGGGTCGACCACGGTGGACCGCACTTTCGGAGAGATGGCGGTCACGGTGTTCGTCTATCAGCCCCTGGGGCCGAGGTGGATCCACGCGCACGGGCGCGGCGGCGCCTGGGCCGAGGCGGTCACCTCCGAATACGTGGTCAACCTCCACCACGCCGACGGCACGGCGTCCCGGATCGAGGGCCCGCCTCTCGCTGGAGCCGAGCTCAGCCCCGCCGAGCAGGATTGGGCGCAGGACTGGATTGACCGCGACCTGCAGAGGCTCGACCTCGACCAGCACCCCTTCACGATCCCCGACCGCAAACCGCCGCTCGGTGCCATCTACTTCGATCGGTCCGGCCGACTGTGGATCGAAAGAACCGCGGCCGCAGGCAACCGGTTGCGGGAGGCCGATGTCTATGAGGGTGACACGTTGGTCGCGCGCTATCGATGGCCGCGCCGGGTCGGGCCCGGCGATGTCCCCTGGGCGAGCGATTCGCTGCTCTATGGCATCACCACCGATTCGCTGGATGTCCAGCGGGTGGCAAGGGTGCGGTTTCGGCCGGTTGGCTAGGGCGCCTGGATAACCGGGGCGGAGCGTCGACCGGCCAACACATCAGCCGGAGGCAAGCAATGACCCGCCGAGTTCTGCCGCTCGCAACCGCATCGATCCTCCTCGCCGGGTGCGCCCCTGGGGATGGCTCCTCGCAAAACGGGATCGTTCGCGATAGTGCGGGCGTCCTGATCGCCGAGAATCCCCCCGACGCTGCCGGAGAGGAATGGACCCTTCCATCTCCCCCCGTCCTCGAGATCGGACGAGGCGAGGGCCAGGGCGCCGGCTCGGACCTCTTCGGCGCCATCGCGCATGCCATCCGGCTGTCGAACGGGCACATCGTCGTGGCGGACGGGCACGCACAGGAGGTCCGCGTCTTCGACGATGCCGGAAGCCACGTGCTCACCTTCGGGCGCCTCGGTGAAGGCCCCGGCGAGTTCAGGACGCTCTGGTCGATTGCGGAACTGGCCGGCGACACCATCGCGGCAATCGACCCCATGGGCGGGCGGGTCTCCCTGTTCAGTTCGGCAGGCGTGTTCGGCCGCTCGTTCCCGATTCCCCGGCTTCCCGGCGCATCCGCTCCCAATGTGGTCGGCTGGCTGGCGGACGGCACGCTGCTGATCGAGAGCCTCACCCGGTCGCCGTCGCGGGACACGCGCGACCAATCGACCCACTTCCTCTATGCCGTCGACCGCCACGGCGAGATCCTGGGGACGCTGGGCGAGTACCCGGGCAGCCCGCTGGGGCGCAACGGCCTTGCCCTGGGCTTCGCGTCCCGCGCGGAATTCGCGGCGGGCGGCGATCTGGCCTGGGTGGGACAATCCGGGCGCTTCGAGCTGGTGGCGCATGACCGAGCCGGGGCCGTCCGGAGGATCGTGCGGCTGGACCGCGAGCCCATAGCCGTGACGCAGCCGGAGATCGACGAGGCCCAGGCCGCGGTCGAGCGGAGTCTCGAAGGCGCGTCGGGGCCGGCGGTGGAGCGGATCCTGGCGACCGAGCCCGCGAGCCACCACCCGGTGCACGGCGCCCTCCTCGCCGACAGGGCCGGCAACCTGTGGGTGGAACGGTATCGCAGCCATCTGCTCGCGGATCCGGGCCCGCAGGAGTGGGACATCTTCGGCGGCGAGGGGCGGCTCGTGGGCTATCTGGCCACTCCGACCGACTTCGAGATCACCGACATCGGCGCGGATTTCGTCCTCGGGTTCCACACGGACGATCTGGGCGTGCAGACGGTGCGGATGTATCGACTGGTCCGCGAGTAGGCGGGGAGCGCGGGACGCCTCGTCCTGGACTGGCGACCTCGATAGGTTGGGAAACCCCTATTGTGATTCGCCGATGTAAACTTTGATTTCCAAAATGGAAAGCATGGTTTACAATCCGATTCCACCGACGAGGCCCGCCATGAACAGCCCCTTCCCGCGCCCCACCCCTGCACCCTCCCGCAGGCGCACCGCGCTGACCACCCTGCTGCTCTGCGC
>CAZRQE010000162.1:0-17971 GCA_964602175.1 uncultured Gemmatimonadaceae bacterium | reverse complement strand
GCCCCACCACCACCCGCATCCCCTCGATCGACGTGCTGCGCGGCTTCGCTGTCCTCGGCATACTGATCGTGAACATGCAGGGGTTCGCGAGGGTCTTTTCAGCCTACATGAATCCCCTTTCCGCAGGTGGATTCGAGGGCGCCGAGGTTTGGCTGTGGGCCTTCGTGTATCTCTTCGCCGACACCAAGTTCATCTCGATCTTCTCGATGCTTTTCGGTGCCGGCATGGCGATGATGAGCGACCGCATGGCCGCGCGGGGCACCGCAGGTACCGGACTGCACTACCGCCGCCAGTTCTGGCTGCTGCTGATCGGACTGGCGCACGCATACCTGATCTGGCACGGGGACATCCTCGTCGCCTACGCGCTTTGCGGCTTCATCCTTTACCCCTTGCGGAACCTGCCGCCACGCCGGCTCCTGTGGATTGGCGGGTGTGCGGTCGCGTTCGTCGTGCCGGTGTGGGGGCTCGCGGGCATTTCCGTTCCGCTCCTGCCAGCGGAAAAACTGGCCGTTGCGGTTGCGGAGTGGAACCCGCCGCCGGAGGCCCGGGCAGCTGAGATCGCCGCCTTCCGCGGCACGTGGTCCGAACAGCTCCGCGCCCGCGCCCCCGTCGCGCTAACCATCCAGACGACCGCGTTTCTGTACCTTTTCCTGTGGCGTGCCGGCGGACTGATGCTGGTCGGGATGGCCCTCTACCGGCTAGGCGTGCTCGCTGCGTCGCGCCCGGCCGCCTTCTACCGCCGCATGGCAGTCATTGGTCTGGCCACCGGTCTTCCGCTTGCCGCCGCGGGGGTGGCCTACAAGCTGCATCACGAATTCGCGTTCGAGAAAGCGATGTTTCAGGGCGCGCTCTTCAACTACGTCGGCTCGGTGGGCGTCTGCCTCGGGTACGTCGCTCTGGTCATGCTGGCGGTCCAGCGCGGCTGGCTCATGGGCCTCCAGCGGCGGCTGGCCGCCACCGGGCGGATGGCGCTCACGAACTACATCGCACAGAGCGTGATCTGCACGCTGATCTTCTACGGGCACGGCCTGGGCCTGTTCGAGCGGGTGGGCGCGGCGGGGAGGCTCGGGATCGTGGTGGGCATCTGGGTGCTGCAACTGCTGTGGTCGCCCTGGTGGCTCGCGCGCTACCGCTTCGGTCCGCTCGAATGGGCGTGGCGTTCGCTGTCATACATGGAGAGGCAGCCGTTGCGGCGGTGAGGCGGGAGAGGGGCGCGGGGGCCGGTCCGGACCGCGGGCGGGCACCGCTCGCCAGGCGGCCACCCGCTCACGGCAACCGGTACACCCTGACCCTGGCCACATCCAGCTCGTCGCGGGCGACGCCCAGCATGCGGTCTCCGCGGACCGCGTACAAGTCGATGTCGACGGGGAGATCGACCGACACCTGGTGGGTGCCGTCCGCCGCGAACGCCGCCCATTCGGTGGTCGACCGGTCGACCTTGCGAATGCCCATCCAGATGCGGTCGCGGTCGTCCACGACCATCCCCGTGAGCGCGGGCCAGACATAGGGCGCGCCGTCACGCAGCAACTCGCCGAACGCGCCGCTGAGCCCGTCCGCGGCCGCGTTCAGCTCGCGCCGTGTGACCGGAATCGGCGTGGTCTCGTACGAGAGCGCAGTCTCCACCTGCCCGCCGAGGTCCAGGATTCGCACCTCCAGATCGTCCGAAGGTGTGTGGACCACGCGGTCTCCCCCGAGAATGCCCACAAACGACTCCCGTGCGAACGGGTGGCCGGCCACGCTCACGAATCCCTCGCCCCGGTGCACCAGCGCCTCGCCGGCGGGGTAGTCGAAAAGAACTTGATCTGCCACGCGGCCGTCAGCTTCGTGGACGTGCCGCAGCACCGTCGTCCTCGTGGATCCTTCGTCGGATCCGTCGGCCATGTAGGTGGTCGAAGAACGGGCGATGTGTCCAGCGGATCCGGCGAGCCTCCATACGCTGATTGCCCTCTCCTGGGTAGCCAGGGGCTGAACGTACGCGGGTTCGTCGCCTGCAGCCGGGAACACCGTGATGCGCTGCAACTGCGAATCCCAGACAAGGACGCTGTCTCCTGGGAGAATCTGGACCCGGGCCGGTCTGCCGAACTCGCCGGGACCCTCGCCCTCCCTCCCGATCAGGCGATTGTGCGTCAGGTCGGGGTTGAGCGCGATGACTGCGGCCTCGCCCCCGTCGATGACATACACGTTGCCTTGGGAATCCGTGGCCACGTCCCACACGTAGGAGAGGAAGACGTCGTCACTGGACGTGGCCTCGAGGGTGGCAGTGCCCGCGGCGGCGGTGGCCCACGGACGCGGCATGGCGGTATCGGCTGCGGCATCCGGCTGACCGGTGTCGGCGGAACACGCGGCGGACAGGGCCACGGCGATGACGAGCAGACTGGCCTGAAGACGCTGTATCACTGCGAACTCCCTGGGAATGACAAACTTTGCCATTTCTCACTCCATTCTCACTCCAGGTGACAACTTTCACGCCGATGCGGGTTGCGTTGAAGAGGCCCCTGGGACCGGATACGCCCATCGTGGGACGAAGATTGTGCTCAACTCGTTTACACCGTACGAGGGTAGCGGCAACCAGGTTTTCATTGCACTCTGTAGAAGAGATCACAGGAAATCGGTTTCCGGTGACACGGCGCGCCGCAGAGCACCCATGCGCCGTTGCTCGCCCGCCGACACGGCCTGGCCGTCAACCGAAGTGGAGGTTCCCGATGACCGTACGCGCGATCCTGGCGGCTTCACTTGGCGTCGTGACGGTGGCCGGCGGGATCTCTCCCCGCCCCGTGTCCGCCATCCAGGACCTGGCAATCGCCGGTCGCGCCGGCACCCTGGGGCTCGGTGCCGAGGTGGTGCTGATCGCCAACGACTGGGTTTCCCTGCGGGGCGGCGCCAGCCTGCTCGGATTCGATGCGGACATCACGTCCGTGTCCGGGCTGGAGGACAACCGCACCGGCACGCTGGGGGTCCCGAAGTCCGTGTACACCTTTGGTGCCGATATCGCGGTCGGGAATTTCCGGATCGGCGGCGGGATGCTGTACAAGAAGCACGACCCAACCTACGCGATCACGCTGGGGAGCGGTGCGGAGATCGACATTGGCGCCAACACCTACACCGAGCCCGAAGTCACCCAGCTGAAGACGACGCTGGTTTCCGAACCGTGGGCTCCGTATGTGCTGCTCGGCTTCGGTCAGCACGCGACGCGGGGCGTGGGGATCTTTCTGGACGTGGGTGTCGCGTTTCTCGAACAGTCGGATCTCCGGATGAGCGCCACCGGCGACCGCGCGGTGCTCGACTCCCAGAGATTCCGCGAGGATCTGCGGGCCGAAGAGCGCAGTGCGCTGGAAGACGCCGGCGACCTCAAGAACTATTGGCCGATCCTGAACCTGGGATTGCAGTTCGCGGTCGGTGGACGGGGGCGTCGTGGAGGGTGGTGATCCCGGTCCTTCCCTGACCCGCGAGGAACTGGCCCGCTACGCTCGCCACCTCGTCCTTCCCGAGGTCGGAAAAGCCGGTCAGGAGCGTCTCAAACAGGCGCGCGTGCTCCTGGTCGGGGCCGGGGGATTGGGTTCGCCGGCGGCGCTGTATCTGGCCGCGGCAGGGGTGGGGACGCTGGGCATCGTGGATCCCGATGTAGTCGACGTCACCAACCTGCAGCGGCAGATCCTCCACGGAACCGGCGGCCTGGGTGCACCCAAGGTCGACTCGGCGCGCGAGCGTCTGACCGACGTCAATCCGCATGTGCAGTTGCAGACCGGAGCCCTGCGCCTCTCGTCCGCGAACGCCCTGGAGATCCTTGCGGAATTCGACGTCGTGGTCGACGGCAGCGACAACTTCCCCACCCGGTACCTGGTCAACGACGCATGCGTACTGACCGGCAAGCCGAACGTTTACGGTTCGGTGTACCGGTGGGAAGGCCAGCTGTCGGTGTTCGCGGCCGATGGAGGCCCGTGCTACCGGTGTCTTTTCCGCGAACCGCCCCCTGCGGGTCTGATCCCCAACTGTGCCGAGGCAGGCGTCTTCGGGGCACTTCCGGGGGTCATCGGGGCCGCCCAGGCCATGGAAACCGTGAAGCTCCTCCTCGGCGTCGGCCGCCCGCTGGTGGGACGCCTCCAGATCTTCGATGCGCTCAGCTACAGGTGGCGGGAGCTGGAGATCCGCCGCGATCCGGATTGTCCCGTGTGCGGGGACCAGCCGACCCAGACGGGACTGATCGACTACGAAGTCTTCTGTGGGGTTGCGCCGGAGGTGCCGGTGGACGAGTCGGCAGTGGGCAGTGTGGAGGCGGACGAGTTGGCCGGGGTGATGGCGGGCGATCCGCAGCCGTTCCTCCTGGATGTCCGCGAGCCCATGGAGTGGCAGATGATGAACCTGGCGGAGCTGGGAGCAGTACTGGTGCCGATGGGCGAAGTCGGTGAACGGCTGGAGGAAATTCCGCGGGACCGCCCGGTGGTCGTGTACTGTCACACGGGCGTGCGGAGCCTCAAGGTTGCCGAGGCGCTCGTCGCCGAGGGATACGAGGACGTGCGGAACCTGGAGGGCGGGATTGTGGGAGTGTTGGGATAGGGCGTTTGCATCGCCCGGCGTCTCGGCAACTTCTGAGCGCTTTGGTGTATCTTTCGAGCATGCGAATACGCACTCTTGTCCGGCCGCTCCTGTTCGCCTGCGCCCTCGCCGCCTTCGCGGGCCCACCCTCGTCGCTCGTGGCGCAGGTCACCCCGGCGGACTCGGCCGCAGTGCTGCTCGCGACCGCAGCGGCATTCGAGGCCGAGGGAGAGAGAGCCGTCGCCGACGCGCTGTACCGCCACATCGTCGAGCACTTCCCGGGGACCCCCGCCGCCGAGTCGGCGCAGGCGCGGCTTGGTGGACGGACGACCGCGGGGGGCGAGACCGAACTAAGGGTCTGGGCGACCACCTATGGACTCTGGATGGGTGTGGCGATTCCGCTGGCGCTCGAATCCGAGGAACCCGCGGCATATGGGGCCGGGCTTCTTCTGGGAGGACCGGCCGGGTACCTGGCGGCCCACCAGTTCGTGCGTTCGCGGCCGGTCTCGCCGGGGCAGGCGCGTGCGATCAGCTGGGGAGGTACCTGGGGTGCCATTCAGGGAGCGGGTTGGGCCCTCGTCCTGGACCTCGAAGACGACAGGATCGAGGACAGGATCTGGTCGATGATCGCGGGCGGGGCGATCGGCACCTTCGGCGGGGTCTTGGCCTCGCGGCGCGAAATCACGCCCGGCACGGCGACCGCGGCGACGGCGGGCAGCCTCTGGGGCCTGTGGTTCGGAGTGGCGGCCTCGGTCCTGGCGGACGCCGGCGAGGATCCGACGGTCGCGGCGTCCATGCTGACCGGGAACGCGGGGCTGGTGGCCGGCGCACTTGCCGGAAGCCGCCTGCCCCTCAGCCGGGGACGCACCCGCCTGATCAGCCTGGGCGGCGTGATCGGTGGCTTCGCGGGCCTGGGCGCGGCCCTGATCGCGGAGGTCGACGACGAGCAGAGTGCGATTGCCTTGCCGCTCATGGGGAGTATCGCGGGACTGATCGCGGGCGGCGTGCTGACCCGCGGGGAGGACATCGAGGACGACCCCTATGAAACGGGTGGTGCGGGCCTGGGCGCTGGCGCGCTCGTCAACTGGACGGGGGGTTCAGTGTCGCTTTCCGCGCCGTTGCCGACGCCGACATGGGACCTCGCCGCGAGAGCCCACGGGCAATCGGGCCTGGCCTGGAAGATCCCGCTGCTGAACGCGCGCTTCTGAGCGCGAATCGGGGCTCGCACGCGCCAGGTCGGTGAGGCCCGCCGGCAGCGGGTCGGGCTGCTAGTATCCCGCCAGCCCCAGAATCCCCTCCAGTACGTCGTCCGCCTGGGGCAGGATGGCCTTTTCCAGCTGGGGCGAGAACGCGACCCAGGTGTCCAGCGCCGCCACCCTGCGCACCGGCCCGTCCAGCCACGGGAAGAGTTCGTCCGCGATCCGCGCGGCGACCTCGGATCCGATCCCCCATGACAGCGCGTCCTCGTATGCGACCATCACCTTGTTGGTCCGGCGCACGCTGTCGCCGATGGTCTCCATGTCAAGCGGGGACAGGGACCGCAGGTCGATCACCTCCGTGCTCACGCCGTGCCGCTGCTCGGCCACGCGGGCCGCGTCCATGGTGCGCTTCACGAGGGCGCCACAGGTCACCACGGTCAGGTCGCGCCCGTGCCGCACCACCTTGGCCTTGCCGAACGGAATCATGTAGTCCGGGCCGGGATCGGCGCCCTTGTTGTGGACCTGACGGTAGAGGTGCTTGTGTTCGAGGAACATGACCGGGTCGTCACAGCGGATCGCGGTGCGCAGCAGGCCGTTGGCGTCGAGCGCGTTCGAGGGAAGGACGACGCGGAGTCCGTGGGTGTGCGCGAACAGGCTCGGCGCGGTCTGGGAGTGGTACATTCCCCCCTTGATGTAGCCGCCGTAGGTGGTGCGCACGACGACCGGCGCCGCCCACTTGCCGGCAGACCGGTAGCGCATCGTGGCGAGTTCGTTGCGGATCTGCATGAACGCGGGCCAGATGTAGTCGACGAACTGGATCTCGGCGACCGGCTTGAGTCCGCGCGCGGCCATGCCGATGGCCCGGCCGATGATGTTCGCCTCGGCAAGAGGGGCGTTGTAGACGCGGTCGCCTCCGAAGCGCGACTGCAATCCGTGGGTGACCTTGAAGACGCCGCCCTTGCCCTTCACCTCGCCGAGGGCGTGCTCGCGTGAGGCGTCGGCGACGTCCTGGCCGAAGACGATGATCCTCGGGTCGCGCTCCATCTCGGAGCGGAGGCACCGGTTCAGGAGGTCGACCATGGTCAGCGGGCGGTCGTCGGCGAAGACCGGGCGGTCCTCGGTGTCGAAGTCGCGGCCGGTCGGATCGACGGTTTCGGAGTACAGCCACTTGGCGGCCGTGTCCACGGGAGGCTGCGGATGCTCCAGGGCCTGGTCCGCGGCCGCGGCCACGGCCGCCGCGACGTCGGCCTCCATGCGGTCCAGTTCCTCCGGGGTTGCTGCGCCCGTTTCAATCAGCAGGCGCCGTGCCTTTGGCAACGGATCGCGGCGGTCCTGCGCCTCGCGCTCGGCAGGGGTCCGGTAAGCCGTCTCGTCGTCCGATCCGGAATGGGAATACGGACGGGTCGTGTGGGCGTGCAGCAGCGCCGGACCCCGGCCTTCCCTGCACCAGGCCACGGCTTCACGGGCCGCCCTGTGGCTCTCGAGCAGATCGGTTCCGTCACACTCGAGGATCTTCAGATCCGGGAAGCCGGTGAGCAGCCGCGACACGTTGCCGCCGGCGGTCTGAACCTCCACCGGGACCGAGATCGCGTACTCGTTGTCCTCGACGAGGAACAGGATAGGCAGCTTGAGGTTGCATGCCGTATTCAGCGCCTCCCAGAACTCGCCCTGCGAGGTGGTGCCGTCGCCCGCCGTGCAGAGCACGATCTCGTCGTCCGCAAAGGACCCGACATGGTTCCGCAATTCCGGCAGGCGGCTCGCCCGGAGCCCCGCTTCCGCGCACCCCGCCGCGTGCAGGAACTGCGTCCCCGTGGGTGACGATGCCGACACGATGTTGAAGCGCTCGTCCGAGAAGTGCGCCGGCATCTGGCGGCCGCCGCTGGCCGGATCCGCCTCGGCCCCCATCCCCTGAAGAAGCTGTTCCATCGGGGGCACACCCAGCGCGAGCGCGAGCGCCCGGTCCCGGTAGTAGAGCAGGAACCAGTCCGACCCGGGTCGGAGGAAGTCGGCGAGAGCCACCTGAATCGCTTCGTGGCCCGCGCCGGCAATCAGAAAGAAGACCTTGCCCTGCTTGTAGAGCATGGCCTCGCGGTCGTCGATGTTGCGCGCCGTGACCATCGTCCGGTACCAGCGCAACAGCGTATTCGGACTGGGAAGGTCGGATTCGACGTCCGAGCCGAGTTCATGCTCCAGTGTGGCCATGTACTCCCGAATGTAGTGGTTGGCAGTTCAACCGCCCGCGCTGACAGACTGGGCTTGTTTCAGCGCGGTGTCCAGTGCCTCGGTGGAGGCCGCCGGCTCCTGGCATGTGTTTCCGAGGCAGACGAAGGCCTCGCCCACCCTTTCCGCGCGCCCCTCCAGGGCGGGCAGCCGTGCGACCGCCGGGTCCGACGGGCCGCCGCCGACGATGATCCGGTTGGGATGCGGTTCCCGGTGTGCCCGGCCATGCATGCCGGCGACGCGCTCGAAGGGTCCCACCAGCGCGATTTCCAGCTGCGGAGTCTCGCACATGACGGCCGTGGAGAGAAGGCGTCCCGCCGCCTGGGGATAGCGCTCCATCATGCCGCGTTCGCGTGCCAGGACCCTCTCGGCCAGTCCGGCATGTTCCGTGTTGCCGGTCAGCGCCGCCGAACGCGCGAGCAACTCGGTCGCCAGTGAATTGCCGGACGGGGTGGCGTTGTCCATGATGTCGCGGGGCCGCACGAGCAGTCCGTCTTCGTCCACGGGCGCGTCGTAGAAGAGGCCATCGGTGTCGGACCAGAAGCGCGTGACCATGGTCGCCGCGATCCAGTCCGCTTCCGCAAGCCAGCGCGGATTGAGGGTTGCTTCGTAGAGAGTCAGGCACGCGTTGCCGAGGGAGCCGTAGTCCTCCAGGAAGCCGTCGATGTGCACCCTGCCCGCCGCGAAGATGCGTTGCAGGCGGTTGCCGCGGCGCACGGTCTCGAGCAGGAATCCGGCCGCCCGTTCCGCAGCGCGGGTGTAGTCGGCGCGTCCCAGCGCGGGCCCGGCCTCGGCCAGCGCGCGGATGGTGAAGCCGTTCCAGGACGTGATCACCTTCTCGTCGCGCAGGGGTTCGGGCCGCATGCTACGGCGCGCCTTGAGGATGTCGAGTGACTCGCGGAGCAAGCGGTGCAGCTCGTCGCGCCGGATCCCCTCCTGTCGTGAGATTGCCTCGAGATCGTGGGGCAGATGCAGGATGTTGCGTCCTTCGAAGTTCCCGGCCTCGCTGACGTCGTAGACGCGCGAGACCAGACGCGCCGCATCGGGCTCGAGCGCTTCGCGGATCTGGGTGGGGGTCCACAGGTAGAAGGCGCCTTCCTCACCTTCGGAGTCCGCGTCGCGTGCGGAAAAGAAGGCGCCGTCGGGCGACGTGAGGTCTTCGAGTACATAGTCGAGCGTCTCCTCGGCGACCGGCCCCATCTGGTCGGCACCGAGCAGGTGGGCGCGCGTCAGCGCCCGGGCGATGAGCGCGTTGTCGTACAGCATTTTCTCGAAGTGGGGGACCAGCCAGCGCGCGTCGACCGAGTAGCGATGGAAGCCCCCGCCGGCGTGGTCGCGAATGCCGCCGGCCGCCATGCGCGAGAGCGTATGCGTGGCCATGGAGACGCCATGGGAGCGGGGACCGCCGGTGCGCAGCAGAAAGTCGAGGAACACCGGTTGCGGGAACTTGGGCGCAGTCCCGAAGCCGCCGTTGGAGGGGTCGAACGTCCTGCCCGCGGCGGCGACCGCGTGCGCGAAGAGCTTGCCGTCCGGAGCGTCGAAATGGCCGGACGCCGGCTGCGGTTCGGTCGCGCTGCGGGCCAGGATCCCGGTCAGGTGGTCTCCGCGGCTGGCGACCTCGTCGCGGCGCGACGCGTAGGCATCGGCGGCGGCACGCAGCACCTGGCGGAACGACGGCATGCCGTGACGGGGTGCGGGGGGGAAGTAGGTGCCGCCGTAGAACGGAACGCCTTCCGGAGTAAGAAACGCGGTGAGCGGCCAGCCGCCCTGACCCGTCATGGCCTGGACCGCCCGCATGTAGATCGAATCCACATCCGGGCGCTCTTCGCGGTCGACCTTGATGTTCACGAAGTGCCGGTTCATGAGGCGCGCTGTCTCGACATCCTCGAACGACTCGTGCTCCATGACGTGACACCAGTGGCAGGCCGAATAACCGATTGACAGGAGGATCGGGCGGTCGTGCTCGCGGGCAAGCGCGAGTGCCTCGTCGCCCCAGGGATACCAGTCGACGGGGTTGTGGGCGTGTTGGAGCAGGTACGGACTGGTCTCGAGGCGGAGGCGGTTGGTCATGGGAACGAAGTTAGACGGGTGGCACGGGCAGGGCGAGTGGCCGGCGGGACCGGTCGGACAGCCGGTGGACAGGAATCCCCCCCGGGATTCGAGCCGCGATGAATCCTGCTTGGTTGTGCCGCGCCAGCGTCGGTGAGAGCTTTTCACGCAAATGATCCGGCCTTTCATTCTCATCGCGCTCAAGCGCCCGCGGCTCTGGCCCGCGCTGGTTTCCGCCGCGTGGGCGTTTCGCCCCAGGGGCTGGTATCGGAAGGCGCCCTTCGTGCCGCTTCCGTCGAAGCCGTACATGCGCTGGCGGCTGGAGACCGCGTACGGAGACTCCAAGGCGGTGCCGCCGGCGGACGAAATCGAGCGCTTTGTCACGTGGTCCGCGGACATGCGCCGCCGCATGCGCCCGCGGAGCGTGGTCCCCTTTTGGGTCAAGATCCTGTTGATAGCGGCACTGGTGGGCGTGGTTGCGTGGGTCAACCTCCGCGCGGGTGAGCTGGCGGGGCTGCGCGAGGTGGTGGCCGCCGCGGGCTACTGGGGACTGCTTGGGGTTTCAGTGGTCAGCGGATTCAGCCTGGTCGCGATACCCGTCGCGTTCTTCTATCCACTCCTGATGGAATCCGGGTTCGCGCCCGTCCCCACGCTGGCGACGATCGCGCTGGGCATGACCCTGGGCGACCTGCTGGGATACCTGATCGGCGATGCCACTCGCGAACTGGCGCATGATCGACTCGCGGGCCTTCGGGCGCGCGCCGAAGCGCTGCACGCCCGCCATCGTTTCCTGCCGTTGGGCCTCATGTTCCTTTACGCCGCTTTTGTGCCGTTCTCGAACGAACTGCTCGTGATTCCTCTGGCCTTCATGCGGTACTCGCTGGTCGGGGTCATGACCGCGGTGCTGTGCGGGAACGTCGTGTTCAGTACCATGGTCGCCTTCGGGGTGTCCTGGGTCCTCGGGCCTGGTGCGTGACGATGGTGGTCGTCGGCCTGACGGGGAATGTGGCGGCGGGTAAGTCGTCCGTCGCGGAGCTGTGGCGCGACGCCGGGGTTCCGGTGGCATCGGCCGATCGGCTGGCGCGGACGGCAGTGGAGCCGGGGAGCGCCGCGCTCGCGGAGATCGTGGACCTCTTCGGAACCGGCGTGCTGAACGAGGATGGCTCGCTGGACCGCGCGGCCGTGCGCCGGCGGGTCTTCCGCGACGAAGAGGCGCTCCGGAGTCTGGAGGCCATCGTGCATCCCGAGGTCAGGCGCCTCAGGGACGAATGGACCGAAGACCGGCGGGCGGAAGGAGCACCCCTGGTGGTGTGGGAGATTCCGCTGCTGTTCGAGACGGGGATGGAGGCCGAGGTGGATGTTGTCATCGTCGTGGACGCACCGGCCGACGTGCGCCGGCGGCGCATCGTCGAGACCAGGGGAATGACGCGTGAGGAGGCGGAGGCCGTGATGGCCGCGCAGCAGCCCGCGGAGGCCAAGCGGTCGAGGGCCGACATCGTGCTGAACAACGGAGCCGGCCGCGCGGAGTTGGCCGCCGCGGCCGCCGAAGCGCTGCGGGGATTGCGTTCGCGTAGGGCGCGACGATGACGGAGACTCACGAAGAACACCGGCGGACCGAACGCAACCGGCGATTCGACGAAGTGCTCGAGCGGCTGGACCGGGCCTCGTCGGTCGTGATCACGACGCACGCGAACGCGGATGGTGACGGCGCCGGTTCCGAGGTGGCGCTCGCGGCGTTCCTGAGGGAGCGCGGGGCCGAGGCGTGGATCGTGAATCCGACCCCCTTCCCCGAGAGCTTCGACTTCCTGCTCCCGGACCCCGGGTGGGTTCTGCCGCCGAAGAGCGCCCGCGAGGCCCGGCACTGCTGTGAGGCCGACCTGGCGATCGTACTCGACACGGCTCAGCTGCCACGCATCGGGAGGGTCAAGTCGCTGATCCGGCACCTTCCCAAGGTCGTGATCGACCATCATCCCCCTTCGGATCGCCCGATCGACGGCGTTGTCGTTCGCGATACGTCGGCATGCGCCACGGGCGCCCTGGTCTTCGAACTCATCGACCGGGCCGGCGGTCCCTGGCCCCGGGCGGTCGCGCCCGCGCTGTACGTGGCCGTAATGACGGATACAGGCGGATTCCGCTTCTCGAACACGGATCGAGATTGCTTCCGCGTGGCCTCGCGGCTGGTGGAACTCGGCGCCGTGCCGGAGGCCCTCTTCCGGGCCGTCTATGGTCGCTTTCGCCTGCGCCGCTTTGAACTGCTGCGCGAGGCACTGGTCACGCTTACGGTACACGCGGACGGTCGGATCGCCTGGATGACCGTCCCGAAGGACGCGTACGACCGTTTGGGAGCGACGGTCGAGGACCTGGAGGGCTTCGTGGACGTGCCGCGCGACATCGACGGAGTCCAGGCGGCGATGCTCTTTCGCACCACGGCCGACGGCAGGATCAAGGTCTCGCTGCGGTCGGTGCCGCCGATCGATGTGGGGGCGGTCGCGACCGGGTTCGGCGGCGGAGGGCATGTGCGCGCGGCGGCGGCCGTCGTGACGGGGCCGCTGGGTGAGGTGATCGCGCGCGTGCTGCGCCGGGTGGAGCGGGTTGTGGACGAGCAGGCCCAGGCGCAGGACCTGTCGGCCCCCGAGAGCCGCTAGATTAGTGGGACCATGGCCAGAGCACCCTTCAGCAATGTCCGGGGAGAAGCGGAAGACGCCGGGCCCGGCGTCCCGGAGGCGCTCCCGCGAACCCTCCGCGAAGTAGGCCGCCGGCTGGGGCCGGCCGCGATCGACCGGCTGTGGATCTTTCCGCCCATGGTGCGGGGACGACGCGAATGGGGGCTGGTGGCCGCGAGCTGTTTCGACGGCAGCCAGGCGCGGCGGCTCGTCACGGCGCGCTACTCCGCTCAGCGGACCGGCAGGGGCCTGTACCTGGACTCCCGGCTGCTGGACGAAGGCGTGGCGCCGGCCGACCGCCTGCCCCGCGTGATGGAGGGAGTGGTCAAGCGCGGTCCGAGACCGCTCGGCAGTCCACGCATGGTGGAGGTGGCCGGGGGGACAGAGGCGTTCGAGGCACTGATGGCCGGTTTTGACGGCGACCTTTTCGAGGAGGCGGTGGCCGGGCCGCGGGCCGCCGGATGAAGCGATGAAGGCGGGTCCGCGCAACGTCGAACCGTACCTGCGCATTTTCGCGCGGTATCTCCGGGAGCAAGGGCTGCCCGTGACGCAGCAGCGCCTGGCGATCGCCAAGGCGGTGTTCGGCTCTTCGCGGCACCAGTCGGTGGACGATCTGGACGCTGTTCTGCGATCGAATGGACTGCGTTTCGGCAAAGCGACGATCTACCGGACACTTGATTTGCTGATCCGCAGCGAACTCGTGGAGGAGCACGACTTCGGAGAGGGCTTCAAGCGCTACGAGCACCGGCTGTCAAGAGATCCGGTTCACCACCACCTGGTGTGCACGGAGAGCGGCGAAGTCATCGAGTTCCGCAGCGAGGAAGTCAGGCGGATTGTCGAGGAGACGGCGGCTCGTCACGGGTTCCGTCCGACACACCACAAGCTGGTGATCTTCGGACTGAGCCGGGCCAGCCAGGAGTCGGGGGCGGACGTTCCCTACCGCGGCCTTACTTGTCCAATCGAGACGACCTGATCCCGAACCGGCCATGCCCAACCGCAGGGACCCGGAGGCTGCCGCCCGCGCGGGCGCACGGACGATACACGACCTGCCCGAGGGTCTCGACGGCCTGCCGTGGGAGCTGCCACGCGTGTTCCTGGGGCTGGACGGGGAAGGCGCCACGCCGCGGGGCGCCCGCACCTGGATTCTGCCCGTGCCCTATGAGGCCACCACCAGCTGGGCCTCCGGGACGCGGGACGGCCCCCGTGCAATCATCGACGCCTCGCGCTACGTCGAACTCTTCGACCACCAGCAGGACCATGACCCTTCACGCGACGGGGTGTACACCTTCCCGGCACTGGAGCTTGCGCGCGGCGACGCCGCCCGTGCGATGGCGGAACTCGAAGACGCGTGCGGCAGGGTGCTCGACGCGGCTGCCGGCCGCCGCGTGCTCATGATCGGAGGCGAGCATTCCGTCTCCGCGCCCGCAATCCGCGCCCACGCGCGCCGGTCGGGGGAACGCCTCTCGGTGCTGCAGTTCGATGCCCACCTCGATCTGCGCGAGCGCTTCGACGGCAGCGCGCTGTCGCACGCCTGCGCAATGAAGCGGGTGATCGGCGACGTGAATCTGGTCACCGTGGGGGCCCGGGGGATCAGCGCCGAGGAATGGCGGTTCGCACAGCGCAGCGACAACGTGGCTGTTATTACCGCCGAGGAGATGGCGGACGTGGCGGGGGAAGACCACGGCTGGATGGACCGCGCGCTGGAGGCGTTGCACGATCCCGTCTACATCACTTTCGACGTGGACTACTTCGATCCGTCACTCGTGCCGTCCACGGGCACACCCGAGCCGGGCGGCGGACGCTGGCACCCGACGATGGCGTTCCTCCGCCGGGTTTTCGGTGAACGCCGCGTCGTTGGGGTCGACGTCGTCGAGCACGCGCCGATTCCCGGGTTCACGGCCCCGGACTTCCTCGTGGCGAAACTCATCTATAGGATGATCGGGTACTGGAACAAAGGTCGGTCTTCATGAATGAATCCATCGGAATCGGCATCGTCTTCCTCGCGGGAATCCTGTCGTTCCTGTCGCCCTGCGTGCTTCCGCTCGTGCCGAGCTATCTGTCGTTCGTAACCGGGATGTCGCTCGAGGATCTGCAGCAGGGCGTCGACCGGCGCCGGGTGCTGGTGCACTCGGCCCTGTTCGTGACCGGCTTCACCCTGATCTTCGTGTTGCTGGGCGCCTCAGCTTCCTTCATGGGGCGTTTCCTCAACTACTACAGCGACTGGATCGCGCGGATCGGCGGGATCATCATCATCATCCTCGGACTCCACCTCATGGGCATCCTCAAGCTGACGCCCCTGATGCGCGAGAAGCGCGTCCACGTGGCCGACAAGCCCACGGGGTATCTGGGGACGCTGGCCGTGGGCTTCGCCTTCGGGGCGGGGTGGACCCCGTGCATCGGTCCCGTACTCGGTGCCGTGCTGACGATGGCGGCATCGCAGGAGCAACTGGGACAGGGCACGATGCTCCTCTTCGTGTACTCGATGGGGCTCGCGATTCCCTTCATCGTCGCCGCGCTCGCGCTCGAGCGCTTTCTGTCCGCGTTCTCACGCTTCCGCCGCTTCCTGCCCGCCGTTCAGGTCGCCGCCGGGGCGCTCCTGGTGCTGCTCGGGATACTGCTGGTGACGGGCTCGTTCACCGTGCTCGCGGCCTGGCTGAATCGCTTTGCACCCGAATTCCTGCTGGAGCGCATATAGCAGGCCGGCGGGCAAACCCCCAGGAGATTCCTCAATGGCGCTTGTTCCTTCCACGATGCTCGAGCTCGGCAGCCCTGCCGCGGGCTTCTCGCTGCCCGAGCCGGCGACCGGACGTTCGGTGGCACTCGCGGACTTCGAAGGCTCGCGGGCCCTGCTCGTCGCGTTTCTCTCGAACCACTGTCCCTTCGTCAAGCACATCGCGGATCGCTTTGCCGCCGTGGCCGCGCACTACGAACCGCAGGGCGTCGCTATCGTGGGGATCAACGCCAACGATGTCGCGAACTACCCGGACGACAGCCCGCAGCGGATGAAGGACGAGGTGCGGCGGCGGGGGTACACCTTCCCCTACCTCTTCGACGAATCGCAAGAGGTGGCAAAGGCCTACCGCGCGGCGTGCACGCCCGACTTCTTCCTCTTCGATGCGGACCGCCGCCTGGTGTACCGGGGACAGTTCGACTCCAGCCGGCCCTCGTCGGGGGTGACCGTGTCGGGGGACGACCTGTGCGCGGCCCTCGACGCCGTGTTGGCGGGCCGCGACCCTGCCACGGAGCAGGTGCCGAGCGTCGGGTGCAACATCAAGTGGAAGCCGGGCAAGGAACCGGCCTGGTACGGGTAGCGGTGCGGGCTGGCCGGGGTGACGGCTATGCCGCTCCCGCCACTGCCTGCTCCAGCAACTGCCGTCTGAGCAGCGTCGCGTAGGTTCCTCCCGCCGCCAGCAGCTGCCGGTGCCGGCCGCGCTCCACGATGCGGCCGTCGTCGAGGACCAGGATCAGGTCGGCGTCCTTCACCGCCGTCACGCGGTGGGAGATGATGAACGCGGTTCGGCCCTCGAGCTCTCCGCGCAGCCCACGCAGGATGCGCGACTCGGTCTGCGTGTCCACCGCGCTGAGCACATCGTCGAGCACGAGCACCGGGGGGTCGATGGCAAGCGCGCGGGCCAGCGTGGCGCGCTGCTTCTGGCCGCCCGACAGGTTGATGCCGCGCTCACCCAGCCGGGTCTGATACCCGCTGGGGAATCCCGTCACGGTCTCGTGGAGGTGGGCTGCAATGGAGGCGCTGCGGACGCGCCGCATGATCTCTTCCGTTGGCCTGGACGGGGGGATTCCCAGCGCAATGTTCCGCCCCAGACGAGCCGAGAAGAGGAAGCTGTCCTGGGGGGCGAAGCCGACGCGCGCGCGGATGTCGGCGGGATCGTACTCGGGCAGCGGCGCGCCATCGAGCAGGATCTTTCCCGAGGTGGGGTCGTACGTTCGGGCGATCAGCGAGACGAGGGTGCTCTTCCCGGACGCGGTCGGGCCGACGATGGCGATGGTCTGGCCGGGTTCGGCGGTGAAGGTGATGTCGTGCAGGACGAGGCGCTCGGTGCCGGGATAGCGGAACGACACGTCCCGGAACTCGATGGGCGCAGGTCCCGGGGGCGGGGCGGCGGGGACGGCAGGGGCCGAGATGGATGCCTCGATCGCCATGATGCGGTTGATCCGGCCCATCGACGCCGCGCCGCGCTGGTACAGGTTGACTACCCATCCCAGCGCGATCATCGGCCAGGAGAGCAGCACGAGGTAGAAGGAGAAGGCGACGAAGTCCCCCGTGGTGATCACGCCGGCCATCACCTGGCCGCCCCCGTACCACAGCACCACGACCATCGCCGCACCGGTAAGCAGTCCCATGATGGGGTGAAACGCGCCCGACACGTATGCCAGGTGCATGTTCCGGCGGAGATAGTCGCGATTGAATCCGTCGAATTCGCGTGCCTGCGGCTCCTCCTGCCCGTAGGCGCGCACGATGCGGACGCCGGACAGGTTCTCCTGCACCATGGTGGACAGCGCCGCGAACTGCTCCTGGATTCGCTCGAAGCGGTTGTGGATCGTCTTCCCGAACCAGGCCACGACCGGCGGCAGGACCACCATCGGCACGAGGGACACGAGGGTGAGCATGGGGCTGATCCAGATCATCAGGGCGAGCCCAAAGACGAAATTGACCACGGTGTTCGCCGTGTACATGACGGCCGGTCCCACGGCCTGCCGCACGGCCAGGGTGTCGTTGGTGGCCAGGCTCATCAGGTCGCCGGTGCGGGTGCCGCCGTAGAAACCGGCGTCCAGGCGGAGGAGGTGCCGCAGGAAGTCGTTGCGCAGATCGACTTCGACCCGGCGGCTCAGTCCGTTGAGGATTTCGCGCATCCCGTACCGGGCTGCGTTGCCCACCAACGCCACTCCGACGATCAGGAGCGCGTAGTGTACAATGGTTCGCCGGGTGGCGTCGGGATCGATGCCGGCGTCCGCCGTCAGGGCGTCGATCGGCAGCTTGAGCAGGTATGGGTTGGCCAGCGCGAAGCCGTTGGCGAGTATGACCAGCACCAGGCCCCAGAACATCGGCAGGCGATAGGGCCGGAAGTACGGGAGAATGGTCTTGAGTTGCTTCATGTCGGGTCGGGGGCCGCCTGCACGGGGGGATCGGGGTTAATATTAGCGCACGAAAAGCACGTTGGAGCGAGTGGTGACCGAATGGCCGAAGACACCCCGGACATGAAAATGGCGATGAGGCTGGCGGGATTCGCGCGACTGTTGCTGATGGCGTGGCTGCCGCTTTGCATGGCGTGCGGGGGGGACGCGGCC
>CAZRQE010000161.1:0-9972 GCA_964602175.1 uncultured Gemmatimonadaceae bacterium | reverse complement strand
CGCCTGGAAGAAGTTGAAGAAGTGGTCGACGTGGGCGCCGCGGTAGCCGCGCTCGACCTCGTATCGGGTCTCGGCGGGGGGCAGCATGCGAACCCGCGCGGGGAGGCCGCCCTCACCCGCCGCCGCCTCGGCCATCTTCTCCTGCGAGAAGGCGTCCATGGGGTCGACCGCTACGTTCTTGCGAAGCACAACATCGGTCCACGTCACGTCCATGGCACCCTCGCTTCCGACCAGGCGCAGGAAGGTGCTGCCCGAAGTCCCGTCCACGAAATTGACGCGGAGCGACAGGTTGAAGCCCGGGTGCGTGTCGGTTTCGGGGTAGTCGAAGACGCCGAGGAGCACGTCCGGCACCTCGCGGCCGTCCTTCCAGTAGCGCAGCCCCCCCGCGGCCTGGATGCGCGTGGGGCCGCGCGAGCTGACGACGAAGTGCAGGCTGGAGAAGAGGTGCACGAAGAGGTCGCCGGCGACCCCGGTGCCGTAGTCGCGGTAGTTGCGCCAGCGGAAGATGCGGAGCGGGTCGTAGGGGCGGTCGGGGGCGGGCCCGAGGAAGCGTTTCCAGTCGACGGTGTCCTCGGAGGCGTCCGGCGGAATGGGATACTGCCATGCCCCGATCGGATCGTTGCGGGCCCAGAAGCCCTCGGCGTAGTTGAGCTGCCCGATGGCGCCGGCCTCGTACAGCTCCTTCGCCTTCTCGTTGCCGAGCGAGCTCATCCCCTGGCTGCCCACCTGAAACACCTGACCGGACTCGTCCTGGGCGCGGATCAGGTCGTGGCCCTCGGCGATGTCGTGCACCATCGGCTTCTCGCAGTAGACGGCCTTGCCGGCGCGCAGCGCGTCGACGGAGATCGGCTGGTGCCAGTGGTCGGGCGTGCCGACGATGATGGCGTCGACATCGTCGCGGGCGATCACTTCCTGGTAGTCGCGCGTGGTGAAGATGTCGCCGTGGCGCTCGCGGGCGGCGTCGAGGCGGCCGTCGAAGACGTCGCAGGCGGCGACCAGCTCGACCCCGGGGATGCGGAGGGCGGTGTCGACGTCGGCCATCCCCATGCCGCCGGCGCCGACCACGGCCAAGCCGATGCGGTCGGAGGGCGGGACCTGGCTGGTGGGCCCCCGGTGGGACGCGCGGATGTCCCGGCGGGACAGGGTCCGGCGTCGCGGGCTGGCTTCACCCGACAGGAGCGATGGCACGCCGGCGGCCAGCGCCGAGCCGGCCGCGACGGACTTGACGAACTTGCGCCGGCTACTGGCGGCGGGTCGCTCGGGACTGGACTTTCTGTGTTGGCTCATGATGCGAATGGGCTGGAGGTGGTCGGCGGAGCACATGTCCGGAAACGTAAGTGTCCGCTGATCGGGTCAGCAAAAGAAGGGGGAAGAAATGAAGACCTTGGCCGTACTCCTGCCGCTGCTGGCAATCGGGGCCGCTGGCGTCGGGCTCGATCGCTCCGCGCCGGCTGCCGACCCCGTGCGGGTCGTGGTCGAGACCTCGATGGGCAGCTTCGAACTGGACGTAGACGTCGACCGGGCTCCCGTGACCGCCAACAACTTCCTCCGCTACGTCGATGGCGGGCTTTACGACGGCGGCAGCTTCTTCCGTACCGTCCACGGGGCGAATCAGCCCACCGACTCGATCCGCATTGCGGTGGTGCAGGGCGGTCGCAGTCCTGCCGCGGCCGTGGAGTCCTTCCCGCCGATCCCGCTGGAGCGCACCAGCCAAACCGGCATCCTTCACACCGACGGCGCGGTCTCGATGGCGCGCGGAGGGCCCGATACGGCCACGCACAGCTTCTTCATCTGCATCGGCGACCAGCCGGCACTCGACTATGGCGGCATGCGCAATCCGGACGGGCAGGGGTTTGCGGCGTTCGGAAGGGTGGTCGAGGGGATGGAGGTGGTGCGCGCGATCCACAGGGCGCCGTACGAGGCGCAGCAGCTTACCCCGGCGGTCGAGATCGTGAGGGTTTATCGCTCGTCCTCGCCGTAACGGTCGAAAAACGCATCCGTTCCGGCGGGCAGGAGGAGGTTGTCCGAGATCGCGGCGATCTCTTCCGCTTCCTTCCACGCCTGTTCCAGGATCCAGAGTTCGCCTTCGAGGGCCCGCCGTTCCTGCTCTTCGTGGAGGGACATTTCGAGGGCGAGCCGAGTCGGGGCGGACATTTTGCCGACGAGGCCCTCGCTGCCCCTCCAGCTCCGCGCCCGTCGGCCCGCCACACCGGTGAGGAAGCGATCGGGATGACCGGCCCACTCGATCTGCTGGACAGCGAGCTTGATCGAGCGCTGCGAACCACCCCGCTGGTTGAATCGCGGAACCAGTGCAGCGGCTACGCGACGGGCGTCATCTCCCCGAAATCCGGCCTTGCGCATGCCCTTTTTCACCTCGACCATGAATCCCGATTCGTCCTCGTCGGGCAGCAGACGCATCGAAAGCAGCGCGCGGAGCCTGAAAACGGCGACGTCATCGGGGTTTACCGGACGACCATCGGTGCGCTCGGCACCAACGCGGACCTTCGCCAGAGGGCGCATATAGCTCCAGGCGATGGCCGCCGACAGGCTACCCATGACGAGACCGGTGGGAATCGCTATGGGCAACGCGCCGAACGCGAAGCTCACTCCGACAAAGCCAACGCTGCTGAGCGCTGTCAGGCGATACCTTCTCTTGAACTGATCCCCATAGCGCCAGGCCGCGAACTCCCCGCGTGGCGGCCGACCAATCCGGACCAGGTCGAGACCCCCACGGTGGCGTGCGATCCCGATATTCTCGGTGGACGCCCGCATCGGCGTTGCCCGGAACAGGCGCTCGCAGTCCTCCACAGCCTCCCAGCGCTCCTCAAGCGGCGTGAGGTTCCAGCGCTGGCACTTCGTGCACACGACCCAGAGCCGGCCCTTGGCGGAATCGAAGGCCAGCCGGCGTCCGACCGGGAAGGTCTCGAGCACCTCGTTCGAGCCGAGGGGCTTCTTGCAGAACATGCAGGTCTTGAACACGATCGGCGTCCTACGGCCCCGGTGGCCCGCCTGGCCCCCCCGGCGGCGGCTCACCCAGTACGAAGTCACGCCGGTAGTACAGCGTGCCGCGCTTTACGGTCAGCTCGACTGAGCGCAGGCTCTCGGCACCCGCCAGCGGATCCTCGCGCAGGAACATGATATTGGCGTGCTTGCCGGGTTCGAGCGTGCCAATCGTGTCCTCCAGTCCGAGGGCGACGGCGCCGTGATAGCTGGCCGCCTTCAGCACGTCCAGCATGGGCATCCCGACTTCTTCGTGCAGCAGGCGCATCTCCTCGTGGAGCGCCGGGAAGAGTGAATCGGGCGGGGTCATGCCGTCGGTGCCCGCCGCGATCATGACGCCGGCCTCGTAGGCCTTCCGCGTCAGGGCCATCGCGTCCGGGGTCTCGCACCGGGGCCGGACGCCGCGGCGGCGGCGGTCGATCGGAGGAGCGGGGGCCGGGCCCTGACGGGCGCGGGCGCTGTCTGCGGCCGCGCCGGGCGGCTGGGCTCCCACCGTGTCCACCGCCGCCATGCGCCGCTGCCCGATCTGCACCACAATCCGCAGCGTCGCGTCCAGGACCGTTCCGTTGTGCCGCATCGCAGCGAACACCGAGTCGATCGCCGGGTCGTCGAGGTCCACGTCCACGAATCCGGAACGCAGCCCCTCCTGGCCTTCCCGGAACACATCGTCGGGGATCGCCGCGCTCCCGACGTCGCATACATGAGACATCGCGCGGACGCCCGCGCGCGCGACCTCCAGCGCCCGGGCGGGCCCGACGTGGACGTGCGCCCACACCGGGATCCCCTGGCGACGCGCCTCGGCCGCGATCGCGGCGAGCAGGTCGCCGTCGATCGCGGCGTAGGTCTTGATTCCGGTCGCCCACGTCCCCCGGGCCAGCGTCACGGCCTCGCGCAGGTCCGTCTCTTCCGTGACCGCCTGCATCCACGTCACCGCGCCCGGCGTCTCGCCCGCCGCGGACGACACCGTGCGCGGGTCGGTGAAGAACTCGGGGCCGGCCATCAGCGCGGCGAAGCGCAGGTCGGGCGCATCGATCTCCTTGACGAGCGAGGCCCGCTGCAGGTCCATGAGCGAGCGCACGTCGCCGGCCATGTCCCGCGCCGTGGTGATGCCGCCGTACAGCTGCCGGTTGAGGATGAATTCGGCCCGGGCGCGGTTCGCCATCGTGGCCACGTGGGTATGCGACTCGATCAGGCCCGGGACAGCGAACCACGAGCTTGCATCCACCACTTCGGCACCTTCGCGCCGCTCGGCGCCCAGTTCGGCGGCGCGGAGGACCGCTGCGATCTCTTCCCCCTCCAAGACGATGGCCATGCCGGTCCGCGGAGGAGCACCTGTGCCGTCGATCACCGTCGCGCCCTCGAAGATGATCCTGGCGGGCGGCTCGGCCTCCGCGTCCGGCCCGGCCTGGGCATGCAGAAACCCGCTCGAAGCCGGCAACACCCCGGCCGCCGACAAGGCGATCAGGACCGCGATTGCCTTGCCGCGAGGGTTCATGACCTCTGCGTCTCCCTGGTCCCTGGCTCCTACCGGACTTCCGCCGGCAGCGTTTTGACGACGATGGTGGGCACGTCGAACTCGTCCAGCTCGATGAACGCCGCGCGCCCGTCCGGCCCGAACGCGTTCGGCATCTGCGTCAGGCCCTCGCCGAAAGTACCGACGTACTGCCCGTCCGCGCCAAAGACGTCGATGGGGCCGGAGTCACTCCAGGGTTCCTCGCCCCGGCGCTGAACCCACAGGCTTCCCTCCCAGGTGGCCCGGATCGCGCGCAACACGGGGATCTCGTCGAAGAAGGGCGCGTTCTCGATGCCCTCGCGGATGACATCTCCACCCATGACGTCCATCAGGCCCCGCATCGCCTCCGGGATTGCCTCCATGTTCGCCTGGGCGTCCTCGAACCGCTGTTCGATCGTTGCGGCGCGGATTCGCGGCGTGACCCGTTCGGGGCGCAGCGGGCGTGTCAGCACGGCGCGGACGGACCCGTCGGGGGCCAGCAGGCTGATCGCGTATGCCGAGGAATCGGAGTAGGCGATGGTGCCGTCGGGGAGGAGGTCCCAGAGGAGTGCAGGCTCGTAGTGGGTGATTTGTCCGGCCATGCTCCCCATCATTGCGGAAACGTCCGTCAGGTCGCTGGCGCTCAGTTCCGGCGCGGGCTCGGACCGCGGGGACCAGGCTTGCAGGACTTGTTCGGCGGCGACGACTTCGGCGGACAGATCCAGCCGCTCAATGCCCCGGTCGTCGACTCTGTCCGGCGTCTCCACTTCCATTCCCATCATTTCGGCCATTGCCCCCGACAACCCGCCAATCATGTTCGGCATTCCCTGCGCGAACAGCGATCCGCCGTCGGGCGCACCGCGTATGGCCATCCGCATCGCGGTCATCGCCAGCAGAGGGTTGTCGTCTCCGCCGATGTTGACCATGCGCTCGAGTTCACCCGCCGGATCGAAGAGCTGATACGCCCCGTGCCCCATGTCAGCCACGGCGATACGGCCATCCCGCCAGACCACCATGTCTCCGGCGGACCGGAACTCGCCCGGTCCCTCACCGGGCCCTCCGATGGTTCGGACCAGCTGTCCATCGGCGCCGATCACAACGATCTCTTCCGCCAGGATATCCAGCACGAACAGGTTGCCGGATCCGTCGAAGGCCACCGTTCCGGGTCTGGTGAACTGCGCCCAATCGGGTGCGGTGGCGCCCCCGGCGCGATAGACCTCCTCGAAGTCCGCGTCCAGGGGGCGGTCCCGGTCCTGGGCGGTGGCGGATGCGGCGGATGCGACGGATGTGGCTGTGGCCACGAGTACGGCGGTGCGCAGGTATGCGCCGACTGCGGTTCTCACGATTCTTCTGTCCCTTGTTCCGGCCGGGTCCAACCCCGGCTTGGGCGTCGCCGCCCACCCCCGCACAATGTACGATGATCCTGAGCGGGCTGTTCACCGGCCACGCGCTTTTGCCCCGGGGAACAAATGACGTACTTTTGGGATTGCCCATTTTCAAGGAGTTTTCCGCCACGTGTCTTCATCAGCACATCTGGCGTTTGAGCGGGACATAGTCGAGCTGGAGGACCAGATCGCCCGCCTGCGGGAGATGGCGGCGAAGCGCGGCCTGGACGTGGCCGACGAGGTGCGCGTCCTGACCGCCAAGCTCGATGTGCTCCGCGACGAGACGTATCGCAACCTGACCCCCATGGAGCAGGTGCAGGTGGCCCGCCACCCGAAGCGCCCGTACACGCTGGACTACATAGCGGGCATCTTCACCGACTGGTTCGAGCTCAAGGGCGACCGGGGCTATCGCAACGACGAGGCGATCGTGGGCGGATGGGCCCGGCTGAACGGGCAGTCGATCATGGTGATCGGGCATCAGAAGGGCCGGGACATGAAGGCGAACCTGCGCCGCAACTTCGGCATGCCCCACCCGGAGGGCTACCGCAAGGCGCTCCGCCTCATGCGCATGGCCGAGAAGTTCGGCCGGCCGGTCGTGACGATGATCGACACGCCGGGCGCCTATCCGGGCTTCGGGGCGGAAGAGCGCGGGCAGGCGGAGGCGATCGCCACGAACCTGCGCGAGATGGCACGCCTGCGAGTCCCCACGATCTCGGTGGTGATCGGCGAGGGCGGCTCCGGAGGGGCGCTGGCCCTGGGCGTCACGGACCGCATCCTGGTGCTCGAGCACGCCATCTACTCGGTGATCTCGCCCGAGGGGTGCGCCGCCATCCTGTGGCGTTCCGCCGACGAGCGGGAAAAGGCCGCGCAGGCTCTGCGGCTCACGTCGTCCGACCTGCTGTCGCTGGGCGTGGCGGACGAGCTCATTCCCGAGCCTCCGGGCGGAGCCCACGCCGATCCCCCGTCCACCATGGCCGCGCTCGCGGGCGCCCTGCAACGGCACCTCGACGAACTCGGCGCGATGAAGCCCGACGACATGGTTGCGCGGCGCTGGGCGAAGTACGAAGCCCTGGGCGAATGGACCGAGGTGTAACAGTCCGTGGACAAAGACCGCTAGCAGGATGTCAGGTTTCGCCGAGGTAAGCTTCAAGGGCACGCGCCGGGGCTACTTCCGGTTCGACGCGCTCGATCTGTCACCGGGCGACAGCGTGATCGTGCAGTCGGACCGCGGGGAGGACCTGGGAAGGGTGACCGCGCTGGGGAGCATCGCCGAGCGCAAGTGCTCTTCGTCGGGCGGCTGTGCGACGCCCACGCCGTCGCTGCGCGTGATCCGGCGGGCGGGGACCGAGGAGGTGGCGCGTGCCCGCCACAAGGCCGAAGACGAGCGGCGCGCCCGGCTGGAGACGCGCGAGCACGTCGCCCGCCACGGCCTCAAGATGAAGGTCACCGAGACCGAATGGCAGTTCGACCGCAAGAAGCTGATCATCTATTTCACCGCCGAGAAACGCGTGGACTTCCGCGCGCTCGTTCGCGACCTGGCGCGCGCCTTCCGCACCCGTATCGAACTCAAGCAGATCGGCGTTCGGGACGAGGCCGCGCTGCTGGGCGGGGTGGGGCGGTGCGGACGCGAACTGTGCTGCTCCACGTGGCTCCCCGAACTGAGGCCCGTGAGCCTGCAGCTTGCCAAGGACCAGAGCCTGTCGCTCAACCCGGCCCAGATTTCCGGGTGTTGCGGCCGTCTCATGTGCTGTCTGATGTACGAACACCAGAGCTACGTGGATGCCCGCCGACGGTTCCCCCGCGAGGGCAGGAAGATCCGCACGGGCCTCGGCTACGAGCGCGTGATCAGCGTGAACATCTTCACCGAGACGATCACGCTGCGGAGCGACGACGGTGAGCAGCGGGTCGTCACCGTCGCCGAGCTGAAAGAGGAGATGGCGACCCGGAAGGGGAGTTGGACCCGATGAAGCCCATGCCGTCGAAGCCCGTTGCAGTTCTGCTTGCATTGTGCGCAGCGGCCATGGCCTGCGCCGATCCAGGAGCGACGGCCGATCCCTCGCAAACGCTGGCGGCCGTGGCCGAGGATGTCTGGCAGCGGCAGCTGGAGGTCGATTTGCGGGCGCGGGCGCGGGAGGGGCTGCCCCTGGAACGCCTGCCGATTCCCACGCTCGAGCGCGCGCAGGCCGACGCCGACTTCAGCCGCGCGGTTCTCGACCGCCTCGACGCGATCGACGCCGACGCCCTCGACGCCGACGACAGGATCACCTGGGAAGTGCTGCGCCGCGGTGCGGAGATGACCATCGAGGGCCTCGATCATTATTGGGTCATCACGAACGTCCTCACGCCGTATTCGTCGCCGATCGGGGGCCTGCGCCAGCTCTTCGGCATGGTGCCGGTGGCCGATGACGCGGGCCGGGAAGTCTACCTGACGCTCCTCGCCCAGGTGCCCGAGGCGGTCGCGTTCGTCGAGTCCCATGCTCGCGGCCAGATGGAGCGGGGCATCACCGTGCCCGAGCCCAACATGGATGCCGTGGTGGGGATTGTTCGTGCGAGTATCGCCCCGTTTTCCGCCGGTCCCTTCGCGGTGGCGGAAGCGCGCCTCGGGGCTCAGGGCGGGGATCCGGACGCGGGCAGCGGTACGGCGGCGTTCTTCGCCGAGGGCGAGCGCATCGTCGCGGACGAGATCAACCCCGCGCTGGAGCGCCTCGCCGCCTTCCTCGACGGCGAATACCGCGCCGCCGCCGCCCCCGAGGTCGGCCTGTCACGCCAGCCCGGCGGCGAGGCGGCCTACCGGTACCTCGTGCGCGCGCACACCACCATGGACATCACCCCGGAGGAGATCCACGAGATCGGCCTCCGGAACGTGGCCGAGATCGAGGAGCAGATGCTCGCGGTGCAGGCGCGGATCGGCTTCGAAGGGTCGATCGACGACTTCAGGCGCCACATCCCGACCAACCCGGACTACTTCCCAAGGACGGTGGAAGAGGTGCGGGAACGCTTCGATTCGCCTTCCCGACGGTTCTTCGAGCGCTGGGACGAGTTCTTCCTCACCAGGCCCGACGCCCCCTTCGGCGCCCGGCGCCTCGACCCCGCCCTGGAGGGCTCCCAGACCTTCGGCTACTACAACCCGCCCACGCCGAACGACCCGGTCGGCTACTACAACTTCAACGGCTCCGATCTGGACCAGCGCAGCTGGCTGACCTACGCGGGGATCTCGCTTCACGAGCTCTTCCCCGGCCACCACTTCCACATCACGCGCCAGTACGGCAACGACGCCCTTCCGGCGGTGCGGCGCAACGGCATGCACACAGCGTACACGGAAGGGTGGGGCATGTACTCGACCTTCCTGGGCATCGACTCGGGCTTCCTCGCGGACGACCCCCTGAGCGAGTACGGGGCCTACATGATGGAGATCTTCGTCGCCACCCGGCTCGTCGTGGACACGGGCATGAACCTGCTCGGCTGGACGCTCGAAGAGGGCCGCCAGTACATGCGCGACCACATCTTCGACTCCGAGACCCAGATCCGGAGCGAGTCCCTGCGCTACTCGACCGACATGCCGGGACAGGCGCTCGGCTACCAGATGGGCAAGCGCGCGATCCTGGATTTGCGGCGCAAGGCCGAGGCGGAGCTGGGAGACGATTTCGACCTGCGCCGCTTTCACGAGGCTGTGCTCGGGCCGGGATCACTGCCGATGACCGTCCTGGAGAGCCACATCGACCGGTTCATCGAGGCGGAGCGGCGCGCGGCCGGCTCCTCCGCCCAGTCCGGGGCCGATGTGGCCAGCGCGTACCGCCGCGCCCACGAGGCGGAGATCGTGCGCAACTTCGCCGAGATGCTGACCTACCCGAACCGCGCCCGGGACATCGAGGACGTCACGCGCGCCGGGCTCTACATCCGCGACCGCCTGCGCGCAGCGGGCGCCGAATCGGAGCTGCTGACCCTGGACGGCGTGGCGCCGCTCGTCTACGGCAGGCTGTCGGTACCGGGCGCGACGCGCACGCTGGGCATCTACGCGCACTACGACGGCCAGCCGGTCGACCCCGCCAACTGGACCCACCCGCCCATCGAGGCCGAATACAGGGTGGGCTCGAA
>CAZRQE010000160.1:0-3733 GCA_964602175.1 uncultured Gemmatimonadaceae bacterium | reverse complement strand
GTGCTGCCAGACCAGATCACCCGTCCGCGCATCGAGGGCGATCAGCTCGGCCCGGCTCGTGCCGGCGAAGATCCGGTCGCCGTAGATGGCGATGCTGCGTCGCGCCATGCCCGGCCGGCGGTTGATGGGCAGGTCCTCGTCCTCCGGGACGACCTGCCGGCGCGAGTGTTCCCAGAGGAGGTCGCCGGTGGCGGCGTCGAGCGCCTGCACCCCGCTCCGGCTGGGGATGTACATGATGCCGTCGTGCACCAGCGGCGTGACCTCGTCGGTGCCCGGCTGCATCGCCCACGACCAGACGAGCTGCAGGTTGCGCACGTTCTCCCGGTCGATCTGGTCGAGCGGGCTGTAGCCCTGGCCGTTCAGCGTCCGGCGCCAGTTGATCCAGTCGCCGTCGTCGGGGGCGAGGAGCTCCTCGGTCGTGACCGGCTCGAAGTTCGCGACCTGCGCGCGGGCGACGGGAGCGAGCGCCCAGGGCAGCAGGCTCGAGACGATCAAGGCGAATGTTGCGCGGGTCATCACCGTGTATCCCTTCTACGGAGAGCTTCGCGAAAAATACTCCTGGCGTGATTCTGCACCCTACCCTCGGCGATGCCAAGCCATATCGAGCTCGCGGCGCGCGTGCGGTGGTGAACTGCTCGCTGGGCGCGTATATTGGCGGAGACGACGGGACAGGGGGAATCCTGCCCCGTCGGGACAGAAGGGAAGACAATCAACCATGTCGAGGCGCTTCGCCCGTCCGATTCTGGCGACTCTCGTCGTCTGCGGCCGTGTCGCGGTCGGCGGAAGCAGCCATCAGCCGACTCGTGGTGGGACGCGCCCGGACCCCGGATTTCCATCAGCACCGGGTCCACAAGTGGATGGTGCAGGAAGACCGCATGAACGACCTCCGAATGGGAAGACTATTCGCACAACATGGTGAGCACGAAGACCGGCAGGGAGATCCTGAGCGCCGATCGGCTGGAGCGCCCTCGCGGTCGCAGCATTCAAGAACCAGGTGGAGGTCGCAGGCGTGCTCCTGGATGAGGGCGCGGAGCCCGACGCCGCGGGCGCCGGTTTTACCGCGCTGCACGCCGCCGTTCTGAGGGGCAATCCGGACCTCGTCCAGGCGCTGCTGGCGCACGGGGCGAACCCGAACGTCCGGATCACGAAGGCAACGGGTGCGAGGCGCCAGAGCGCCGACTACGGGTTCAGCACCAACGTAATCGGTGCTACACCGCTCTATCTCGCCGCCCGCTACGGAGAGGTTGCCATCATGCGGGCGCTCGCGGCGGCCGGCGCCGATCTGCGGTTCGCGATGCCGAACGGAACGACCCCCATGATGGCCGCGATGCAAATCGGCCGGATCAATTCCCTGGATCTGGAGAATGCCGGAAACGGAGGCCTGGGCAGGGACCGCCGGGACCGACACGTGTACTTTCGTCTGTCCGAGACCCCGTCCCCGGAAGAGGTCGAGAGCGACGTCGTCGAAATGGTCGAGCTGGTGGTTGCCGCGGGCGGCGACGTCGATGCGGTGGACGCAGACCACAACACGCCGTTGCACCACGCGGCTCGCAATGGGCTGAACCGCGCCATCGAGCTCCTGGTCGCCAACGGCGCCGACCTCGACGCGAGGAACAGGGGCGGACAGACGCCGCTGATGGTTGCCGAGGCGCCGAGGCGGAATAGAGGCGGCGACCTGTTCGCAGGCTATCTGGATACGGCAGCGCTTCTTCGCCGTCTGGGGGCCAGCCAGTGAGGGCGGCCCTTGCCCACCGGATCTCCTCCGTTCGCCGCAGGTAAGGACTCCGCGAGCAGGAGTTATCCTGGCCCGCTCGTCGATGCCGCTCTGCACGCAGCCTGCCACCGCGCGGCCATCGCGCCACGGTCCACTTGCTTCCCTCTCAGATACACCTCGGAGATTCGTCGCGTGTTCGCGATGTCGTCCAGCGGATTGGCATCGAGCACCAGGAAGTCGGCGCCCCTGCCTACCGCGACCACCCCGAGGTCGAGCCCGAGGATCTCCGCCGGGAAGGAGGTCGCCGCCACAATCGCCTCGTGTGGGGTCATGCCGACCCAGTTCACGAAGGCCTCCAACTCCATGTGGCTGTTCCATGCCAGGACACGGTTGCCTCCTGCGTCATGACTCCCCAGTGCGATTCTCACGCCCGCGTCGTGGAACTTCTTCACGTTCTCGACACCCAGGCCGCCCGTGGGGCCGGGAGCCGTTGTGCCGCGTTCGAACGACTGGCCCCATTCCTCCAGGAAAACCGGGCACTTGATCGCACGGAGCAACGGGTCCTCGAGCCACTCCGGCCTTTCCCCCGCCGCCCGTGGCGCGCTGCCGCCGCGCGGTGCCGGAGTGATGACCGGAGCGTACCAGAGGTGTGGCCGCTCCCTGACGAGCCCCATCAGTTCGTCGTCCGGCGGGCGATCCGCTATCGGGTGAGTCCACGCATCGATACCGGCTCGAAGAAGGAATTTGAGTTCATCCACGGTCTTCACGTGGGCAATGGTACGCAGACCGAGTTGGCGTGCCTCATCGACGGCCGCTTCGGCAATCGCCGGAGTCAGTCTGGCTGGTTCTCCCACGTCGGGAATCCCGTGTTCCCTGGTCAACTCGTCTCGGCGGGAGGCATTCTGCGGCGGAACTGTGAATCCCCGTCGGTCCTCCACCCAGATCTTGGCGAATGGGACACCGCGAGCCGCCAACTCCCGGATCGCCAGTCTGGCTTGCCACTTGCTCGTAATGGGATAGGGGGTGTCGTTGCGGGCAATCACGCCCGGGCCCGTTCCGGGCCAGGCCAAACCGCGGCCAACCGTCTCGAACCGGGCGCCGGTGAAAGAGCCTTCGATTGACTCCGTGCGCGTCCGCCACACGAACTCCGCCGGTGGATCGGAGCCGAGGCTCATCGTGAGCGCGTGCCCGGTGTACGCGTAGCGGTCCAGATGGTCGAGAAGATTCTCGGGCGTGTAGTTCTCCTTTCGCTGCGTATTCAGCACCTCGTCCGAATAGCCGACGTGGCTGTGCAGATCGACCAGGGCGGGCATGACCGTCTTGCCGGTCAGATCGACGCGCACGGCTTCAGCCGGAGCCTCGATCTCGCCGCGCCTGCCGACGCTCGTGAACCGGGTGCCGTGGACGAGGAAAGCCGAGTCTTCGATGGGCGCACTGCCATTCCCGACGATCAGGCGGGCCCCTTCGAACAGGGTCCCCGCCGTGCCGACCGGCTGGCGTGCGGTGCTTTCCAACGCGCACGCCGCGACGAAGGCGACGCCCGCGGCGGACAACAGGCGAAGGAACACGATCTTCATCCTCGCCCCGAAACGCCTCGCAAGCTCGGAGTTTCGGCCCATCCCGTCCTCACCATGACCTTGCGTCTCAGGACTCCGCTTCGCTGCGTTCTGCGGCGCAAGCTCCTAGAACGTGGCAATCGGATTGATGGGCGACCCCGTTCCACCCCATACCGCGAGCGGCGCCGCCGTCAGCAGGAACTCCCAGCGGCCGAGGTCCGCCGCGGCCTCCCCGAGCGCTTCCAGATTGCAGTTGTCGAAGACGTGGATCCCGAGCGTCACGAGCGCGAAGTCGTGCGCCGCGCCGGGAAGGTCCGACGGCGCAACGGCCAGTGCCACGTCGCTGCCGAGCAGGGCGACGTCGCGCTCCCGCAACCAGGGAATCGTCGACGGGTGCAACCCCGCCGACCGGCCGGTCCGGCCGATGCGGAACGGCCCCAGCACCTCGCGCGCCGCCCAGCGC
>CAZRQE010000159.1:0-13689 GCA_964602175.1 uncultured Gemmatimonadaceae bacterium | reverse complement strand
TCGAGCGGGCGCTTCGGGTTGCCGCTGTTGGGGCGCGGGCGGCGCGCCTGCGTCGGACAGGGTGCGCCTCACGAAGGCGATGACCTCGTCGACGGACGTGGCGGTGGCGACGGGCCGGGACAGGCTCCGCGCCCGCTCGAGGTCGCCGAGCAGAATCAGGGGCCGCCCGTAGCGGATGGCCAGGTCGACCTCCGAGGCCGTGCCCGAGCTGCCGGGCAGGGCCACGACCACATCCGAGGTGAGCACGTTGACGTGGTTGCGCGAATCGGGCTCCGCGCCCTGCTTCCCCAACTGCGTGCGTATGGGCAACTCCACCCAGCGGTTGGGGTATCCCGGCGGGGCGGCGGGCCCGCCGTCGGCTTCCAGGTGCGGGAGGATTCCGATCACCAGCCCCGCGCGCCCCTCGACTTCGGCGAAGGCACGAGAGACCGAGGCCATGACCCCGCGCCCGCCCCCGGTCAGGAGGTGGACCCCCAGCGCGGCCAGGCGGCGGCCCAGCGGCGCGGCAAGATCGGCGTGCGCGCGGGCGCCCGAGCCCATGACGCCGACAATGGGTAGCTTCTTCACACCGCAATCTCGCAACTCGGGAGGTGGCACGCCAATGACGGTAGTCCGCGCGCGGGGCTACGGACCCTACGCCGCCATGTCGGTGGTGGTCGCCAACATGATCGGCACGGGCGTGTTCACCAGCCTGGGATTCCAGCTGCTCGACCTGCAGTCCACCTTCCCCCTGCTGCTCCTGTGGGTGGTCGGCGGCGTAGCGGCCTTCTGCGGCGCGATCTCGTACGCCGAACTCGGCGCGGCCATCCCCAGATCGGGGGGCGAATACACGTTCCTGTCGCGGATCTACCATCCGGTCGCGGGGTTCATCTCGGGCTGGATCTCCGCCACGATCGGCTTTGCGGCACCCACGGCCCTGGCCGCCATCACCTTCGGGACCTACCTCGCCTCGGTGTTCCCCGCCCTGTCGCCCACCTGGCTTGGCGCGGGACTGGTCGTCGCGCTCACCTGGGTCCACGCCACGACCCACCGCAACTCCAGCTTCCTCCAGCGCTCCTTCACCACGGTGAAGGTCGTGCTGATCGCCGCCTTCTGCGTCGCCGCCGCCACCATGGTGGACACGCCGCAGCCCGTGTCGCTGCTGCCCGCCCCCGGCGACGGCGCGCTCGTCTTCAGCGGCGCGTTCGCCGTGTCGCTCATCTACGTCTCCTACGCCTACACCGGCTGGAACGCGGCCACCTATCTCACGGGAGAGGTGCGCAACCCGGGCCGCACCCTGCCCCGGGTGCTCGGCGCCGGCACGCTGCTGGTGATGGTGCTCTACGCCGCCCTGAACTACGCCTTCCTGCGCGCGGCCCCAATGGCCGAGCTGGAAGGGAGGCTGGAGGTCGGCTACGTGGCCGCGACCCATGTGTTCGGGCCCATGGGCGCTGCGATCATGGGCGTCACCCTGGCCACGCTGCTCGTCTCCACGGTGAGCGCGATGGTCATGGTCGGACCCCGCGTGCTCCAGGTGATCGGCGAGGACTACCGGGTCTTCCAGCGGCTGGGCCGCGTGAATCGGCACGGAATCCCCGCGATCGCCATCGTGACCCAGGCCGCGCTCACGCTCGTCTTCATCGTCACGGCTTCGTTCGAGTCCATCCTCGTCTTTGCCGGGTTCACCCTCGGGCTGAACAGTTTGTTGGCGGTCGCCGGCGTCCTCGTTCTGCGCGTGCGGGAGCCAGATACTCCGCGGCCGTACCGTGCCTGGGGGTTCCCGTTGACGCCGCTCGTCTACATCGGGCTGACGCTGTGGACCCTGGTGTACATTGCGATCGACCGGCCGGCCGAGGCCGCGATGGCCCCGGTGGTCGTCGGTGCCGGGCTCATCTTCTATCTGCTCGCGGGGCGGAGGGCGTGAGGCGTGATGGCGCGCGTGCGCCTCGAGCCTACTGCACGCCCAGCAACTCGATCTCGAAGATGAGTACCTGGTTGGGACCGATGTTGGGTGGCGCTCCGGCCGCGCCATAGGCCAGCTCGCTGGGGATCACCACCCGGATGCGGCCCCCCACCGCCATCAGCTTGAGCGCCTCGGAGAAGCCCGGGATGACGTTGTCGACGCCGAAGCTGGCCGGCTGGTCGTCGGTGGCCGGGTCGTCGTCGTAGGAGGAGTCGAAGATCGTCCCGTCGGGGAGCGTGCCCCGGTAGTGCAGAATGGCGAGCTGGCCCGACTCGATCGCCGGGCCGTCGCCCTCCTCCAGCACCTCGTACTGCAGGCCGGACTCGGTGGTGACCACCCCTTCCCTGGCCCCGTTGCTGGCGAGGAACGCATCGCCCTCCGCTCGGCCCTCCTCCGCGGCGGCAGCCTGTACCGCGTCGCCGAAGGCCGTCATGGCGGTCTGGATTTCCTCGTGCGACAACGCGGGATCGATGTCTCCGAGGCCGTCGTTGAGTCCCTTCATCAGCGCGGGCAGGTCGACGTGTTCGATCACGTCGACGAGCGATCGGCCCATGTTCAGGCCGATGCCGTAGCTGGCCTTCTGGGCGTCGGTTTCCAGCGTAGCCTCGGGCATGCAGGCGGCAAGGGGCAGAAGCAGGAGCGCCAAGGGGAGAAAAAGGAGCGGCAGGGGCAGGCGGCGGCGAGTGGACATCGGGGTCAACCTTCTCCGGGGAAGCCCGGGGCGGGAAGAAGCCCGGGGCAGAGAGTGAAGGTAAGCCCCGCCGGCATTCACGCCAGCAGCGTTGCCAGCTCCCGCAGGTCGTCGAAGACGGCGCCGGCGGTCGCTTCCGCGGCGGGCGACCTCAGGCCGGCCGGGTTGTGCCACACCACCGCAAGGCCGGCGGCGTCCGCTCCAACGACGTCGAAGGGGGACCCGGCCACGAACAGAACGTCCTCCGGCGCGGCGTTCATCGCCTTGGCGCCGGCCGCGTAGATGCGGGCGTCCGGCTTGTAGAAGCCCGCCGACTCGGCGGTGACGACCGCTTCGAAAGGCGCGCCCAACAGGTCGGCCGCCCGCTGCTCCAGCGCTTCGGAGCAGTTGGTCACGACGCCCAGCCGTTTGTCCTCCGCCAGCCGGCACAGCACCTCGCCGGCACCCGGCCACGGCGCGAGTTCATCCCACCGGGCTTCCAGCTCGTGCGCGGCCCGGCCTGGCAGGCCCACCGCCTCCGCCGAGTCGGCGACGAGTTTCACATAGGGGACGTAGGCGCCTGCGGCATAGGTGAGCTTCAGGTATTCCATGCGCCAGCGGCGCCCCGCAGCGCGGCCCCCCGCGATGTCGTCCCAGAGCGACCACGAGTCGAGCAGCGCCGACAGCAGGTCGAAGAGGATCACTCCGGGTCGCGGCGCGGCGGGCGGCTTCACGAGACCTCCGCGTCCGCTTCGATTTCGACGAGAAGGTCGTCGCCCACCGTGTTCGCGCGCACGAGCGTGTTCGCGGGACGAATGTGGGCGAAACGAAGGCCGTGGGCCCGCGCCACCGGCTCCCAGTCCACACCGTCGCGAATGAAGATCCGGGTGCGCACGACGTCCTCCAGCGACCCGCCCAGCGATTGCAGCGCCCCGTCGATCTTGTCGATGATGAAATGGGTCTGCGCGGCCGCGTCGCGCCCGCCGATCAGCCGGCCGCCGTGGTTCGAGGTGGTGCCCGACACGTGAATCCGGTTGCCCTTGCGCACCGCGCGGCTGTAGCCCGCCAGCGCTTCCCAGGGCGTCCCCGTGGAAGCCCGCGCGGCCCCGTGGCTGGAGGTGACCGGCCAGGGCGCGGGGAAGTGCGTCACATGGTGGCTCAGGTCCCCCGAAGCGGTCAGGAAGGGGGGGCGGCGGTACTCGTCCCCGCAGTCGCCCGGGATCGGAGCGAGCGCCTCGCACGCCGTCTCCAGCTCCCGGCGCGCCCGGGCATCCAGCGCGAATCGGAAGAGCCGGAGGTTGTCCTCAATGTGGCTCCGTTCGCCGGGCCTGGCACCCACGATGATGCCGGCGACCGCGGGCTGATCGAGCACATGGCGGCAGGCCACATTGGCGATGGAGACGTTCTTTTCCGCTAACCCTGACGTAACGTTAGGGTCCGCCCCACCGAGCCGATCCGCGATCCCGCGCACCGTCCGCAGCAGCGCCTGGAACCGGTCCCAGCCCCCCGCCTGATCGACGAAGCGGCGGTATTTCATCTG
Source organism: uncultured Gemmatimonadaceae bacterium (assembly GCA_964602175.1). Lineage (GTDB taxonomy): Bacteria > Gemmatimonadota > Gemmatimonadetes > Longimicrobiales > Gaopeijiaceae > Bin94. Next base: position 9,537 of record CAZRQE010000159.1, on the reverse strand, counting down.
CGACCAGGTCAGCGACTCGTCGATCGCCGGCTCCGCGCGGCCCAGCCAGCGGTCGCTGAGCAGGCCGCCCGCGAGGGTCCCGTACGCGAGCAGCTTCACCCCGTGCTCCCGGCAGACCCGTGACATGGCGCCCGCCGCCCGGCGGTCGACCAGCGAGAAGCACACCTGATTGGACACGATGGAGACGCCGCTCCGGATCGCCATGTCGAGGTGGACGGCATCGCAGTTGGTGAGGCCGAGGTGCAGGATCCGCCCCGCCGCCTGGTGCTCGGCGAGCAGGAAGAGGTTGTCCAGCCAGCTCGGGTCCGCATAGCTCCACGGGTGGAACTGCAGGAGATCGATGCGGTCGGTCCCCAGCCGCTTCAACGCGCGCTGCACCGCGGCGTCCGCCTGGTCCGGGCTCGCGGGACCCGGCTCGGGCACCCACTTGGTGAGGAGCTGGACGTCTCCCCGGCGTGCCGCGAGCCGCCCCGCGATGACTTCGGCGGATCCGTAGTGGTCCGCCATGTCGAAGCTGGTGAGGCCCGCGTCGGCGTGCGGGTCGAGGGCCCGCGAGGCGGCATCCGGGTCGAGCGCCCGACCGCCCCGTTCCTGGTCGGCAACCTGCCAGAGTCCGGTCAGGACGCGGGACACCTCGAGTCCCGGGCCAAGCGTTGCGCGCTCCACCTTCATAGCCGAGGGCGGCACTCGGTCCAGCCGATCATCAACCGCGCGGCAACTCCCGGAAGAGGGCGCCGGTGTCCGCGCCCTGCCTCCGCATACGCCCAACGCGAACGAAGAAGATCGCCGAAGCGACGGCCATCACGCCGATCCACACCCAGGTGGAGTGGAAGTACCAGGCGCTCACGTCGGCGCTCAGATCCTTGTTGATGTGGACGCCCAGGAAGACGGTGAGCAGAATGACGCCCGCCGTCCCCACCACGAGCTGGCCCGCACGCGCGCTCAGGACCTTCATCCGCGCCGCGCGTTCCGGGTTGCGGCGCGCCAGGTTCAGCAGCGACAGGCACATCAGGAGAAAGTTGACCAGCATCGCGGTGACGAGGATGTCGATTCCCAGGAAGAAATCGCCGGCAAGGTGGCTTCCCAGGATGCCCACCGTCGCCATCATGCCGCTCGCCACGAGCGCGGCGTGCGGGGTGCGCCAGCGCGCGTTCACGCTTGCGACGGCGCGCGGGAAGATCCCGTCCTCGCCCCACGCGAACATGAGGCGCGAGACGGCGAGCAGCATGGCGGGCAGGTCGTTGATGAGCGCCACGGCCGCTCCCGCGACGATCGCCACCGTCCAGCCCGTAGGAAGCAGGTAACCGAGCAGGCCGGGGGCGGTGAGATCGCGAAGCTGCGCCTCCTGGGCCACGAAGCTCCACGGGATCGCGTGATAGATCGCGGCTGTGAAGAGGAGGTAGAACGCGCCCACCGTAACGACCGCGAGGCCCGTCGCAAGGGGCAGGTTGCGGCCCGGGTTGCGCGCCTCCCCGCCCGCCTGGGCGATGGAGTCGAAGCCGATGAAGCTGGAGAAGAGCAGCGCGGCGGCCGCGAGGAAGGTGCCGATGCGGAAGGGAGCCGCGGGCTCGGACGGGACGGCCCGCCCCTCGGTGGCCATCAGCGCCGCGCCGAAGTCCCCGTGATCGAAGAGGAAGCCGGCCACGATGACCACGCTGCCCAGCGCGAACATGAGGAACATCATCGGCACGAGCGTGACCTGGTACACGCCGAGCCCGCGCAGGTTCACGATGACGAAGGTCCACAGGAACGCGAGCGCGAGACCGACCCGGATCGGACCGGTATCGAGCGCCGCCGCGGTTCCCGCCCATCCCACGGCATCCGCAATGTCCCTCAGGAACGGGATGAGCACATAGGACACGACGCCGATCGCAATCGAGAGCCCGAACCACTGCGAGAAACTCGCCACGAACCCCCAGTAGGGGCTGAGCGAGCGGCTCACGTAGATGTAGCTGCCGCCCGCGCGCGGCATGGCCGAGGACAGGCTCGCGTAGGCGAGGGCGGCCACCAGCGCCGGAATCGCGGCAAAGAGGTACGAAGGCAGAACGTGGGGCCCAATCCCGGGCACGTTCCGCTGCAGCATGATCGGGATGATGTTGATCGCGGCACCCAGCATCGCGCAGATGCCGGTGGCGGTCAGCCCCAGCAGCCCCAGCCGCCTGCTGAGTCCCGGAGACGGTTTTGCACCGCTCGCGCCGCCGCCGTTGGAGTTGCCGTTCGTCACGGGTGCTCCCCGGGGTCCGTGGCCGCCGTCGACGTGTGACCGGAGGTGAAGAGCCAGCGGCCGTCGTCGTTGCGCAGCACGATGGTCATCGCTCCCGAGTAGGAGAACCCGCCCCCGCCCTCGATGCCGATCTCCTGGTGGAAGTGACAGCTCGCGACGGCGCTGCCCAGTCCGAGCGCCGTAACCGACAGGTCGCTCAGCGTGAGCCTGGTGGACGACGCCATCGCGCCCAGGGCGGCCAGCGACTCGCGCGCTTCCCGGGCGGAGCCGTAGCGCACGGCGCCGTCCTCGACCCACTGGAATCCCGGCGCGTCCGAGTAGAACGCGCCGGCCGAATCGAGGTCCATCGCGTTCACGGCGTCGACGTACGCCTCGATCGCGGCACGCGCTTCCCCGGCGATGGTCTCCAGGACGCCGGCGCCCCGGTCACGCGCGCACGCCGCCACGGCGACGGCCACGGCGAGCAGCACAAGGAGTCCGCGTGCAAGACCTCGAACCGGGTTCAAGGCTCAGCCGTGCCGGTCGTGGCTTTCTTCATAGCGGATGCGCTCGTGCATCCGGTCCCGGGCCTGACCCGCGTCGCGCTTTCGGGCGGCGCGCATCGCCATCTCGCGCGTGGTCGAGGACTTCACGCGCGGCAGCGACAGGCGCCGCACGAGGTTCTCGCTCGCGCAGTCCGGGCAGGACGGGGTGCGGCCGCCGAGAACGAGGCGTTCGAAGTCGAGGCCACAGTCCCCGCAGGTGTACTCGTAGATGGGCATGGCTGGAAGGTAAGCGGGGGGAGAGGGGGGGACCAGTACGCGACGCGAGGCTAGAACCAGCCGCGCATGAGACGCGGTTCGAACTCCAGAAAGCGCCCGCCGAGCGTGTCGACCACCACGCGCACCCAGCCGATGTCCGGCGAGCCGAAGGTCTCCAGGCGGGTGAAGTTGGCGTGGACCACGCCCGCGCTGTCACGGAGCGGCTGGTCGACCCGTTGCTCGTGCGAGTCGCCGTGGATGAACAGGACCGGTCCAGGAAAGACCGCGACCTGCTTCTCGAGCGCGGTCACGAACGGCTCGTAGGGCTCGGATCCCCATTCGCCCCACGCGCCTCCCCGTTCCAGGGAAACATTGCCGTGGGCGAAGATCACCACTCCCTCCGCGCTGTCGGCGCGTGCCGCGGCGAAGGTCCCGTCCAGCCATGCCACCCCGGCCTCCGTGCGGCGCAGCACCTCGGCGTCGTGCGCGGGCGTGCGACCCTCGAAAATCAGCGTGCCGTTCGCGGACCCGACGATATGCACCGTGGCGAAGACGAAGCCGCCGTGGCTCCACCGCGCGTTCTCGGGGAAATCGGCGTAGTCCGGCGTCGCCGCCTGCGAAAGGAGCTGCATCGGACGGCCCCCCAGGCTGGTGTGCGGGTCGTCGAAGAAGACGCGCCGGAGGGCGGCCAGGCGCTCGAGCGTGTCATAGCCGCCGGGTGCCGCCTCGTGACAGTCGGTCCACTCGTTGTCCCCGGGCGTGTAGACCACCGGGAGCGCCAGCGCATCGAGAGACGCCCGGCGCTCGCGGAACGCCTCGTCCGAGCAGGGAGTCCAGAGGATGTCGCCAATATGCACGAACCACTCGATGTCGGAGGCCGCGACATCCGCGAGCAGCCGCCGATACCGTCCGTTCTCCCAGAAGTAGTAGGGGCCGTCCCCGTAGACGCCGAACGCGAAGGCGTCCGCTGGCGGCGGCTCGGCCGGGGGCGGCGTGCAGGCGGCGGCCAACCCGAAGACCGACACCGCCAGGCAGGCCCACCCCACACCCGATGTCATGGCGCGTCCCCTACGACACCCTTCGCTTCACTTCCAGCCCCAGTGTCTTCCCCTTCAGGATCGCGGGCACGCCTTCCTCCATCCACACCGGCGCAGGCGCATCCATCAGGTAGTGATCGAAGAACTGCTGCATACGGATCGCCCAGTCTTTCTGGTCGGCCTCGCGGCGCAGTCCATGCCCCTGCCCGTTGTAGTTGAGCATCCACACCGGCTTCTGCAGCCGCCGCATGGCGACGAACATCTCGATCCCCTGGTACCACGGCACCGCGCCGTCCTCGTCGTTGTGCATCATCAGGAGCGGCGTGTGAATCTTGTCGGCGTAGAAGACCGGCGAGTTGTGCAGGTACTCGTTCGTGGACTCCCACAGCGTGCCGCCGATCCGGCTCTGCGTACGCTCGTACTGGAACATGCGGCTCATGCCCGACTGCCAGCGGATGCCGCCGTAGGCGCTGGTCATGTTGCTGACGGGCGCACCAGCCTCGGCCGCCGCGAAGAGGTTGGTCTTGGTGATCATGTACGCGATCTGGTAGCCGCCCCACGAGTGCCCCTGTACGCCGATCCTGTCCTCCTTGACGAAACCGCGAGCCACGAGGCTCAGCACGCCGGGCACGACCGCGTCGAGGGCGCTCTCGCCGGGGTAGCCGATTTCGTACGGAATGTCGGGAATGAAGACGACGTAGCCGCGGCTGACGTAGAACGGCACCGAGACCGACGAGCCCCCGGGCCGCGGGGAACGGTACTGGTGGACCCCGTCGGACATGCGCTCGTAGAAGTACACCATCATCGGGTACTGCGTGGACGGGTCGAAGCCGTCGGGGGTGAAGAGGATGCCCTGCAGCGGGGTCCCGTCGTTGGAGTGCCACTCGACGATCTCGGCCGATCCCCAGCGGTAGTCGGCCTGCTGGGGGTTGGCGTCGGACATCCTGACGATCCCGGAGAAGTCGATGTCGACGCCCTCGCCCCCGGTCACCCAGAGGTCGGGGAACTCGCGGAAGTCCTCGCGGGTGATCAGCCAGCGATCCGCGTCCTCCGCCTTCCCCCGAAAACGGAAGGTCTTGTCCGCCATGACGACGGGTTCCGGCGTGGCGGTCCGGTCGGTGCGGCCGCTGTGGAAGCCGGACTGCTTGCCGAGGTAGTGGAAGGCCTGCCAGAGCGCCTCTCCCTCGGCGATGGCGGGGTCCTCGAAGTCCGTGCGGGCATACCGGAATCGGGTGCCCGACGCGCGGCCCGCGCCGCCGGTGAGGTTAGTGGTCTCGCCGGTGCCGGGCTCGAAGCGCCAGACGTCGTAGCGGTCGTAGAAGAGGAAGGCTTCGTCGTCCTCGGTCCAGCCGGCGGATCCGTACGGGGGCGGCAGGTCGGGATGGTCGTCGAGCTCGTTCCAGACCGCGTGGGGGACGTCGGCGCTGGCCGCAACCGGATCGCCGCCCGCCGTCGGAGCCACCACCCAGTGCCGCGCATCCCCGTCCCACCACGACATGTAGCCGCCGGCCGGCGACATCGACGCGCCGAAGAAGCCCTTCACCTTTTCGGCGATCCTGCGATGCTCGCCGGTCGCGATGTCGATCGCGTAGATGTCGTTGTAGCGGCCGTCCCAGGAAATGAGCTGCCGGTAGGGCATGTCGGTCGTGCCGATGGCATGTGCGGCGTCGCCCTCGGCTGCGAAGCGCACGGTCGGCACGTCGGGGGTGCCCAGCTGGACGACCCGGCCCCCGGCAGCCCCATCGTCCAGGTGCACGACCGCTGCATACGTGCGATCGCGCTCCTGGTTCGCCTGCACGAGCTGCATGGGCTGCAGGTAGGGATCCTGCCAGTTCCAGATATCCAGGGTGACCCTGTCCCGGTCCAGCGTGTCGTCCTCTTCCTCCGGCTCGGGGCGCGGGGCCGTGCCGAAGCGGATGCGCCCGCCGCCGTCCGAGAAGCTCACGTTGCCGTTTTCGCTGACCCACCAGCCGGAGGGGATCCCGGCCGAGGCCGATCCGGCCATTGACGCGCCCGTCCATTGCGGAGCCGCGCCGTGGTACAGCGTGAACTCGGGCTGATCGGCTTCGTAATCGTCGCGGTCGGACAGGAACGCGACCTGGGAACCGTCGTCCGCAACCGCCAGCTGCCTGTAGTTGCCCTCGCCCTCGAGCACGGCGTGCCGGGTCATGCCGTCAAGGTCGACTAAGTACGCGCCGTCGCCGGATCCATCGCTGGTGGATGTCGCGAAGGCGAGCACCTCGGCGTCCTCGGCGAAGAAGTAGTCCGTGACCATGTCGTACCGCGTCTCTTCGCTGGTATTCAGGCTCAGCAGCACCAGAGTCGACCCCTCTTCCTTGTCCTTCTCGTCGTCGTCGTCCGTCTCGTCGCCCTCTACCTCCTCCTCTTCGGCAGATTCCGCAGGCTCCTCCGCCTCTGCTGCGCCCTCTTCTTCGGCTTCCTCCTCTTCGACCGGCACGTAGGCCACCCAGCTCCCGCTGCCCGCCACCTTGTGACTCTCGATGGCCCCCACGGTACGCGCCTGCATCCCGCCGGCTCCTTCACCGAGGGTCACGACGCCCAGGGAGTCCTTCGGCAGCGCGTCGCCCCGCTTGCCCTCCCGCCGCAGCGAATCCACCACCGCTTCCACCGGCGGCACCTCGTACACGACGAACCGGGAATCGGAGGTGAATCGCGGGCTGGTTCCCCTCAGGGTCAGCGGCTCGGAGCCTTCGCTCGCGGCGCGGATGGTGAGGACGGGGTCGCCCTCCATGGCCGTGAGCACGAATACCAGCCAGTTCCCGTCCGGTGACAGCGAGGGACTGCCTATGGTATTCCAGTGAAGAGCGTCCTCGTGGTCGAGGGCACGCTGTTGCGCGAGGGCCGGGGCGGCGGCCGCAAGGAAGGCGAGGGAAAGGGTGAGGGCCGTCGTACGGGAGCGAGCGAAGAACATGGTCCGGATCTCCGGGCTGGGGAACAGCGGAATTCGTCGTCGGGGGACGCCTGGACGCAGCACCCGCCGTCCCCGTCCCCCACGACGCCTGCCAGCGACAAGGTTGGGCAGGATTGTACCGGGCCGCCAGTGTTGCGCAGCCGCCAACCGGTGCGCGACCGGCGATTCAGTCGCTGGCCGTGCCGAAGACCTCGGCGAGCATGTCCTGGTTGAAGCCGACCACGAACGTGGTTCCGACCCTCATGGCGGGCGCCCGGAGCTTGCCCCACCGGCTGGTCATCATGCCGACGAGCTCGCTGTCGGGCGGCCGGTCCTCGGCGGTGAGATCCACGCGGACCAACTTCCTGCCCTTTGCCACGCAGAGTTCCGTCATGCCTTCGAGCAGCGACGGGGCCTCCCTGGCGGTCACCGGGTTCTTCGTCGCGCTTCTCGTCTCAGCCGCGTCGATTCCGTTCTGCGCAAGAAACTCCTGCGTACGCTTGCAGCTGGTTCAGCCAGGGCGGTGGTAGCGCCATTCGAGGTTGCGGCTCATTGGTGGGGGTCTCCTGTTCGCGGTCCCGTGGGCGCCGGTACCTGTTACCGGCCAATCAAGATAAGCTCGCGGACTTCAACGCGCTCGACACCGAATTCGTCTCTGGACACGCCGACGACCTGGCCGCGGCCGACCTCCTCGACCGCGAAGGACGAGGGGACTTCCACGCGGCCCACGTAGCGGCCATCGGCGCCGAAGACATCCCAGCGGAAGGCCGGGGCGCCGCGCAGGCTGTAGCGGCGGGCCCAGAGCTCTCCGGTATCGGCGGTGCGCAGATCGGTGTAGGCGGGGAGCGTCGCAGGCAGCGGCATTTCCCGGTAGTTCGCGACCATGGTCCGAATGGAAGCTTCATCCTGCGCGAACCGGTTGCCGGAGTTGCGCACATACGCCTCCAGGTGCTCGTCGGTGCGCGGGGTCGGGGGTTCGGCGAGCCGGACGATCCGGGTAAGCGCGCCGGTGTCGTCGAACACGCCGACTTCGTATCGGGTGCCCGCGGTGACGACGACGCCAAGGTCGGATCCGTGCGCCGTGGGATCCGGCGAGAAGGGTACCCGCAAGAGGTCCAGGGACATGTTGGTGCCGCTGCCGGAGGCCGAGACCGACATCTGCTGGCCCGGATGGCGGGCCACGGTGTCGATGGGCGCGCCGTCCAGACTGTACCTCACGAAGTAATCCGGCGGGGCTTCGCTTCCTCCGAAGGCCTCCTCCAGACTCTGCAGCGGATCGTCGTTCATGTCGGGCATCGTGAAGGAGCGCACCCGGCTCAGGAAGGTCGCGGGACCCGCGGGTCCGACCGGCGTGATCATGTCCATGCCCTCCACGCCCGCAAGGGTCTCGGTGCCAAGCAGCGTGCCCTGGGGATCGAACCGCGAAATGCGCTGCAGGCGCCTGTCCGCCGCGACGATGCTCCCGTCCGCGAGCAGCCACGCACCGACCAGCGCCTGGAATTCGCCGGGACCGTCGCCCCGAGATCCGAAGGAGCGCAAGTGGCGGCCCCCGGCGTCGAAGACCCGGATCTCGCCGGCGCCGTTGTCGGCCACGATGAGGTTGCCGGCGCCATCCCGGACAACGCTGACGATCCCGTCGAAGAGGATCTCCTCCGGCCCTTCCAGGGCGCCGATGGACAGCGACGCCTCTGCCCCGAGCTCCGCGTACGCGGCGCCGGTGGGCGGGTTGGTCACGATGGTGACTCCAGCCGAGTCGACTACCTCCGCGGCCGGCGCTGCGGATGGCCGGTCGCCGCCACAGCCGACAAACGCCAGGGTTGCGATTCCGTGGACGATGCGTCTCATGGTTCCCGTCCTTCCGACCCCCTGCGCGGGGTCTTGCCGCGCCGGACGCGCCAGCCTTAATCTCGCCTGCACTCTGGACACAACGTAAAGCGCTTTCCGTTGTCCGGCTTCTCCGTGGCCCTCCACCCTTCCTTACGCAGAAAGGCAAGACCCAATGAACTCGACAATCCCGCTGACCTCGACAATGCTGCGCAAGTGCCCGGTTGCGGCCCTGGCCGCCGCGCTCCCCGTTCTGGCCATGGGCTGCGAAGGCGCCGGTACGGCCGGCGAGATGCCGATGCAGGACGCCGGCCCCACAGTCGAGTTCGTCAACGCGCGCTCGGCCGCCGACGGAGACGGGGTGCTGCCGTTCAGCGGAGCGGTGTGGGTCGACAACACCTTCTACGTGTCCGGCATGCTCGGGCTCGAGGGGGGCCAGGTTCCGGAGACTGCGGAACAGGAGGCCACGAATGTCCTCGATGGCGTCAGGGGCGTTCTGGAGGGCGAGGGGCTGACGATGGACGATCTGGTGGTGGTTCAGGTGTTCGCGTCGGACGTCGCGGACTACGACGCCTTCAACAGCGTCTACCGCACCTACTTCACCGGCGAGTTTCCGGCCCGCGCGTTCCTGGGATCGGGGCCGCTGCTGTTCGGGGCCAGGTTCGAGGTGATGGGGACTGCGGTGCGGCGGTAGGCCCCCCGCTACCCCACAATCACGTCGCGCAACGCCTCGACACCCGCCACCGCCCGGGCCACGTGCTCGCGCGTGTTGTACACGTGGGGACACAGCCGGAGCCCGCC
>CAZRQE010000158.1:0-11060 GCA_964602175.1 uncultured Gemmatimonadaceae bacterium | reverse complement strand
AACTCCGGCAGCCGGTTCGCAAGCGCGGAACGGGAATAGGCGCTCTTCAACTCCTTACGCATCCTGTAGTGTTCAGCCCCATCCATCCCCGGCAGCGTTCGGGATGCGCCAAACGCGCTTTCCAGGTCCTTGATGTAATCCTTCGAACGAAGGTAGAACCGTCCGTGTTTGTTCACCCACTGATTGGTCTCCGGCCCCATCAGGGCAACTACCCGCGACTTGCGCATCCTGAAGGGCAATTCGAGGACTGGCCCGTGGTTCCGGAAAATGCCGTACATCGCCTTGGGAATATTGCCCGAAAGAAAGTCGCGCTGTCGCAGGATGTCGATGAATCGAAGCTTCGGAATGGATTTGGTCCGAAGAACGGGGCGGGTCCTCGGTGTGACGGTGCTGTCCCGCACCGCAGTCGCAACCGTCCGCCCTATCAGATCCAGCTTGGCGACAAGCTCGATGCGCTCGAGCCTGTCCTCGTAGTCTTCCGGCTCGAGCAACAGCTTGAAACCACCGCACGTATGCATCAACGCGATAAGAATGGCGTCGCTCGGATCCGGAATGCTGTCGTCGTTCAGGATGACGCTCAGAATTCTCGCTTTGGCTTCCTGGCGGACTTTCAGATCCGAAGCAGGGTAGGCGCCCGACCGGGAAACGGAGCGCGAAAGCCCCCAGAATCCCCCGCTCTCGTAGTCGAGAATTTTCCTCTCCACCAGGCGATCGAGCGTGGCCGTAACGATTTCGTCGGAACGACCCGTGTTTCGCTCGATCCAGTACTGCGTGTCCCGGGTCTCCCCGGATTCGGCGATTTCCTTGAGCGTCGGGTCGAGCAGGTTGTCTCCCGTGGGGTGGGAATCAACCAGATACAGCGCCTTCAGGTCGGTGTCGATCCGATCCTCCAGTGCAAGATCGGCAAGTACGGCTCCCGCCATAACACAGGAGAAGTTCCAGCCTGGAACCATTTCCAGATACCCGCTCTGTTCGTCGAGCATCAGAAGAATCAGTTCTTCCGCAAGACGTATCGGAAATTGTACCGACGTACTCTCCATGCTAAATCTTGTCAAATGCCGTGTCGATAGGGACAGGACCAGAACTGCACAACGACCTGATGTCGCATCCGGAATGTAACCTATCGGTCATCGCATCGGTTTCAGCTTCCGTCTGATCACACCGGGAAACAGCCGCGTTTACGCCTTTCTGAGACGCCAACCGTACATCAGGCGCCCGTAAAAATTGAACCACTTCCTCGCTTCCGCATCCCGGAAGGGGTAATCCGCCCCGATCTGTCTCGCCGTAACCAGGCCGGACACAAAACAGGTCTCCTGACTGTTTATCAGCGTGTGTGCGCCGCAGTGCCACGTTCGCCTCCTGCCCTGAACAAAGCGAAACAAATGGACCAGAAAGGCCACGTGGCGCACATCGTGTACTATGTGCTGAAACCACCACTTCCTGATGATCTTCGCGTCGTCGATCGGGCTGACGGGGTTGTAGGTCACCAGGCAGGGCCGGTCCGACCCATGGGCCCAGGGCTGCTGGTTGTGCATGATGTACGTGATTTCGTAGTTGTCCGGCCTCGCGCCGTATTGCTCGATGTGATTGCTCCGCGTCTGCAGCGGCTTCACCTCGTTGTCCGGCAGCACCGACGCATCGGAGTGCACGACGGTGTGGTTGTGGAGTTCGCTCTCATAGCGTATGGACGAGAGGACGTAGCGCTCCATGAACGAGGGCGCGTCGAGCATCATCAGCGTCTGGTTTGCGTTGCAGGCGAAGATCACGTCGTCGAAGGTCTCGCGAACGCCGTTCTCGTCCTCGACCACGACGTCGGACGCGCGGCGATACACCTTCCGGACCGGCCGGTTGAGGTCGATCCTGTCCCGGAAGCCGGCGGACAGCTTCTCGTAGATCCGCCGGGTTCCACCGGCCCACGTCTGCATCGGCGTCGCGACCTCGATGTCGAAGAACTCGAGATACCTTGAGAAGAGCGACGCGGGCATGTCGAACACGTTGGTCGCCATCAGGAAATTCACGAACATCGGCTTCAGGATCTTGTACCTGAATTCCCCGCCCAGGCCGGCCAGGTTGAGCACCGTGCCCATGCTGACGTAGTTGAACGGGTTGAGCGCGTTCAGGAACTTCGAGCGGGCGCGCGTCAGTCCCCCAAACCGGTGCAGCCGCTTCAGGATCCGCTGGAACCTGGCGATCTCGGTCTGGAGCTGCCGCCGGATTTCGGAGTCGAAGTCGTGCGCGTACACCTCGCCGCGGTACCTGACGCTGTAGCTGAACCTCGTGTCGATCAGGTCGATCCCGTGCTCCTGCATCAGCAGCAGGATGTGGTGGTACACCGACGGAATGCACGCGGTGACCGAGATATCGAACGGAATCGAGCTGCCGTCGTCCTGGGGCATGTCGACGGTGATCGCGTTGCCGCCAATCTGCTCGTTGGCCTCGAATAGCCGGAAGTCGAATCGGTCCGGATGCCGGTGCAACGCCCACGCGGCTCCCAGGCCGGACACGCCGCCGCCGATGATCGCGACCCGCCGCTTGTCTTTCCGGTTTGCGTGCGTTGACATGGAGCGTCCGTTCCAGTGTTCTCTGTTCTTGTTTGTTGGTCGTAGGTAAAATTACCGCTATTTTACCCACATGTACCAAAGATGTCTCGCCAACGTGCTCGATTCCAGCCAACGCAGCGTCCTCGTGCTTGGCCCACGGCAGGTCGGTAAATCTACCCTTCTGGCTTCCCTGTCACCCGATCTGTCACTGAATCTGGCGAGCCCGCGGGTCTTTCGCGATTTCGTCGGCTATCCGGAGCGCCTTGAACGCGAACTCAAGGCCGCGCCGCCGAAGGTTCGCACAGTCTTTCTGGATGAGGTTCAACGGGTCCCGGCCCTGCTCGACGTGGTGCAGCTCGTGCTGGACGAGCACCCGGGCCGCTTCCGGTTCCTGCTCTCGGGGTCGAGCGCGCGCAAACTCCGGCGGGGACAGGCCAATCTCCTGCCGGGCAGGATCCACGTCCATCACATGCATCCGCTGCTCGCGTGCGAACTGGCCGGGGATTTCGATCTCGACCGCGCGCTCGCGCATGGGACGCTCCCGGGCATCTACGCGGAGGGAGATGACATGCTGCGAGCCGCGGACCTCCGAAGCTATACGGATACGTATCTGCGCGAGGAGATCCAGGCCGAAGCTCTTGTGCGGAATCTCGGGGGCTTCTCCCGTCTCCTGGATTTGATGGCCGCGTCTTCGGGCCGGATCCTCAACGTTCAGGCGATGTGCAGGCAGGCCGGACTCGGGTATGAGACTACGCGCCGCTATATCGAGGTCCTGGAAGACACGTTGGTCATGTTCCGCGTTCCGGCCTGGCGCGGCTCCCGCCGCGCGAGCGCGATCGGGCATCCCCGGCTCTTCTTCTTCGACATCGGAGTGCGCAACGCCCTGCTGCGGCGGCCGCTCGACGCCCCGCTTCCCGACGAGCGGGGTATTCTGCTGGAGCACTTCGTAGCCTGCGAACTGCACCGTCGGCTGCGGACGCTGTGGCCTGAGGCAGCGCTCTTCCACTACCGCACCAGGTCCGGTACCGAGGTGGATTTCGTGCTCGAAGTGGGGCGTGATCTCTGGGGGGTCGAAGTCAAGGCCGGAAACCGTGTGACCAGAAACATGCTGCGGGGACTGGCATCGCTTGCCTCGCGCAGCGACCGGGTCACACGCCGGATCGTGGTCTTCCTGGGTGATCGGCGCCAGGTCCTCGACGGGGTCGAAGTGCTTCCCCTGGCCGATTTCCTGGAGGAATTGCCGCGGTAGGAATCTCCACCTTGCCGGACGCGGGTCCGGGACTTCGATTCAGCAGTGGGCGCCTGAAGTCGACCACGCGCCTGAAGTCGACCCCTGCAGGAAGGATCGAGTAATGACATCCTTGCGTTTTGCGATGTTGGCGGCGTTAGCGCCGGTTCTGGCGGCTCCGGCGTCCGGACTCGCTCAGGAGTCCGAGGACGCCCGGGAGTTCGATCCGACTCTGGAGGAGTGGCAGGTGCCGTGGCTGGAGAGCCGGCCGCGCGATCCCTACGTGGCGCCCGATGGACGGGTCTGGTTCGTAGGACAGCGCTCCCACTATGCCGCCGTGCTCGACCCCGTGACCGGCGAATTCCGGAAGTACGACCTTCCCGACGGCGCGGGCCCGCACACGGTCGTCGTGGGCACCGACGGGATGGTCTGGTACACCGGCAACCGGGTGGGGAACATCGGCCGCATCGATCCCGCGACCGGCAACATCGACATCTTCCCGATGCCCGACGAGCGGGCTCGCGACCCGCACACCTTCGCTTTCGACGCCGCCGGCGACCTCTGGTTCACCGTCCAGGGCGGCAACTTCGTCGGCAAGTTCTGGCGGGAGACCGGCGACGTGCGGCTGGTCGAGATGCCGGACAACCCCGAGGGGCGCGGCGGCTCGACCCGGCCCTACGGCCTCAAGATGGACTCCCGGGACCGGCCCTGGGCGACGCTGTTCGGCACGAACCAGCTGGTCGTGGTCGATCCGGACACGTTCGAGCCCACCTACTACGAGCTGCCCGAAGGCGCCCGCCCCCGGCGGCTGGTCATCGACTCGAGCGACGTCGTCTGGTACGTGGACTACGCGCGCGGGTACCTGGGTCGCCTCGACCCCGAGACCGCCGAGGTCGCCGAGTGGGCGAATCCGAGCGGTGAGGGCGCGCGTCCGTACGGGGTTGCCATCGACGAACACGACCGGGTCTGGTTCGTGGAGACGGGGGTGCGGCCGAACCGCTTCGTGGGCTTCGACACCCGCCGCGAAGAGTACATCAGCGAGGTGGACGTGGCCAGCGGGGGCGGGACCATCCGTCACATGTACTTCGATCCGAAGACGAGCACGATCTGGTTCGGCACCGACGTGAACACGGTCGGGCGGGCGGTGCTGCCGCCGTTGAGGAGGGTCAGCGAGTAGGGCAATGCGCAGATGTGCCGGTTACGAGGGGTACCCTCACCGGCGGCCTTCGTCGCGCATTGAGAGGATTTCGGAAACGCTGAAGCCACCTACCCGGTCGCGGAGGGACCGCAGCTCTTCGGCAGCCGTGGCTGCTGCTCGGTGGTCGGGCCGGCCCTCTGAGGCAAGCGTGGCCGCGGGGCGTTCGCCGACCTCGACAACCAGTCGCTTGTCCACCTTGCTCAGAGCCTTTTCGACCTGGCGGATATGTGACCGGTGCTCTGGATTCAGGAGTTTTCTGATAGCGCCTTCGCTCAAGCCCATGCGCGCGGCCAGTCCGACATTGGAGAGCCCCTCGTCACGCATCGCCGTGTAAAGCGCGAGCTTTGCCGCCACCACCAGTGGCACCGCAACCGTGACCTGTCCTGGTTGCACGGGTCCCGGCGCCGGGACTTCCTCGCGGGCGCGTACGTAAGCCCCTAGTCCAACGGCCAATGCGTCTTCCGCCAGCGCTAGAGCGTCGGCTGCGTCGTCGCCGCAAGTGAGGGCTTCAGGAACGTCCGGGAACAAGACGGAAAACCCTCCGTCTTGCTCGGGAGTCAGCTTACAGGGGTAGGCGTATCGCATTAGAAATCTCCCTCGCGGATTCCCAGTTGCCTCAACATCGCTCGGTAGGTTCCTGGCTTCAGTTCGCCGCGTTTCACGACCGTTCGCCGCGCTCCAAGGTAGAGGAGCCCGTGGCTACCTTTACCGCGACCGGGGTCGAATCGCAACTCCACGCTGACCTTTCTGGCGTAGCGTCTGGCGCGCCTGAGGAACTCGGTGCTATTCAACAGTCAACGTCGTACTCAAGGGTACGAAAGTCAAGAGACTCTCTGTCCATCGCCGACCGCCATCCTCACTTCCCACGACTCCGAACTGCCACGCCTCATCGGGGCGGCAATCGCGGGTGGCTCACCGCTGTGGGAACGATGGCACCGAAGAGTGGGCGCATGAATGTCTGGATGGGACTAGTATGTTGCTTGAAACGCGAGTAGTCCGAACGGCAACAAGGGGAATCGTCATGTCCACCAATCGATCCGTCTCCAACCCCGAGGTAGCGGCGTTCGCGAAACTCGTGCTCTGTGCCGGCCTCCTGAAATGCCTCGCTCTCGCTGCAGCGTGCGCCGCTCCGGCGGACCAGGCACCGGACGACATGTCAACCGTCGGTCAGGCCACGAGCCAACCCCCCGAAGCCGACCATTTCGTCCCCTCCACCCCGGAGAACCTGAGTTGGGGCTGGTTCCCTACGACCAAGGAGCCCGTGCTGCGCATGCAGTCCGGCGAGACCGTCCGCGTCAACACGCTGACCCATGTGGGCGCGGGCCAGAACGAGGAGCCGGTGGCGTACCTGACCGGCCTCGGCATCCCGCAGGACGAGATCCTGCAGGACGTGCTGGACTTCTGGGCCACGCGCGACGGGCGGCCCCGCGAGGGGCGGAGCGGCCACGTCATTACGGGCCCGATCCATGTGGAGGGTGCCGAGCCGGGCGATGTGCTGGAGATCGAGATCCTGTCGATCGAGACGCGCGTCCCCTGGGGCGTCAACAGCACGAGTGCGCGGGGCGGCGTGTTCTCGACGTCGTATCCCGGCTTTGCGGAGGGCGATCCGGCGCTGGACATTCCGCCGGGCACCCGCCACGTGATCCGCACCGGCGAGGTGGACGGCAGGGAGGTCGCGTTCTTCTCCGACGACATTCAGGTCCCGCTCGCGCCGTTCATGGGCATTCTGGCCGTCGCGCCCGACCCGGTCGTGGGCCAGCCCGGCGTGACGGTTCCCGGTGTGCAGGGTTCGCGGCCCCCCGGCCCCTTCGGCGGCAACCTCGACGTCAAGGACCTGAAGGCCGGCACGACGGTGTATCTGCCCGTGTTCCACCCCGGAGCCCTCTTCTATGTCGGAGATCCGCATGGGGCTCAGGGCGACGGTGAGGTCAGCGGGACGGCCATCGAACAGTCTCTGACCGGCACGTTCCGGCTCACGGTGCACAAGGACCGCACCATCGCGGGGCCGAGGGCCGAGAATGGCGACCACTACATCCTGATGGGGATCGATCTGGACCTGGACCGCGCGGCCCGCCACGCCGTCTGGGAGGTCGTGAACTTCCTCGTCGAGGAGAAGGGGCTCACCCCGGCCAGGGCGTTGTCTCTGGCGAGCATCGCGGTGGACTTCCGTGTCAGCGAAGTTGTGGACCTGACTCAGGTGGTGTCGGGGTTCATCCCGAAGGACGTGTTCCTGCGGTAGCGGGCACGGGCCCGGCGTTGGAGTCAACGGACCTGTGCCGCGCCGCTGGATGCCGCGACTCGCTCCGGCAGACCGGCTCAGCCGATCGAATAGACGATGCCCGCCTGCACGGCCAGGACCCGGCTCTTGATGCTCACCTCGTCACCGCCGTCGTCCATGTTCGTGAGCCCGAGGTTGTAGAGCGCGCCGACGGACAGCCCCATCTTCCCGGATAGCCCGATCTCCAGGCGGGCCCCTCCGGCGAGCCCCAGATCCATGGATTTCGGGCCATCATCGCCGCAGTCCTGGCTGACTTCCTCACCCATGAAACTGGCCGACACCCCGCACGACACCTTGAATGCCAGAGCAGGGCCGGCAACCAGATGCACGGACGCCCGCTCACCGAGTGCAAGCGGAATGCCCCACAGCGCCGTGAGTTCGAGATAGTCGATCGCAGTGGTGGCTTTTGCGCCGAAGGCATCGAAGGCGAAGCCCTTCTGGGAGTAGGCTCCGCCCAGGTGAAGTCCAATCCTGTCGGACATCGGGATTGCGAGGCTGGCCCCGATCGCCAGCCGCGTGGCCGACTTCAAGCCCTCGGTTTCCATCGTAACCGACGCCAGGTTCAGGCCGCCCGCCACCGTGAGGCTGTTTTGCGCTACTGCGGCAGCGGGGCTTGTCGCAGCGACGGCAGTTGCTGTCAGCGCAAGGATGGTCGTCTGGCAGCGCTTCATGGTCATGCTCCCTCCGGGGTTCGTTGTGGCTGCGTCGTTCCCTCGTGGGTCGAGGCAACGATCCAGGCAGCTTGTCACGAACCAACCCGGCCGTACATCCCCTCTTGGGGGGACAAGGCTGAGTCCACGTGCCGGGCCCGCACATGCCCTGCAAGTGGTGACGGACGAAGCCCGTCGTAAGCTGCGCGCGCGGTCTGCGCGTAACTGCGCCGCGCGTCGGTCGCGAGCTGCAGGTTCTGCGTCGAGAACGGCGAATTCCGGGAGAAAACGCGCTGCTGGGGGGTTCCGGTCGTCTACCGGCGCTGCAGCACGACGATGGAGCCGCTGGCAAGGGAACCGGCGCCGGAATAGGCTGGGCTGGACCCAAGGGCCCGGATCGGGGGGACCGTCGTCGCCAAAGGAGAGAGGGTGGGCGGCGACAGGAATGACGGCCCCTTACCGATCACGGGCCCTTTATTGTCTCGGTGGGCCCGGGATGGCGCGGCGCCCAGGGTCGAAGTCCCCGCAATAACCCCCAGCATCGCTCGTCCACTTCAGCCCTTGAAGTTGAGCGCCGCGGCCACCCGGGCCTGGCTGTCGTTGAGTGTGATAAACGAGATCGCGCCTGGATCGGGCGCCGCGTACAGCGCGGTCGCCACGTGCCAGAGATCGGCGCCGCGCAGATAGCCCACGCCCAGCGCCGTCCTGATCTCGTCGGAAAGGGGACGGTTGGTCAGGATCCAGCCGATCCGGTCGAGCAGGTCCACAGGCACCCGGCACCCCTCGTGTGAACACGCCGCGCGCAACTCGGCCTCGAGCAGATTCGACGAGATCACGCGGGAAAACCCGTTGAGCCGGTCCGCGAGAGCATCCGCGCCGTCCTCCCCGAACGCGATGGCGACCATGACCGAGGTGTCCACGTAGGCAACGCTCATTCGCCGCGCTCCGCGAAGAAGCGCTCGAGCGCGCCCGGCCTCGCAGCGCCCACCCGGATCGGCAGGCTGGGATGCTTCGCTGGCACAAGAATCCCCCGTTTCTCAAGCTCGGCGAAGTGTTCCTCGACGCTCATGGCCCCGCGTTCGAACGGACGGATTTCCGCTACCGGATCGCCTCGGTAGGTGACGGTTACCGTTCCCCCCTCCCGCACCAGCCGCATCACTTCGGAGAACCTCGCTTTTGCTTCGTAGGTTGAAAACACAGCGTTCATGTTCGGTCCAATCTAACCAGTCAGACTAGTTTGTCAATTTACCCGGATCCATCCTCGACACCGCGCCTCGGAGCGGTGCGGGGCGGGTCGGAACATACCATCAGCGGATTCCCTCGAGCTGTATCCCGCGCACGAAATACCGCTGAGTGAACAGAAAGAGCAGCGCGATCGGCAGCACCGCCACCACGCCCGCCGCCATCTGATAGGGCCAGTTGATCTCGTAGGTCGAGTGGAATGCGGCGATTCCCACCTCGACGACGCGCATCTCCATGGATCGCGTCGCCAGGAGCGGCCACAGCAGGTTCTTCCACGCGTCGATGAAGGCAAAGAGCGCCAGGGTGGCCACGGCGGGCTTCGCCAGCGGCAGCGCAACGCCGAGGAACACCCGGAACGGGCCGGCGCCGTCCACCCTCGCGGCGTCTTCCAGCTCGCGGGGCAGCGTGCGGAAATACTGGCGCATCAGGAAGATGCCCCAAACGGAGACGAGTTCGGTGGAGATCAGGCCCTGGTAGGTGTCGATCCAGCCGAGGGCGTCGATCAGCAGGAAGCGGGGGATGAGGACGATGACTACGGGCACCATCATGGTGGCCAGGAAGAGCATGAACACCTTTTGCCGCCCGGGAAAGTCGATGCGGGCGAAGGCATACCCGGCGGTGGTGGCGGTCACGATCTGCCCGGCCACGACGGCCACGGAAAAGACCAGCGAGTTCAGGAAATAGCGGCCGAACGGCTGGGCGGTCAGCGCCTCGGGGTAGTTTGACCAGAGCGGTGCGGCAGGCAGGATGCCGCGGCCCGCAAAGACTTCGAGCTGGCCCATCAGCGAGGTGACGGCCATCCACAGGAAGGGCGCCGCCATGACCAGGCAGGTGCCCACCAGGACGGCGGTGCGGAGCGCCGGGAGGGTGCGCGCGGCGCGTGCACGCTCGCGCATGGCCCGCGTGCGCTCACGCATCGCCCGTGTGCCCTCACGCATGGACCATCCTCCTCTCGAGCAGCCGGAAGTGCAGCCACGTCGCGGCGAACACCACCGCGAAGAGGATCCAGCTCATCGCGGCCGCGTTGCCGAAGCGGAGGAACTCCCAGGCCTCGCGGTAGATGTGGTAGACGGCCACGTCCGTGGCACCCAGCGGGCCGCCCTCGGTCATCACGTAGACGAGCCCGAAGACCTGGAACGAGCCGATCACCGAGGTGACCAGCACGAAGAACAGAGTGTGGCGCAGTCCCGGCAGCGTGATGTGCCGGAAGCGCTGCACCGCGCCCGCTCCGTCCACGCGCGCCGCGTCGTACCAGTCCCGCGGGATGGCCGCCAGCCCCGCCTGGAAGACGACCATCTGGTAGCCGACCACCATCCACACGCTGATCGCCATGAGGGTGACCAGCGCCACCTCCGGCGAGGTGAGCCACGCCACCGGGGCCAGGCCGGCGGATTCCAGCAGCCGGTTGACGGGGCCGTACCCGTCGTTCAGCAGCCACTTCCACACCACCGCGATCGCGACCACGCTGGTGATGCCGGGGAGGAACAGGGCCAGGCGGGCCAGGCGCACCGAACGCCGCGACCCCCGGGTGAGCAGCGCGAGGGCCAGGGCGACGGCCATGGCGAGGGGGACGTGCAATGTGAAGATCGCGGTGTTGCGCAGCGCTGCCCACCAGTCAGCATCTAATATAATATCACTATATTTGTCAAGTCCTACGAAAGGATGCACGGGATCGACGAGATGCCACTCGTGCAGTGAGATCCACAGCGAGAAGAGCAGGGGGCCGAAGGTGAAGACGGCGAGGAGAAGGGCGGCCGGGGCGAGAAACGCCCACGCCGTGACGGTGCGGCGCAGCAGGGGCGGGCGCGTCGAGAGCGGGAGGAGGAAGAGGATCAGCGCCGTGAGCAGGGACGCGGCGGTGGCGGCGGCCGCGAGCGGGACGGTCGGTGCGCGCGTTTCCTCGTAGCCGAGCAGGGCGACGTGG
>CAZRQE010000157.1:0-16085 GCA_964602175.1 uncultured Gemmatimonadaceae bacterium | reverse complement strand
CGCTCCATTTCGGTCTGAACCACGTGATCGGGGAGCGCCTCGAGATCCCTCTCCGTCAGGTCGGGGACGGCCGGAGTCGCCTGCTCCGCAACGGCCAGCGTGGAGGTGATGGCCACACCCGCCTCGACGATCTCGTTGATCGTGACGTCCACGGCGGGGCTGTTGACGTCGAGTTCGGCCAGCGAAAAGGAAAGGTTGGGACTGCACTTGTCGGGCTCGCGCGTGGCGTCGAAGTCCGAGTTGGCCCAGAGGCTGTGCTCCAGGTTGTCGATGCCGAGCGCGGTGGCTTCGCGGAAGCTCACGGAGCACAGGTGGCCCATGACCTTCATTCCCTGCCTGTGGGCCTCGTCGACGATTGTGCCCAGCGCTTCCCGGGAGATCTGCGTGTAGACCTTCACCCACTCCGCGCCCTCCGCGGCCCAGTAGCGGACGTACCGGCGCGCGGACTCCTCGTCCCGGATCACGTACATGCCCAGATCCCTGAGCCGCTCGTCCGGCCCGGGACTGATGACATAGGGCGCCGTGATGACGATGCGGGGGCCCGGTGTCTCCCCGCGTTCGATCGCGCCCTTGAGGGAGATGTCCTGATAGGGCGACATGCTGCCCGTCGTGCGGACGGTCGTGACGCCGGCCCCCAGATAGATACGCGGGCCGGAATACTGCATCTGCGCCACCCTCGGCGCACTCTGGTAGTAGTACAGGTGGTTGTGGAGGCCGACCATTCCGGGCATGACCGAGTGGCCCGCCAGGTCCAGGCGTTCGGCATCGGCGGGGATGTCGACGGCACCCGCCGCGCCGACCGCCTCGATGCGGTTGCCACGGATGACGATGGTCTGGCCGGCCTGCGCGGGTCCGCCGGTGCCGTCGAACAGGAGCACGTTCTCGAGCGCTACGACGGGCGCCGAGACGCTCAGGTAGGACCGCACCTCGTCGGAAAGCGTGCTCCGGTCCTGGCCGTTCGCCTGACCGGGGTGAAGCGCGATCGCCGCCGCCGCGACGCACATCGATGCACAGTTGCGCATTGTCACTCCTTGCCCGGGGTCTCCGCTCTCAAAGGTACAGCCACGGCTCGGGGCACGTCGAACTCGTCCAGCCGGCGCAGCAACACCAGGTCGCCCCGTGCGTCGAGCAGTTCTTCCTCTCCGCCGATTCGCGCCGTGAAGAGCAGTTCCTGCCGGTCGATGTCCCACACTCGCCAGGTTACGCTGTCCTGCTCCGGCAAACGGTAGTCCCTGACCCACAGCCGCTCGTCGAAGTCGGTCAGAACGGCGTCGATGGCTGGGGCCACTTCGTTGATCGGCCAGTCCTTCAGGTCCGGCTCGGACGCACCGGATGAATCGAAATCCCTGGGTGCGAACGGTATCTGACCGGTCGCGCCGAGCCTGTTCAACCTCTCCGCGAATCGCTGCCATCGTCCGAGAAGCACCCGACGCCCCACCGCCCTGGCGTCGGGCACCCGTGCGCCTGCCGGCATGGGGATCTGCCCAAGCTCTCGACCGCTCCAGTCCAGCACGCCAATGGCCCCCCGGGACGTCTCGGCAACGATGAGGTGGTCTGCAGTCGCGGCTTCGTGGGTCTGATGCCCGAACACCACGTCGCCGCTTCGTGTCGATCCGAAGTAGACCTCATTTCCGGTAGCCTCCGCGACGATCTCAAGCGCGCCATCGTCCCGTACGGTGACGTACGTGGCTGGATTCCAGGTTTGCCCGTCGTAGTCCCTGCCCATCTCCGCGATGCCGTCGCGGAACACGATCCGGCCGTCCGGATGAACGCCCACCGGATACGCACCGAAATAGTCCCCGAACTCCGCGTCGACAACGCTTCGTGAGCGCAGAAACTCACCGCCGTGAGAGATCACCGACATACGACGACGGGGCACGTCCGAGACCAGAATGCCGCCCGGCACGCGTCTCGCGCGCCCGATATGGCGGAATTCCCGCGGTCCCTCTCCTTCCCGGCCCACCACGCGAGTTGTGCCGGACAAAAGGTCGATCAAGTGGATCTCGCTTCGTTCCACCAGGACCAGTCCGCTGCCCGGAAGGAACAGGCCGGCTACGACAGAGCTCAGTTCCCCAAGATCCGGATGCTCCGACGAATCGAAGGAGGGCTGCCCCATTGAGCGCATTGCGGCGGGAGGCTCCTCTGGTGCACCGCCGTTCTCCCGCTGGCCGCCGTCCTCCCCGCCCCCGCAGCCCGCGAGCGAAGTCAGTGCGGCAATCCCGATCGGGACAATTCGTAGAGCGCCTACACTAAACATTTATGTTAAGTGTTGGCAATTGTGCGTCAGAAACACGTAAAAACGTTTCAGCTGAAACGCGGTCGCTCCCTTCGACACTAAACATTTTGGTTAACTATCTAAACTCCCCCCGCGCCGGCGGGAACATGATGGCGCTGGACCCAGGAAACCGCGCCCCGAGCTCCCTCAGGATCACCTCCGCCTCCTCCACCGTCACCCGGCTGGCTTCCGACGCCCAGAACCCATTGACCTCCTCATACCCGAACCCCGCTTCGCGGATGTCGCTCACCCCCTCCCTGAACCCGTCCGCATCCCAGTCCTCCCTGCCCCCCGGCAGTACCCGCGTCGACGCGATCGCCTCCTCCAGCCCGTCCGCCGGGATCTCGCCCTCGACGCCAACGAACATCCTGAACATCGCGGCATAGGTCACCCCTCGGACGTAGGACACCTTCCACGCCCACTCCGCCGACGCCGGCGCCAAGTCCACATCCGGCGGCTCGGCCGTCAGCCAGTCCTCCACAAAGCCGGTGATCATGCCGCCCTCCGGCGACGCGTCCGGCAGACTCCACTGGTTGTGCGCCACCATCAGCGTCACCCCCAGCTCCGGCCACCCGTACCCCTCCGTCCGCCACCCGAACATGTGGCCCCCGGCGTGCGCGAACGACATGCTCCGCGCCCCGTGACTGCGCAGCCGCCACACCAGGCCGACCTGGATCCCCGGGCCGATCTCGTCCTCATACTGCGGCGTCAGCATCTCGTCGACGGTCCCCGCCTCGAGCACCCGGTAGCCGCCGTACTCGCCGCCGTTCATCATGGCCGTGAGCAGCCGGATGTGATCGGCCGGCTTCGCCACCACGCCCCCCGCCGGATAGTGGCTGAAGTACAGCGGCACGCTCGGAACCCACGCCGAACCCATGCGCGCATAGCCCGTGCTCATGTTCTCCCAAATGTCCGGCCGCACGTAGTCCTCGTGCTGCGCGGGCGGATACTGCGACGACTCCATCCCCAACGGGTCCATGATGTGCCGCTGCACGTAGTCCGAGAACGACAGCCCGTCCGGGTTCGCCGTCTGCACGATAAGCCCCAGCGTCGCGATGCCGGGGTTGGAGTAGTTGAACTGAGCGCCGACCTTGCCGATCCAGAACGGCGTTGTCGCCCCGAGCAGCGGGCTTGTGTCGCTGGCGTAGCTTGCCCTGAGTGCTTCTTCGAGCGGCACGGGCTTGTCCCACACCCCCTTGGCCCCGCCGCCGGAAAGCCCGGAGCGATGGGTGAGCAGATCGTGGACGGTGACGTCGCGGTCGCCGAGCGGGTTGTGCACCTCGAACTGCAGATGCCGGCTGATCGGGTCGTCCAGCGCGATCACGCCCCGGTCGACCAGGTGCATGATCGCCGTGGCCGTGTACGTCTTCCCCAGCGAGCCCGAGTGGTACACGGTCTCGGGCGTCATCGGCTTCCCCGCCGCGACATCGGCCCACCCGAAGCCGGCCTCCCAGATCAGCTCGCCCCGGTAGCCCATCGCGAGGTTGAGCCCGGGGGTGCCGTGCGCGCGCATGGCGTGCAGGACGAAGTCGCGCGTGGCGTCGATGAGCCGACGTTCGAAGGCGCGATCCGTGTAGACGCTTTCCGTGATGGGGATGGCGGGGTCCCCGGTGGAGGCGCTTTGGGGCGACTCGCATCCTGCCATGACCGCCATGAGTGCGAAGAGCACGAGGAGGCGCGCGGCGAGGGAGGTCGGGGAGCGGCGTCGGTGATTCATGTTCCGTTCCGGGAATGAGTGGCCGATGCGGAGATGATACGCATGGCGGCCCGCCCGTGACAGCCGCGCCGCCCCCGGATCCGCGCCGTTCCCGGATCCGCGCGGATCTCCGACCCCTCATGACGCTCAGGCCACGGCTCTCCGCACCACCTCCAGGACCCGCGGGGTCGCGTCTTCCAGAAGCCGTTTGCGATACGCGTCGCCACCCGGATCGTCCGGGTAGTGCAGGCTGGACCCGGCCGCGAGCAGCATCTCGACCAGTTCCACATAGGCATCCTGGCGCTCGTCGGCCCCGCCGGAAAAGCGGGAGCCGTGGACGGCCCAGTGCAGGGGCGACGAATCGTGGACGTCCTCGAATATGTCGAGCGGCGCGCCCGCATCGATCAACATGCGAGCGTTGGCGGGCTGTCCGAACCACGCCGCCTGGTGCAGCGGCGTCCCGGAGTCGAGACCCCTTGCGGTCAGGTCAGCGCCGGCCTTGATCAGGAACGCCACCGGCTCGCGGTCGTTGCGGCCGGCGACATCCGCCAGAAGGCGGTCCTCTTCGGGGTTGCCGGTGCGGGCCACGCCGGGATGAGCGGCGAGGATGGCGCGCGCTTCATCGAGGCGACCGCCCACGATCGCGACCGCAAATCGGTCGGCTTCGTTCAGTGCGGTGTCGGCTCCGCGCCGGGCGAGCAGGGCGGCAACGTCGTCGAACCCGCGCCGGGCGGCGTGTGCGTATGCGGTCTTGCCGCCCGCCGTGCGGGCATCGATGTCGGCTCCGTGAGCAAGGAGAATGTCGACAGCCGAGGCGCGCCGGCGGCGCGTGGCCGTGTGAAGCGGGGTCTCGCGGTGCGGCTCGTCACGCCGGTTCGGGTCGGCGCCCTCGTTGAGCATGCGACGGAGCACATCGTCGCCATCGGCACCGAAGTGGCAGTCCAGGAATTCGTGGAGCGTCATGGAGTGTCTCTGGCGGGAATGCGGGCGCTTGATCGCAACCATCCGGCCCGCGAGGTTGACGACCAGCCTCGCGCATCGCCACACAGTCCCGCAAGGAGTGCACCCCATGCGCATCCTGCCCGCTCCCGCCCTGCGCAAGCTCGCCGCCCTGCGCAAGCTCGCCGCCCCGCGCACGCGCATCCTCCCCGCGTTCGCCGCCATCGGCCTTGCGATCGGCCACGGCCACGCGGCCCACGCCCAGCAGGACCGGTCCGGGACGATGGCGGGCCGCTCGACGGTCTACGCGCCGAACGGGGTCGTCGCCACGAGCCAGCCCCTCGCCACGGGCGCCGGGTTGGCCGTGCTGCAGAGCGGCGGCAACGCGATCGACGCGGCTGTGACCACCGCCGCCATGCTGAACGTGGTCGAACCCATGATGACGGGCATCGGCGGGGACATGTTCGCGATCGTGTGGCTGGCCGACGAGCAGCGCATGGTCGGGCTCAACGCGAGTGGCCGCGCCGGCACCCTCATGACTGGCGACGAACTGGTGGGCCGCGGTCACGAGCAGATGCCGCGCTCCGGCGCCGAGACGATCACGGTGCCCGGCGCCGTGGCCGGCTGGCAGACGTTGCTCGACCACTACGGCACCATCTCGCTCGCCGAAGCGCTGGAACCGGCGATCCGCATCGCGGAACAGGGTTTCCCCGCGAGCCCGGTGATCGTTGACTTCTGGGAGGGGGCGGAGGAGATGCTCAGCCGGGACGAGGGCGCGCGCAAGACGTTCCTGATCGACGGCGAGCGCGCGCCGCGCCCCGGCGAGTGGTTCAGCAACCCCGACTTCGCGCGCACGCTGCGCCTGATCGCGGCGGGCGGACCGGATGTGCTCTATCGCGGCGAGCTGGGCAAAGCGATCGTCGAGCGCGTCTCCGAACTGGGCGGATTCCTCACCATGGACGACCTGCGGTCGCACAGCGTGGACTGGGTCGACCCTATCTCCGTCCCGTATCGGGGCTACCGCCTCCATGAACTGCCGCCCAACGGCCAGGGGATCGCCGCCCTTGAAATCCTCAGACTATTGGAACCGTTCGACCTGCACGCCATGGGACACAACTCGACGGCGTACCTGCACCACCTCATCGAGGCCAAGAAGCTTGCGTACGCCGATTTGGAGCACTTCGTCGGCGACCCCGGCAACATGAGGGTGACGCCGGACGATCTGCTGAGCGACGAGTTCATCGATGCGCGGCGCGCGCTGCTCGATCCCGAACGCGCCATCGAGCGGGCCGATCCCGGCACGGCGATCACCGCGAGCGAGACGACCTACTTCACGGTCGCGGACCGCCACGGCAACATGGTGTCGTTCATCAACAGCATCGCGAGCGCGTTCGGGTCGGGCGTAGTGGTGCCGGGGACCGGGTTTGCGCTCCAGAACCGCGGCGTCGGGTTCTCGCTCGATCCCGATCGGGCAAACGCGGTAGGCCCGGGGCGGCGGCCGTTTCATACGATCATCCCGGCCTTCGTCACGAAGACGGCGGACGATGGGCGGGAGGAGCCGTGGCTCAGCTACGGGGTAATGGGAGGCGCGATGCAGCCCCAGGGGCACGTCCAGGTGCTGATCAACCTCGTCGACTTCGGCATGGACCTGCAGCAGGCGCTGGATGCCGCGCGCTTCAACCACCTGTCCGGGAACCGCGTGGCCATCGAGCCCGTCGTGCCGCTCGCGGTGCGGCGGCAGCTGGAGGCGATGGGGCACGTGCTGGCCGACCCCACGGGCGTGTTCTTCGGTGGCGGGCAGGCGATCATGAGGCTCGAGCGGGGGTGGGCAGCGGCGTCGGAACCGCGGATGGACGGGATGGCGGCGGGGCACTGAGGCCTGGGGGCGTCCGCTACGCCCGACCACGGTTGCCTAGCCGCAGCCTCCCCGCGTCCTCCGGTTCAGGAAGTCGTACT
Source organism: uncultured Gemmatimonadaceae bacterium (assembly GCA_964602175.1). Taxonomy (GTDB): domain Bacteria; phylum Gemmatimonadota; class Gemmatimonadetes; order Longimicrobiales; family Gaopeijiaceae; genus Bin94. Next base: position 9,219 of record CAZRQE010000157.1, on the reverse strand, counting down.
CGGTCTCGTCCGAACCCACGCCTCCGGCCGCGCCAGCGGCCACGAGCGCCTCGACGACCGACTCGTACTTCAGCGCCCTGGCCTGATCGAGGGCCGTAAAGCCTTCGGCGGTCGTCATGGCGAGGTTTGCACCGGCGTCCACCAATAGCTGCACCTTCTCCAGCGTCGCCTGCTCGTGCTCCGGTGTGCAGACGCGCTCGTAGACCCACGGCCTTCCCGCATTGTTCATGCCGAGGGCCGCCATGAGAGTGCTGGTGACCTCCAGCTGCCGGGCCGCGAAGATTCCCGACGTCAGGGCGCCGTCACTGCCGGCAAAATACTCGCTGCGGTGCACGAATCGCGGGTCGGCCCCGTGTTGCAGAAGGCTGCGAAGGATGCCGGCCGTACCGTATCGGGCGGCAAGCCACACCGGCCGGGCGCCGATCCAGCCGTTGTGGAAGTAGAAGGCCTGGTTGGACCCGCGCTGGTGGGGCGTGAAGGCAGCGATCGGAAGCGTGACGTCGGCCCCGTGCTCCAGGAGCAGGTCCACGGAGCGCTGGTCGTGGCGCAGGATGGCGGCGTGCAATGCCGTGAACCTGTCTGATCCGGCGTTGGGGTCGGCGCCGGCCTCCAGCAGGAGTTCCACGACCTCCCCGAACCGGCCGGGACGGAAGCCCTCGCGGCCACCCATCGTGTAGGGACCGCCCGACGAGAAGGCCGGCTCGGCCACCAGCGTGCGGAAGTTCGAGTAGGCGGCCATCGCCAGTGCGCTGACGCCGAAGCCCGACCGGTCGTCCACGTTGGCGCCGGCGGCCACCAGGTGCCTCGTCGACTCCGTGTCCCCGACACGCGCCGCAAACATCAGGGCGGTGTTGCCACCGTGTTCGAACCACCCCTGGTTCTGGATATGCGTGTGGGGCTCGTGCGCCTTCAGCTCAAGGGTCACAGACGTCCGGGCGTGCACGTCCGCCCCGTGATCCAGTAGAACCTTCACCACGTCCGGAGCGCGATTCAGCACCGCCCACATCAGCGCCGTCTGGTCTCTAGGTCCGGTCGCGTTCGGATCCGCCCCGTGATCCAGGAGCAGCTCGGCAACCCGCGCGGCGCCCGCCCGCGCGGTGGCCATGAGTGGGGTTTCGCCATGGCGCAGCGCGCGGCTCGGATCCGCCGCGGCATCCAGGAGCAACTCGGTCACCGCCACGCTGCCGTTCTCGCCCGCCGCCCACAGTGGCGTCGCGCCCAGGTCATTGGCCCGGTCCACATCGGCCCCGGCAGCGATGAGCAGTGCCACGCTTTCCGGCAGATCCCGGTGGCTGGCCCACAGCAGCGCGGTCGCGCCGTCGCCACCCGTGGCGTTCACGTCCACGCCCTGCTCCACCAGCGTGCGCAGCGTCGCCTCGTCGCCGTTCTTCGCGGCCTCCACCAGTGGGGGATCACCCACAGGGAGGGTTGTCACGCCGGGCGGATCGCCCGTAGCCGGGGCGGTGATAGCGCCGGCCGGATCGTCCGCAGCCGCGAGAGCCACCGCAAGCGCCAGGGGCAGCGTCATCCGATCCCCTCCCCCTTCAACAGCAGTTGCATGTGCTCCTGGGCCACGTACAGCCCGCCCTCGCCCTGCTGCCACGTGATGCGCCCGTCTCCATTCGCGTCCACACCGTTCCGGAGCTGGAAGCCCAGGGTGTAGAGTTCGTCGGACAGCTGGTCGGCCTCCTCTGCCGACCCCGTCGCGCGGATGCGCTCGGTGATCTCCAGCATCCTGAGGGCACGCGCAAGGGTGTTTTGCACACAGCTCACCACGTGACCCGCGTGTGCGCGCAGGCTCTCCGACGAGTCAGGAGCATCGGCCGCCATCCGAACATGCGCGATGGTCTGGCGGGATGCTTCCACCAGCCCAAAGCCCAGGCCGGGGCCGGCATCCATCCGGGCAGGATCCAGCGCGTGCAGGACGTTGCCGGCATGCGTCTTCATGGCCCCAAGATCGCCCGGCCGCTGCTGCCCGCCCGCCGCGAACGAAGCATACTCGGCCGCGGTGCCCGCCTCGCCCAACGCCTGCCGCAGGAACCCCAGCTCGGCCACCGAAGCCGCTTCGGGATTGACCACCTGCAGAATGTGGGCGTGAGCGCTCTCCTGTGCACGCAGCCTCTCCTGTGCACGCGCCCCCCCCTGTGCCCCTAAAGCCGCGGCGAGGAGCCCGAGGCCGACCGCAACCCCGGACACCCTGACGGCAGGCCCGATCACGGGTCCCCGACCTTGCGATACTTCCTCAGGTACCAGACCTCGGACGGATCGTCCCAGAACTGACTGTCGGAAGCCGCGGGGGTGGCGGCGTACACGTTGCCCGGTCCGTCCACAGCGACCCAGTGGATGGCCTTCGTGTCCTCGATGGTCTCCAGGAGTTCGCCGTCGCCGGCCCGGGCGATCCAGATCCTGGCGTTCACGAGGTCGGCCACATGGAGCCGGTCGTTGTCGTCGATCGCGAGACCGTACGGCGAGCCCAGGTGGTCCCACACCTCGAGGAGATTGCCGTCCAGGTCGAAGATCTGGATGCGGGCGTTCTCCCGGTCGCCCACGAGCACGCGGTTGCGCGCGTCGACCACGATGGTGTGCGGAAGGTTGAACTGTCCCGGCCCGGTACCGGGTTCGCCCCACGCCTTGATGAACGTCCCGTTGCGGTCGTACTTCACTACGCGGCTGTTCCCGTAGCCGTCGGAGATGAACAGCTCCCCGTCGGGTCCGAAGGCGATGTCCGTAGGACGATCGAAGTGGTCGGGAGTCTCGCCGGCCACCCCGAATTCGCCGAGGGTCATGAGAAGCTCCCGGCCGTCCTGGCTCCACTTCTTGACCTGGTGCCCCTGTCCGTCGACGGTCCAGACCGCACCGCCGGGCCCGACGCGGATGCCGTGCGCCCACTGGGCGAAGTCCTGATCCCACTCCTCCAGCAGGTTCCCGTCGGCGTCGAGCTTCAACACATCGTTGGCGTCCCGGCGGAAGGCATGGACGTTGCCGTCATCGTCGACATCCACCGCCGTTACGGTCCCCATGTCCTCGCGAGCGCCGCCCCAGCCCTGCACCAGCTCGTAGCCGGTGGCCTGCGCGGTCTCGCGGTCCGCGTCCGGCGCCGGCTGGCACGACACGGCGCCTGCGACCACCAGGCCTCCCGCCGCCGTCCGGATCGACACGGTCCTCATCAGTGGTCGTCCGCGAGATGCTCGTGCAACACCTTGTGGTCCTCGTGCTGCTTTTCACGGCGGATCCCGCTGGCGTGCGCCCGGGCACTCTGCCGCGCGCGCTTCCGTGAATGCTCGGAGCTGACGGTGTGCAGGGAAATCAGCTTCTCCAGATCTTCGCCGTGGCAGGCGGGGCACCGGAGCGGGCCGGACGAGCGCAGCACCAGACACTCGAACTCCTCACCGCAATCCCGGCATCGATACTCGAAGATCGGCATCGGTCAGCCACAGCCTGTCCCGCGGCTCAGAGCTCGCCGAGGGTGTCGATGGGAAGCCGCCCCGTACTGCCGCCGACCTTGTCCATCGGCATGTCCATCTTGTCCATGAGCGTGGCCAGCAGGTTCGCGTGCGTCGGTCCGCCCTCATACTTGATGTGCTGTCCGCCGTTCAGCTTGCCGTTGGCGCCGCCGAAGACGACCAGCGGGATGTTGTCACCCGCGTGCCGCTGACTGTTGGAGATCCCCGATCCGTACAGCCCGGTGATCGAGTCCAGCAGCGAGCCGTCCCCGTCCGGTGTCCGGCTCAGCTTGGTCAGGTGGCGCGTAAAGAGTTCGACGTGGTACCGGTTGATCTTCGCCACGTACTTCACGAGGTCGGGCCTGTTGCCGTGGTGGGACAGCGGATGCCATGCCTCGGGCACGCCGATCTGCGGATACGGCCGCGCGTTCACCTCGCGTCCGATCATCATCGTCGACACCCGGGTGATGTCCGCCTGGTAGGCCAGGATCTGCATGTCGAGCAGCAGCTCCAGGTGGTCCTCCAGCGTCTCCGGGATGCCCTGCGGCTGCTCCATGTTCGGGAGGTCCACGTCCAGCTGCTCCTCCGCGATCACGATCCGCCGCTCCACGTCCCGCACCGCCTCGGTATACTGCTCGACGCTGCGCTGGTCCTCGGGACCCAGCTCGCGCCTCAGCGCCCGCAACTTGTCGTTGACCGAGTCCAGCAGGCTCTTCTGCTGGTGCAGGCGCCGCTCCCGCGGCTCGCGGTCGGTCGTTCCGGTATCGCCGAAGAGCCGCTCGAAGACGGTCCGCGGATGGTTCTCCATCGGGAGTGGCTGGGTGGGGGTCCGCCAGGAGATGGTGTGCGTGTACGCGCAGTTCAGGATGGCGCACGTGCCGGCGTTGGGCGGGCCATCCAGTGACAGCTCCAGCGATCCCAGCTGCGTCTCCCTGCCCCACTCGCGCGCCAGTATCTGGTCGATCGACTCCGCGGCGATGATGTCGGTGTTGTCGACCGCGTCGATGTCGCCGAGCGACCGCCCCACCATGCCGGTCAGGAAGCTGGTGGGACCCCCGGCGTGGTTGAAGTTCCACGACGCGTTCACGCCGGTCGGAATGATGATCCTGTTCCTGAACGGCTCCAGCGGACCCAGGATTTCGGAGAGCGCGAAGTCACGGCCTTCACCGGTCGGGGTCCAGTACGGCATGGACTGTCCGTTGGGCGTGTAGTAGGCGAGGAACCTGTGCGGAGACTTGCGCCTGGGGCCGCTGACGGCCGTCAGACGAGCCGGTGTCATCGCCTGCAGGAACGGCAGCATCAGCGCCGCCCCGGCCCCGCGCAGGACGGTGCGCCGCGAGATGTGCCTACCGGTGATCAGGTCCATGTCTTTCCTCTCCGGATTCACGGCTCGGCAGGCCTGGCGGTCCGGTCGCCGGCGCTGAAGGCGCGCTCATCCTCATCAGGAACTGGGGACTCTCCACGATGCCCCGGATGATCGACGACCAGGTGTAGTCTTCCGCCTCCGCGTCGCGCATGATCGTGCGGATCGTTGGCTGGTCATGGTACTCCACATCGCGCCCCAGCGCATACTGCATGAGCTTGGTCGTCACGGTGCGGACGAACTGTTCCCTGTTCTCCAGCAGGAGGCCGCGGAGACCCGCCAGTCCCCGTATCTCCTGGTCGGTCTCCGGCCACAGACCGGTGTCGTCGACCGGGTTGCCCAGTTCGTCGATCACGCGGCGGCCGCCCGCCGCATCGTACGCCTCGAGCGCGAATCCCAGCGGATCGATCGTCCGGTGACAACTGGCGCAGGTCGGGTCCGTGCGGTGCCTGGCGAGCCGCTCCCGGATGGTCGGCTGCCGCGCGCCTCCGTCGTCCTCGGATGGTTCCAGGCTCGTGTCGAGCCCGGGCGGGGGCGGAGGCACGCGACGGCCCAGGATGTTCTCCAGAATCCACTTGCCCCGGAGCACAGGAGTGGTCCGCTCGGGGTACGAAGTGACCGTGAGGACGCTGGCGTGGCCCAGAAGGCCGCCCCGCTTCTCCAGATCGGGAAGCGGCACCCGGCGGAAGTGACTCCCCGCGACGCGGGGAAGGTTGTAGTGGTCCGCAAGCCGCTCGTTCACGAAGGTGTAGTCGGCATCCAAAAGCTCCAGCACGCTTCTGTCCTCGCGGATGTTGTAGTCGAGGAAGAGCCTGGTCTCCTCTTCCATGGCCTCGCGAAGGTTGTGGCCGTACTCGATGTAGATGTCGTCCTGCAGGAGCCGGTCGTCCAGTTCACGGAGCTTCAGCCACTGGCTGGCGAAGTCGTCCACGAGCGTTTCACGGGCCCGGGAGTCGTTCAGCATGCGCCGCGTCTGTTCCCTCAGGACCGCAGGATCGGTGAGCCGGCCCATCTCGGCCTCCCCAAGGAGCGCCTCGTCCGGAATGCTGCTCCACAGGAAGAAGGAAAGCCGGGACGCGATCTCCAGGTCGCTCAGCGGGTAGGGACTGGGTCTCTCCGGGTCGCGGTAGACGCGCAACAGGAAGTCCGGGTCAACGAAGATCCGCTCCAGCCCCAGCTGGATTCCGCGGTCGAAGCTCCCGCCCTCGTCCCTGCCCATGCGGTAGAAGCGCAGGAGGACTTCCTCGTCCTCGCCGGTCACCGGACGGCGGTATGCGCGCCGCGCCATTGCCGTCAGGATCTCTGTCGCGCAGGCCTCGTCGGTGGCGCCGGACCCGGGCTCGCAGACGAAGATCGTCTCCCGGCTCCAGGTGTTGTCGGCCACCGCCGTCTCGCCGAAGGGGCCGTCGATCTCCACGCCGAGCACCCCCGACAAGCCGAAGTGCTCGTTGTTGAAGTAGTCGATCTGGCCACGCGTCTGGACGGGAACCTGCGGAAGGAGGTACTCCTCGCCGTAGCCCAGATCCCTGGCATACGAGAGGCCGACGATTCGGCTCCCCGCTTGGACGCGCACGGTGGCTGCGAGAGGAGCCTCGGCGCCGAACTTCGCGTAGTCTTCCCATTCGGGAGACCCGGGCCAGCCCGGACCGCCACCCGCACCGGCATAGCTGTTGGCCACGGGCCTATGCTGGAGCGCGTCGCCGCCGAACGCGAGCGTGGCCGCCAACTCTCCGTCGATGCGGATTTCGAGTTCCTGCCGCCACGCCAGCCCCCGGGCGTAACCCGCGTAGTTCTTCTGCAGACGGACCCGGATTCGGTATTCGCCGTCCACCGGGAACGTGTGGCGGATCGCCATGCCGCCACGGGAGCCGAGCGGCAGATCGTCGCTCATCCTCACGTTCTGTCGCCTGGCGTCGTCGGCGGCGTAGCGGGACGAGCCCGCCCCCACCGGCGGCAGCCCGACCGCAAGCCGTGTGACCGTACGGGCGACGGACATGTAGCGCTCCATGTGCAGCGGCGAGATGCTGAGTGCGTCCGCGACGTTGTCGAACCCGCCGCCCATGGTCTCGTCGCCGGGAAGAGCGTCGATGACATCGACATCCAGTCCCAGCAGGTCGTTGATGGCGTTGTTGTACTCGGTCCGGTTCAGGCGGTGCACCGCGTTGATCCGACCCACGTTCGGACTCGCCACCCAGGCGGCGTCCAGCTCCGACTCAAGCCAACCCGCTACCTCGTCGTAGGTCTGTCGGTCGGGCCGTCGCACACCGCCCGGCGGCATGGCCCCCGCGCGCAGCTTGCCGGCCACCTTCTCCCAGATCTGCGGGTGGGCCGCCGGGTTCGCGGCGTCGTACTGGTCCAGCTCCAGGAATGCCGTGCGACGGACATCGTTGTGGCAGCGCACACAGTACTCGTTGACCATGGCCTGAGCTTCGGCGCCCGTGGCCAGGGGCGAAGGATGCGCCTCCTGGGCCCGCACCAATACGGGCGCTGCGTGCGGCACCGCCTCCACTTCGTCCGTCGCGGAAGTGGACGGGAGCGTCGAGCACGACAGAAACACCACCCCGGCGACCAACGGGCCCTCGATCCTCGGCATTTTCAGCGCCATCGCACCCCCGTTGAACGCCTTGTATCCGACGCTGGATACCAACATTCTAGCAGTCCGTGGACAAATCCGCACTGCAATTCGAGACAAATCGATGTCCAGAACACCACCGCGCGAGCGCGCAGGACACAGCTCGCGGACGGAAGTCGAGAGCCTTCTGCACGCCGTTGTCTGCCCCCGGTGTTCGGCTGACCTCGACCTGAGAGCGCCGACGCTCCGATGCCGCAGGTGCGGACAGGTCTACCCACGGCTGGGGAGCATTCCCGTGCTCCTCTCCGAGCCATTCGCCTACCTCGTGTCGTGCCGGCGCCAGTTGGACCGGCTGGAGCGCCAGGTGGAGCGAACCGTCCGGGACATCCGGGAGCAGCTCCAGGCGGCGGACCTGCTGCCGGCCACCCGGCGGCGCTGCGAGGCCACGATCCGGGGGATCGCCGGGCAACTGGCCAATGTCCGCACCATCCTCGAGCCACTGGTTCCAGCCACGACCCGCTCGGAGGGCCAGGCGTGGTCGCACCAGGCACCCGCGACGCTACATCACCTGCCGTACCTATACCGGGACTGGGGTTGGCCCTCGGAAGCCGACGGTGAGAACGAGCGGGCCCTGTCCATGGTGGAGGAAATGCTGGGGGACCTTGGGCCCGGACGCACGCTCGTCATGGGCGCCGGTGCGTGCCGGCTCGCCTACGACCTCCATCACCGCCACCCGGACGCGGAGATCATGGTGATGGATCTGGACCCGGTCCTCTTTGCCGCGGCCCATGCCGTGACCCACGGGGAGACCCTGGTCATCCGCGAGGCCAACCTCGAGATGGGCGACATGCACCACGCGGTGAAGGAGTGGTCGCTAACGGCACCGCGGGGCCCGGTGGACGATGCCCGCTTCCACTTCGTGATTGCAGATGCGGTCGACCCGCCGCTCGATCCCGGAACCTTCGACACGGTGCTGACCCCATGGTTCATCGACCAGGGGCCCGAGGACGTCCGCGACCTGATCAGCACCCTTCATCGGCTGCTCAGGCCGGGCGGGCGCTGGGTGAACCTGGGCCCCCTCAAGTACGACCTGGACGTTCCCGTCTCCCTCCGGTTCGCCCGGGAGGAACTGTTCGACCTGGCCGAGCGGGCGGGGTTCCGCGTGGGCCCGTGGAAGAGCGCCACCATGCCCTATCTCGTCTCCAGGCTGAACGGTCGAGGAAAGGTGGAGTGGGTGCTGGCGTTCTCGGCCACCCGGCCCGAAGCGCCGGAGATTGGCTCACGCCCCGACGCCGGCCCGCCGCCCTGGCTGGTCTTTCGACATCTGCCCATTCCGACGTTCGAGGGCCAGGCGCTGTTCTGGTCCGAGGCGTCCATGATCCGTATGGTAGTCTCGTCCATCGACGGTCGCCGCACCCTGGACGATATCGCCCGCCGGGTGGCCCAGCGGGCGGACCAGCCGGACATCTCCATGAGCCAGGTCCGGACAGCGGTGCGGCAGTGTCTACAACGTGTCCACCCCGCATGCGCGCACAATACTAAACAATAATGTTGAGTATTTCGACTCGGTACGCGCTTGCCCCGGTGCTCTTGAGCCTGCTGGCCCTCGTCGACACCGCGCAGGCCCAGGACGGCCCGGACGGTTCCGGTCCGGCGGGAACCTACATCGGCGCCTTCGCGGGACTGGGCTCCCTGGACGCTCGCATGACCGACATCGACGGCTTTACGGGGTCGAACGGCGTCCCCGGCCAGGTATTCGAGTACGACGACACCGGATTCGCGGCCGGTGTGGTGGCCGGACGATACTTCCGCCTGGGACGCGTCCGGCTCCTGATCGAGGC